>JAGRPC010000595.1:1455-1584 GCA_020439925.1 Verrucomicrobiia bacterium | reverse complement strand
CCACCCTCATCATCGACGGGGTCGCGCAGGATTACGGGCAGGATGCGTTCACCATGTACGAGGTGACACCCCTCGGGATCGTCTATGCCGTGATCGGTTTTCTCTATCTCGTTCTCATCGGACGCAAGC
>JAGRPC010000595.1:0-1291 GCA_020439925.1 Verrucomicrobiia bacterium | reverse complement strand
GGCAGAGCCCTCGATGTTCCGCTCGACGAACTGGTGGTCCAGGAAAAGGACAAGCTGCTTCTCGTTCTCCGCGGCAAGGCTTTCAAGGAATTGAGGAACGATCCCGGAGTCAGTTTCGAGGGACAGAACGAGCTCAGCCTGACTCGTGTGGAGACCCGGGAGCTGAAGCTCCTCGAGGGGATCATCGGACCGCGCTCCGAACTGGTCGGACGAAGTCTCAAGGAGATCGGGTTTCGCCGGAACTATGGGATCAACGTGCTCGCGATTCACCGACAGGGAGTCAATCTTCACGACTCGCTGAACCAGATCCGGCTTGCCTTCGGCGATACCCTCTTCATGGAGGCGGAACCCGATGCCTTCCGTCGGCTCCAGGACCAGAAGGATTTCGTCAGCCTTTCCGAGGCACCCGACACCGTCATCGACCGCCGCAAGGTTCGCCTCGGAGTCGGCATCGTCCTCGCCTTCGTGATCGGTGTCTCGACGGGCCTGATGCCGGTGCCGGCCCTCGCCATGCTCGCCGCCCTCTTGATGATCCTGACCCGCTGTGTCACCGCCGAGCAGGCCTACGGTGCGATCCAGTGGAACATCATCTTCCTTATTTTCGGGATGCTCGGGCTGGGGCTGGCAATGGACCAGACCGGGGCTGCCGCGGTGCTCGTGAAGGGGATCATGGCGCTTTGTGGCGATTGTTCGCCATTCGTCATTCTGGCCGTGGTTTACCTGCTCAGTTCCGTCCTGACCGAACTCATCAGCAACAACGCGGTTGCCGCCCTTCTCACCCCGATTGTCATCGGGATCGCGGACAAGATCTCCTGGCAGGGGGAAATCGGGGTCGATGCGCGTCCCTTCATCGTCGCCCTGATTTTCGGCTGCAGCGCCAGCTTCGCCACGCCCATCGGCTACCAGACCAACACCTACGTCTACGGGGCCGGCGGTTACAAATTCACGGACTTCCCGCGCGTCGGCGTGCCGCTGAACCTGCTTCTGTGGGTTGTCGCCTCCATTCTCATTCCCCTGATCTGGCCCTTCCGTTGAGGAGGTCGGAACGATTCAAGAGGGTTGACTCCCGCCTTCAACCCTCTTCGTTTGCCGTGATGAAAAAAGAAGATCTCGACTACCTGATTTCCCTCCTGCGCCGGCGCCTTGAGGTGATCGGGGACGCCGATCTGCGGGAGCGCGATCCGGGAGGGCAACTTGCGAAATTGCAGGAAGTGTCCGAAGCCATCTCGGAGTTTCACCGGACCCATCGCGGGGCGATCGCTCCGCGACTGAACCATTTTCTCGAAAACGC
>JAGRPC010000594.1 GCA_020439925.1 Verrucomicrobiia bacterium | reverse complement strand
GACCTTCTCAAGGAGGGTGCCCTCGGTGCCTTTCTCACGGGACTGATGGTACTGCTCTTCCTCCGCGACTGGAGGAGCGCTTTCATCGTTGTCGTCAACATTCCCCTCTCTCTTCTCGCCTCCTGTCTCGCTCTCTGGATGACCGGCCAGAGCATCCACCTCATGACCCTCGGCGGGCTCGCCCTGGCCGTCGGGATTCTCGTCGACGAAGCGACGGTCGCCGTGGAGAACATTCATTCGCATCTCGCAAGGGGTGAATCCCTGGCCGGAGCCGCCCTTCTGGGCACCCGCGAAACGACCCTGCCGCGATTCCTCGCCATGGTCTGCGTGCTCGCCGTGTTCATTCCCGCCTTCTTCATGATCGGCGCAGCCAAGGCGCTCTTTGTACCCCTCGCCCTCGCGGTCGGATTTTCGATGATCGCCTCGTTTTTCCTCTCCAGCACGCTGGTGCCCATCCTCTCTGTCTGGCTTCTCCGCGGCAAAGGGGGCGCCAACCACGAAAACGGCAGGGAGGATTCAGGGCTTCTTCGTTCCCTGCTGTCGCCCTTCATGAAGGCCAGCATTGCGGCTCGCTGGGTCGTGGTCCCGGCCTATCTGGGGGGGATCGCGGCGATCCTCCTGCTCATCGGCCCTTTTGTCGGGCGAGAAATCTTTCCCCAGACCGACTCCGGTCAATTCGCCCTTCGTTTCCGGGCCCCGTCCGGAACGCAGGTTGGCATCACCGAAAAGATCGCCACCCGCATTCTCGACGTCGTCGCCAAGGAAGTCGGCGGCAATGAGAAGATCGCCATTTCGATCGGAATGGTGGGCGTCCACAACTCATCGTTCCCGGTGAATCTCGTCCACCTCTGGAATGGAGGTCCCGGCGAGGGTTTTCTCGCCGTCCAACTCAAAGAGGACGCCGGGGTCCGGATCGCCCCGCTCAAGGAGCGCCTCCGTGAGGTCCTGGGCCAGGAAATGCCGGACGTGAAGCTCTCCTTCGAACCACAGGACATCGTCTCCCGGGTGATGAGCTTCGGCTCTCCGACCCCGATCGAGGTCGCGGTCAGCACGGGGGGAGACCTGGCGACGAGCAAGGCCCACGCGGAGAAGCTTCTCGACGCCTTGCGCAAGATCCCCTCCCTGCGCGACGTGCAGATCGCCCAGGATCTCGAATTCCCGACGGTCAACGTGCGGATTGACCGGGAGCGAGCCGGATTCCTCGGGGTCGATGTCGAGGACATCGCCCGCTCCCTCGTCGCCGCGACGACTTCCTCCCGATTTACCGTTCCCAATTTCTGGGCCGATCCGAAAACGGGCATCTCCTTCAACATCCAGGTCCAGATCCCCGAGGAACGGACGCGCTCGCTCGAAGACCTTCGCAACACCCCGGTGGCTTCCCGGAATGGGACTCCCGTCCTTCTGCGCAACCTCGTCGACATCACCGAAGGCACCTCGGTCGGAACCTACGAGCGATACAATCTCGCCCGGGTCGTCAGCATCACCGCGAATCTCCATGGAACCGACTTCGGACGCGCGATCCGGGCGGTGGAAAAGGCGATCGCTTCGGTCGGACCACCGGCAGACGCCAAGACCAAGGTCGATTTGCGCGGTCAGGTGGTCCCTTATCGCCAACTCTCCGAAGGCTTCGGGACAGGCCTGGTGATCGCCATGGTGGCAATTTTCCTGCTCCTCTGCGCGAACTTTCAATCCGTCCGTCTTGCTCTTGTCGTGATATCGACGCTGCCCGCGGTGCTTGCCGGGATCACACTCTCGCTGTGGGTCACCGGCACGACCGTCAACATTCAGTCGGGCATCGGGGCTATCATGGCCGTTGGTGTGGCTGTGGCGAACGCCATCCTTCTTGTCACCTTTTCCGAAAACGCACGCCGCCGAAACGCGAGTGGCAGCGAAGCAAATCCGGCCGCCGCGGCCTACGAGGGCGCCCGTTCGCGCGTCCGGGCCGTGGTCATGACCAGTTGTGCGATGATCGCCGGGATGATGCCTCTCGCTCTCGGGCTCGGCGAAGGCGGAGACCAGACCGCCCCCCTCGGACGTGCCGTGGTTGGAGGTCTCGTCTTCGCAACCCTGGCCACACTTCTGATTCTGCCCGCGTTCTATGCGCTTCTCGCCGGAAAACGCGTGAAATCCCCCTCGCTCGATCCGGAGGATCCCGAGAGCCGCCACTTCGGTCAACTTGCACCCGTGACGGAGTCTTGAGTCATGAGAAAGCCATCCCTCTTCCCGTTTCTCCTTGCCTGCGGCATTCTCTCGTCCTGCACGACATCCGCCGTGAAGAACATTCCCTTTGCTGCGGCCGCTCCGGCAAACCACCGGGCGGACGGCGCTGCGGAGACCTCTCTTCCCACCGATCCCGAGAGCAGCTACCGGATCGACCTGGCCTCGACCCTCCACCTCGCGGCTGGACGAAATCTCGACCTCGCCCGATCGGTCGAAAGGGTCAATGTCGCCGCCGCCCGGTCGGACCAGGCGCATCTTTCCATCGTCCCCGATCTCGCCGCCGG
>JAGRPC010000097.1 GCA_020439925.1 Verrucomicrobiia bacterium | reverse complement strand
GCGCCGGAAATCGTGATGGGGCGACCTTTCCTCAGAACGAGCATCGAGAAGACCGATGTGCGTGTGGTGAAGCCCGGCCTCCTCTACGCGCTCACACCGACGAAACGGCCGCGAGCCGCGAGCCAGGAGGACGCGCTGGTGGCGGCCGGTTTTACCAGGATTGATGGACCAGAAGCCCAGTTTTTTCCCGGAGAGATCAATCGGGTCAGCCTCTACGCCAAGACGGTCTCCGAAGGCGAAAGGCTGCGGTTCAAGAAGCTGGTCTTTCTCGTGATGGGAGAGGGGACCGAGTTGGAGGAGCACCACCCCGCTCCGCCGAAGCCGTGGAATGAGAATGCGGGGGAGGTGCTCTACAACGGAATAGTCCTGCCCGAAACCTGGCCTCCGGAGCACTTCGATCCAAAGTCCGCCGAACCCATGCCGGTTCCCTACCTGGATTCTCCTCCCGAAGTGATTCCCATCGATAAGGGACGCCAGTTGTTCGTGGATGATTTCCTGATCGAGTCGACCGATTTGAAGCGAGCCTTTCACCAGGCAAAGAAGTTCGAGGGGAATCCGGTTTTCAAAGCCGAGACGGAACGCGAACTCGCACCATCGACCTCGGGCGAGTTGGGCGAAGAGGCCACTGTCTTTACGGGGCAGGGAGGGATGTTCTGGGATCCTGCAGAGAATCTCTTCAAGCTCTTCTACGTGGCCGGCTGGAGGGGCCCTCTCTCTCTGGCGACGAGTCCCGATCTGAAAGACTGGACGCGCCAAGGGCAATTGCTCCCGGAGGGCTTGCGTTGGACGGGTTCGAAACTGGTCACCGGAGGATCCGACAACTGCGTCTGGCTGGATCTGAATGCCAGGGATCCGGCCGAACGGATCAAGTTTCAGACTTGTTGGTTGCACGTTCCCAGCGAGCAGCGCCCCCAGGGCTTTCACCACTCGCTTCACATTTCGGACGGTCGATCCTGGTCGGATGCCAAGGTGACCGACATGGCCGCCGACGATTATGGATCGTTC
This sequence comes from Verrucomicrobiia bacterium, assembly GCA_020439925.1. Classification (GTDB taxonomy): domain Bacteria; phylum Verrucomicrobiota; class Verrucomicrobiia; order Verrucomicrobiales; family DEV007; genus Arctic95D-9. The sequence goes on along the minus strand of JAGRPC010000097.1, from coordinate 30,699 downwards.
TTCTACAATCCTTTTCGTGAGAAATGGGTTTTCAGCATCAAGGAGGGCACGGAGCGGGGGCGAAGTCGTTATTATCTGGAGCGCGACCGCTTCCTCGACGGTTGGGAGTGGAGCCGCGCGGTTTACTGGACCAACGCCGACCGACTCGATCTTCCCGAGCCGGAGTGGCGTTACCCCGGGGCCGGAGATGCACCGCAACTCTACAGTCTCAATGCAGTCGCCTATGAAAGCCTGATGGTGGGGATGCACTATATCCACCGGGGACCAAACAACTCGGTCTGCCAGGAGGGAAGGTTTCCGAAGCTGGTGGATCTCGAACTCGGATTCAGCCGGGATGGCTTTCACTGGTCCCGTCCGGATCGGAGAGGATTCATTTCGGGTTCGCGTCGCGAAGGATCGTGGGATCGCGGCTATCTGCACGGCACGGCCGGCGTTTTTGCGGTTGTCGGTGAGGAACTCGTGTTCCCCTACATGGGCACGAGCGGGGTGGCTCCAAGCGGAAAACGGGGTATGTATACGGGCGGGGCAATTGGTCTTGCAACCTTGCGTCGGGACGGGTTCGCCTCGATGAACGGACCCGGCTCGCTGACAACTCGCCCGCTAAGATTTTCCGGGCAGCATTTGTTCGTGAACTTCGATGGCGAACTCCGCGTGGAGTTGCTCGATGAAACGGGCAAGGTTCTCGGCACCTCGGAACCGGTCTCCGGCGATTCCACCAGAAAGGCAATTCAGCTTCCGGGAATGGCGGGTGCGGTCGGGAAACCGGTGCGATTCCGCTTCCTTCTGGAACGGGGTTCGTTGTATGCCTTCTGGGTCACCCGCGATCCCGCCGGTGCCAGCGGGGGATACCTCGGTGCGGGTGGTCCTGGATACCCGGGAGTGAAGGATGTCCACCAATGATCCCATGCAACGTTTCTTCGACTGGTTCAATCGCCTATACACGATCTGGCTGCTTGGCCTCTCCGCAGTGGCCTTTTTCTGGCCATCCACGATGCTCTGGTTCGACAAGCCATGGATATTCTGGTCTCTGGCGGCATCGATGCTGGGAATGGGGCTCACCTTGAGAATCGAAGATTTTCAAGCCGTCGCAAAAATACCAGGTGCGGTTGCTCTTGGTTTCGGGGCGCAATACACGCTCATGCCATTGATCGGCTGGGCGATCGCCGTGGGGCTGAAACTCGAGCCGGGACTTGCCGTCGGAATCATCCTCGTGGCGAGTTGCCCGGGCGGAATGGCTTCAAACCTGATCAGCTACCTCGCCAGGGCGAACGTGGCACTTTCGGTGGTTTTGACGCTTTGTTCGACGGTGCTGGCGTTTTTCTTCACGCCGATGTGGACCAGTGTTCTCGCCGGGAACCGGGTGCCGGTGGACGTGTGGGGGCTTTGCCTGTCGACCCTGCAGCTGACCGTGGCGCCGGTTGCCCTCGGAATCCTCATCCGATGGAAACTTCCCCGAGTTGCCGATCGCATGGGGGCCTGTGGCCCCACCGTTGCCGTCCTCGCCTTCACGCTGGTGACGGGTGGAATCGTCGCGGCAAGCGCCGGCGCGATTCGTGAACATTTCGGTAGCCTTCTGCTTGCCGCGGCGGTTCTTCACCTCTCAGGCTTCGGCATCGGCTATGGAGTCGCGAAGCTGTTCCGGTTCTCGGAGACGACCGCGCGCACGGTGAGCGTCGAGGTCGGGATGCAGAACGGGGGGATGGCCGCCGCGCTCGCGAAGACTCATTTCGCGGCGATGCCTCTCGCTGCCGCAGGAGCGGTCTTCAGTGGAGTCATGCAGAATATCGTGGGTGGCCTTGTCGCAGCGTGGTGGAAACGAAGGAACCCGGTGGAATGAGTCGCCGGGACATCTACTACTGGAAGTGCGACCGGCCTGCCGCCTTTCATGGCACCGGACCGCCCCCGCGAGGAGATGAGGTCCCCGAGGACGTCGTCCGTCGCGTTCTCTTCGACAGTTTCCACCCCGAAAAGCTATCGCTTTTTCCTGCCTCCGGCCAGGGTAATCATCTCACCTGGAATGCCGAGATAGATGGAGTTTCAGTCTTTCTCCGGATCGAGAACGGCCCCGAAAAGGACAACCACCTTGAGATGGAGTCTGCTGTGCTGGAAGAAGTCGCAAGAGTCGGTGTTCCTGTTCCTCGTGTGCTGTGCTGTGACGCCAGCCGCAAGAAAGTCCCGTTCGCCTGGCAGGCATTGGAGCGGATACCCCATCCCGATCTCAATCACTGGGCAAAGATGGGAATGCTCGACACGGAAAGGACAGCCTTCGAAATCGGGAGAAACGTCTCCCTCTGGCAATCGATCTGTCCGAAGGGTTTCGGGCCGTTTGACCTTGGGAAATGGCAGAGAGGGGAAGGCTTGACCGGCCATCACCGCTCTTATCCCGACTACTTCTTTCTCCGGCTGGCAACGCACCTGGAGTTTCTCGTGGCGAACTCCTTTCTTGGAAGCGAACAGGCCGACGAGATCGACTCGCTCATTAAGGCACATGCCGAACTTCTCGAACTGGACCGAGGAGTGCTGGTTCACAAGGATCTAGCCCTGTGGAATGTGCTGGGAGAGCCGGATTCGGCCAAGTCCTTTATCGATTTTGACGATTCCATCTCGGGCGATCCCATGGATGATCTGTCTCTACTTGCCTGCTTTCATGGCGGTTCATTTCTTGAGCACGTCTTTTCCGGTTACACGAGCCGGCGAGCGCTTCCCGAGGAATGGCGGCGGCGCTTCTGGATGCACCTGTTGCGAAACATGATCGTAAAAGCGGTGATCAGGGTGGGTGCCGGATACTTTGAAAGGGACTCCGGGTTTTTCCTCATCGGGCGTGGAGCCTCGGGGAGCGATCTGAGGACGTTCACGGAAGAACGGATCAGAGTGGCACAGCGCGGTCTCGAGGCTGACGCCGGCATTGAGCTTCTTGACTGATGGGAATGAACCAAATTCAAAAAAACGAATCACCGGGAAGGTTCCCTTCGACGGAAGATTTGTCCGAAAAAAATGAGAAGGGATATTTCCGCTTTTGGTTCCTTGTATGCACTCGATTGTGATGAAACCTGACTCGTCTCCCTTCCTCGGTACCTGGCTTTCGATTGGTTCGCCGGTCATCGCCGAACTGGCGGCTCTTTCCGGATTCGACTGGGTCTTGTTCGACCTTGAACACGGTTGTGCTTCCGAGGCCGACCTTCCGGATCAGTTGCGCGCTATCAGCGGTAAGAAGGCAACCGGGGTGGTTCGGGTCAGCGCTCCAGAACCCGATCAGATCGCGCGAGTCCTCGATTGGGGAGCAGATGGGATCATGGTCCCGCGAGTCGAGTCTGCGGCAGATGCAGCCTCGATTGTGCGTTTCGCCTGCCACGCTCCGCTTGGGCGAAGAGGTTTCTCCCGGACGGTGAGGGCGACAAACTACGGAATGAAAGATCACCCTGGAAAGCCGATCATTCTCGTCCAGATCGAGAGTCTCGCGGGAGTCGGTGGGGCTGACGAGATTGCGAGGGTGGAAGGAGTCGATGGTCTCTTTGTCGGACCCGCTGACCTGTGGCACGATCTTGAACACCATCCGGCCGAGGGCTTGCCTTCCTACGACAAATGTCTTGAACAAGTTCTCACTGCCGCTCGGAACGCCGGGAAGGAGGCGGGAATCCTCGTTCGTAATCCGGAAGAGGTTGCGTTGCATGCTGGGCTCGGCTTTACCCGGATCGCGGTAGACTCCGACCTCTCCATCCTTCGCAAAACTTATCAATCCCTGGTCGGCCTTAAGTCATGAGAATCTCTCTCTTTTTGACTGCATTGTTGTTGGCGCAGGCTCTACCAGCCCAGGAGTTGCCCGAAAATCCCATTGAGGAAATGTCTTCCGAGCAGGTTCGGGCCTTTGAAATCGAGGTGATGGAAAAGGTTGCCGATCTCGCCCTGATTCCTCCGGTACCGAACATTTCGCCCCTTCCCGAATATGGCTACGACAGGCTCGACTACGGAATGACGATCGGAATCGAGCGTACTCCGGGAGGGCGCCTGTGGGCTTGCTGGGTTGCCGGTGGGGATAGCCCGAAAGCTTTTTTTGTTCTCAATTCCAGCGATGATGACGGTGAAACCTGGTCCAGTCCCCGCCTCGTTCTCGATTCCCATTCAAAGACTCTTCCTCGCGATCGTAGTATTCTCGTCGGGAACCTCTGGACCGATCCCTTGGGACGCCTCTGGCTGATCTTCGACCAATCCATGGACATGTTCGATGGGCGAGGAGGGGTCTGGGCCACCATTTGTGAAAACCCAGACGGTGAAGAACCCACCTGGTCGGCACCACGACGGATCTGGCATGGTGTCACTCTCAACAAGCCGACCGTGCTTTCCTCGGGTGATTGGATGCTTCCCGTATCCCTGGATCAGCGAGGCGGATTGGATGCCTTTAAAGGATGCTTCCGTGGACTTGATCCTCTGCGTGGGGCGAATGTCCTCGTTTCCTCGGATAAAGGCGCAACCTGGGAACGACGTGGAGCCGCCATCTTTCCCAATCCGGACTGGCACGAGCACATGATCGTGGAGCGCAAGGACGGCTCGCTCTGGATGCTGGCGAGGACGGCCAAGGGAATCATGGAGAGCGACTCAATGGACGGGGGGCGAAGCTGGAGCGAGGCACGGACTTCCGCCATTCATCATCCCGTGGCGCGTTTCCACATTCGTCGGCTTGTTTCCGGGAAGATCCTGCTGATCAAGCACGGGCTCTCGATCGAGACCCACGAAGGGCGCAGCCAGCTTACGGCGTGGCTCAGCGGGGATGAAGGGAAATCCTGGCAAGGCGGTCTCTTGCTTGATGAACGTTCGGGAATCTCCTATCCCGATGGATTTCAGGCGCCCGATGGAACTCTCTACATTTCCTACGACCACAACCGGTCCACCGACGGTGAGATACTCATGGCCCGGTTTACCGAAGACGACATTCTTGCGAGGGAATTCAGGGGGCCGAAGTCCAAGGGGAAGATTCTCATCAGCCGTCCGCTGGCGCGAGAGCTTGCCGAGTTGCCGAAGTTCGAAAAGTCTCCGAAGGAGCCGAATCCAATGATCGATCTTCCGCTGGTTGACTTGTCATCGGAACGGCAACGCCATTCTGTCGTTGCAGCCGGAACCGAATCCATCTATCAGGGGCACTGCGACACGGTTCTCTTGCCGGACGGCAGGACCATGTTCACCGCGTGGTGCCTCGGTCATGCCCAGTGGATAGGTCCGCTCGCGAAGAGCGAGGATGCGGGACGAACCTGGACGGATCCGTTGGCGGTCCCTTCTAACTGGTCCACAACCTCAAACACGCCCGCTCTTCACCGGCTCGTCGGACCTGGTGGCGTTGCAAGATTGGTCTGTTTTGCCGGTGGTCTCGATTGGAGTCGCGGGGGGAAACCGCCATATCCGCTGTTTCAGTCCGTTTCGGAAGACGAGGGGAAGACCTGGTCGGCGATGATTCCCAACGGTGTCGAGGGTGAAGTGCCGCCGAAAACGATCCTTTCCTTCGACCGTGGAAACCGTCTGGTCATGTGGAGCGATCTGCCAGGATATGTCGTTCAAAGTGAATCGATAGACGGGGGACTCCATTGGTCCGTGATTCGTCGTATCCTGCGGGTTCCCGATCGCTGGTCCCAACCCTGCGTCATTGCTTCTCCTGACGGAAAATCGCTGGTAATGCTGATGCGTGAAAACAGTCGGCGTTTTCACTCTCTGGTTTCCTTCAGCCATGACGAGGCCCAGTCGTGGAGCCCGCCACGGGAGTTGCCGGCGTTTCTCACCGGCGATCGGCACGTGGCGAAGTACGTGGGCGGCGAACGCCTCGTCGTCGCGTTTCGAGATATGGCGGTATCCAGTTCAACCTACGGGCACTATGTGGCCTGGGTTGGGCGTTTTGAGGACCTCGCCGGGGGAAGGGCCGGCGATTATCGGATCAAGCTCTTTCACAATTCGCTCAGGAAGGAAGTGGATGAACCGGGGAAGGGGAACACGGACTGCGGGTATTCCGACCTGGAAGTGTTGCCCGACGGTACGGTGGTGGCGACAACCTACGTAAAATACGCAGAGGGACCCGAGAAACACTCGGTCATGAACACTCGCTTCCGGCTCGACGAAACCGACGCGAAACTGGTTCGTTGAGACACGATCCGGGGAAAGATTCGTGCTTGAATGATTCCAGCGGAGACGCTATGCATTTTCCCGGATTTCCGCACCCTGAACCCCCCAATTCTTCGAAGACCATGGGCAGACCTGTCACACTTTTCACCGGCCAGTGGGCCGATCTCGATTGCGAAACGATCATCACGAAGGCCAAATCCATGGGCTACGACGGAGTCGAGCTTGGCTGCTGGGGAGATCACTTCGAAGTAGCGAAGGCCGATGCTGCCTATTGCGCCTCGAAACGTGCTCTCCTCGAAAAGCACGGCATGAAGTGCTTCGCCATTTCGAGCCACCTGGTGGGGCAGGCGGTGTGTGACAACATCGATGCACGCCATAAGCAAATCCTTCCCGACTATGTATGGGGTGACGGAGATCCCGAGGGGGTACGCCAGCGGGCAGCGGAGGAACTCAAGCGTACTGCTGTGGCTGCCAAAGAGTTCGGAGTCAGCGTGGTCAACGGCTTCACCGGTTCGTCGATCTGGCACCTCATCTATTCGTTTCCGCCCGTGCTACCGGGTCAGATCGATGCGGGATTCAAGGACTTCGCCGATCGCTTTGGTCCGATCATGGATGTGTTCCAGGAGAACGGTATCAAGTTCGGACTTGAGGTTCACCCCACCGAGATTGCCTTTGACATCGCCTCGGCCGAGCGTGCCCTCGCCGCGATCGATTATCATCCAGCTTTCGGCTTCAATTATGATCCCAGCCATTTCGGTTACCAGGGAGTCGATTATGTCGAATTTATCTATCGTTTCGCCGACCGGATCAACCACGTCCACATGAAGGACGTCGGGTGGTCGGACCGTCCGGTCGATGCCGGGGTTTTTGGCGGTCACGTCGACTTCCACAACCGGAAACGTTACTGGGATTTCAAGTCGGTGGGACGAGGCAAGATCAATTTCGAGCCGATCATCCGGGCGCTCAACGATGTGGGTTACAGTGGTCCGCTTTCGGTCGAGTGGGAAGATGGTGGCATGGACCGCGAGGCCGGAGCTGCCGAATCGTGCGCGTTTGTGAAGAAACTCGACTTTCCTCCGTCGAACATCGTTTTCGATGCCCAGTTTGACCGTTGAGGCGGGGAAGTTCTGGCTTTTGATCGAGTTCGGAAGCCGAGTTCGGAATCTCACATCGTTCCAATCACCTGATCGCAAGTAGATAGCTCCAGTTCGCCGCAAGGGCGAGGAGGATGAGAGCTGCCGTTACCTTGGTCGGTATCGTTGCCCTCAGGCGGATACCGAAGACAAGCCACAGGGTGATCCAACAGGTGGCCCCCACAACGAGAAGGGTGGCAAGCGGGTTCGATTGAAGCGCACCCGACACGTTTCCTTCCACAAGCTGGAAGGTCGCAGAGGTTCCCCTGCAAAGTGGACAGGGGATCCTGAAAAGGTTTTTGGTCGGACAAAGTGAAATTTGCGCACCCTCGGTCTGGTTGAAGTACCTGACGAGAAGGAGCGAGGCAATGAAAAGCGCAGTAGCGATCCACCAGGGAAGAGTCATCGGCCGGAAAAAATCCCGCCGACTGACCTTCTCCCGGCGAAGAATCATTGCATCCCTCCCTGCGACGCAGACACTCCGATGACTGCTGCGATGGCGATGAAGTAGATGACCGAAAAAATGGCCCCCAGGATCAGGAAGACCGTCCCGATGATGCCGCAAATCTTGCCCGCCTTGGTTTGTTCCATGCCTGACGGATCCATGAGACCGGCGTTCATGGCCGCAAGATCCCGGTTCGCCATGACCCAGGCGATCGGCCCGCAAATGGCGCAAATGACGAGACTGAGAATTCCCAGGACGAGGATGGTGGTGGCGCGATGCGGTTGCATGCGAGGAGATTTCCTGAAATCCGGCCGGCTGTCAAAAGCAAACTGGCCGGCAGGTTCGCTTCAGATCCCCCTTCCGATGCCGTGATACTCGAAACCGTGCTTCCTCATCGTGGCCGGGTCTAGAAGATTGCGACCGTCGAAGAGCAGGGGGGACAGCATCGACGCCTGGACTTTTCTGAAATCGACCCGGGCGAATTCCGGCCACTCCGTGGCGATGATCAGAGCCTCGGCTCCCGTTGCCGCCTCCTCGGGCGAGTCGGTGAGGCGGATTTTCGATCCGATAGGCATCTCTGACACCCGTTCCATGCCCTTGGGGTCGTAGGCAGTGATTTCTGCCCCTTCCTCAACAAGCTTCTCCACGAGTTCCATGGCCACGGAGCAACGGAGATCATCAGTGTTCGGCTTGAAGGTGAGGCCCCAAACCGCAATCTTCTTCTCCGATAACACCCACAGGGTTCTGCGGATACGCTCGATAAAGCGTTCCAGCTGGCGTCTGTTGATCTTTTGAACTTCTTTCAAAAGATCGAAGGGGACCCCGAGCTCCTCGCTGATGGCGATGAAGGCGGCGATATCCTTGGGGAAACAGGAGCCACCGTAGCCAAGTCCGGCGTTCAGGAAGGACCGGCCTATGCGGGCGTCCATACCGATGCCCTCGGCAACCAGTTCGACGTCTGCATCGCTCGATTCGCAGATCTCGGATATTGCGTTGATGTAGGAGATTTTGAGGGCAAGGAAGGAGTTTGCCGCATGCTTGATCAGCTCCGCGCTGTTGATGTCCGTAACGAGGAGGGGAGCGACGAAAGGTTCATAAACCTTCTTCATCAGCGCCGAGGCTCGATCGCTGTTGGAGCCGAAAACAATTCGATCAGGTTTCATGAGGTCCGCGACCGCAGAGCCCTCCCGCAAGAACTCCGGATTGGAAACAACGTCGAAATCCGCATCGGGCGCATATCGCTGAATGGTCTCTGCCACCTTTTCACCGGTTTTGACGGGAACGGTAGATTTGTCGACGATGACCTTGTAAGACTTGATGCAGGGGGCGATTTCCCGCGCCACTTTTTCGATGAATTTCAAATCGACGGAGCCGTCGGGGTTTGGCGGTGTCGGCACAGCGATAAAGACCACTTCTCCGTGATCGACACCTTCTTCCGTGCTCGTGGTGAACGAGAGACGGCCCGCGGCCACATTCTGGGTCACAAGGTCGGCAAGGCCGGGCTCGAAAATAGGAATCTCCCCACGAAGAAGAGTTGCGATCTTCTTTTCGTCATTGTCCACGCACATAACCTCGTGGCCCACTTCGGCAAAACAGGCGCCTGTGGTCAGTCCCACGTATCCGGATCCGATAATCGTCAGTTTCATCAGGGAAAAGGGGAGTCAATAACGCAAGCTCGGGAACAACGCGAGCAGGAAATGTAGGGCGGAAATGGCGTTTGACAGTCCGAATCTGGCAGCTGCCTTATCCACGGGGAAACCTCTTTGGGAGGAACGTCTCAATCCTCGGCACCGAGGCTCCCAGGCTGGAAATCAACCGGGAGTGAAACCTTCGGGAAAGCCTTGAGTGTCAGGCTGAGGATCACCCCGTATTCGTTTTCCCGGTCGCGGTTGTCGCGGATGATTCCTCCCAAGCTCGCCGTCCAGCTCGCTAGGTCGCGATGGATCGAATACTGTTGATATTCAAGCGTGCCGTCGTCCGATTCGTAGCGGTGCTCCGTGCTGAATCCCCAGTTGTCGCTGAGGCGGGTGTAAGTTGCGAGCGTGTAAAGATCGGAGTCCTGGAAGAAAGGATGATCGTTGATGAAGTAGTGCCGAATTCCGATTTCAAACCAATCTGTGGGCATGAAAGTGACGGAGGAACTGAGTTCGGTGAAATCCATGGCTCCGTCGAAGAGGGGGAGCTGGGTCGTCGTAGAGGCAGTCAGCCAAGGCAAGGGACGCCATTCCACGTCGGTGAAGAAGTTCGAAAAATCACGGTTAAACTCGGGATCCTCCAGATAGGTGTCAAAATAGTTGTTGAGGGCCAGCCATTCATAGGAGGCACCATTGCGCTTGGTGTACCAGCGGTTTGAAACCCCGCTTCTGATAATCTGCCAATCGCGGATGTCATCGAGGGACGTAAAGAGCGGCATGTCGATGGGGCGCAGCCGCGTGGTCGGGGTAAATCGGTCGATCGGAGAAAAGCGCCCGGTGAGATCATCCGTGCTCACGTAGGAAAAGTTCATGTAGGGACGCACGACGTGCAGAAGCCCATTGATGCCAAGCGCGCGGTTGACGATTTCAGGGGACTTCTTCGACATTTTGAAGGAAAAATCGACACCGGCATGCAAGGTGGTGCGATCGAGGGAGCCGAGTCCCGGGATGTCAAAACTGGAGTAATTCGTGTAGCCGGCGCCGGCTCGAGGAACGACATTCAGAATTCCTCCGAGTTGGATTGGGAAAAGGAATTCATGGTAGGAGTGGAAACGATTGAAGCCACTTGGATCGACCATTCCGGCAAGGATCGAATCGTCGTCGAGTTCTTCATCGATAAGCCCATAACTCGTGAGGCCATCGTAGAAGAAGCCCGTATCGCCGATAGGAGTTCGAATGATGTCGATGGCTAACTCGGGACTACGGGTGTCGGTCTGGAAGAACTCGTTGAGTTGAAAGCGCCCCGTCAAGGAGATCTCGCCCTGCTCGAAGAGCTTGTTGAGGTTCACCACATTGTCTGGCTTTGGATCGATACGGAATTCGGAAGGGAAGAAGTCCTCGTAGAGGAAGGCATCGCTGAGTTTGTTGATGTCGAAATCAAGATAGAAGGTCTCGTCGTCCGAGCCGGGAAGGTAAACACGATGTTGGAAATTGATACGGTAGCGATCCGAGGAGGTCTTGTCGCGTCGATCGCGTCCATTGAAGCTCAATGTTGGTTCGTTGTCGCTCGCGTAGTAGAGATTGAGTCTGCCGATGTTGTCGTTGTTCTTGAACTTCCGGTCAAAGAATTCGACACCACCTGCAAGCCCTCTCTCTGAACGGAAGTCGAGATGGGCCTGTGCATGGTGGTTTTCACCGATCATGAAACCGTAGCGGTTGAGTAGGAAGCCTCCCCAGGCCGAGTTCCATCCGGGCGTGAAGTAATAGCCGAGTTCGGCATCCATCGGCTGCACGAAATAAGGGAACCAGAAAACAGGGGTGTTACCCATGTAGAGCTTCGCCCCGTGCATGATAATTTTGTCGTCTGGATAAACTTCGAGTTTTTTGACCTTAATGTGGTAGTTGGGCGTGGCGGAATCGTGAGTTGTGAAATACGAATCCAGCATCGTAATGGGACCTTCCGTCCCCTCTTCGGGGCGTTGCACATCATTTGAACTGTAGTAGATGGGCTCCAGCGCACTCTTGAGGTTGCTGGTGGTCATCTCCCCCGTGTTGATGTTGTAGATGATTTCTTCAGCATCAACCACCTGTCCGTCCTTGAAGATTCGGACATTGTCCCGGGCAAAAATATTTCCAGATGATTGATGGAATTCGATCTGGTCGGCCTGGATGGTCACGTCTCCGTATTTGACGAGAACATCTCCGTAGGCTTTGGCGATGCCCAGGTTCTGGTCGTAATCGGAAAAATCGGCCTGAATGTCGAGATTCTGCTTGGCCGAACCACCTCGTTCTCGGCGAGAGACCGACTCATCCTGTGCGATTGCATTCGTGCTGATCCCGGAAGCGACGCAAAGCATCAAGAAAAACGCGATGCGGAGAAGGCATCGGTTCGGCAACAATGGAAACGGGCTGGAACGCTTACAGATCAAGGAAAACAACGGCTTTTAGGCCGGGTCGGATTTCCACCGAACCCACCTAGTCTCATGTACGCCCATCCAGCCAAAAGACCAACGAAAAATTCACCCATTCGTGACAATTCATTAACCAAAGTTAAATAGATTTGAAGTCTCGCGAAGTGCGGATGCAGAGCCCTTTTTTTGACTCCTGACGTAAAAATTGAAAAAAGGCAACCAGCGGAGACGCAAGATTAGATTCGTCGACTTCATCAAGTATCTCACGAAGGGTCTGTGCGCCAAAATACACTTTCCGGAAGGTTTCCTTGATCTGGTTGCGAACCTCCGGGCTGACGCCGGCCCGGCGTAAACCAACGGAGTTGATGCCGGCCACTTCATTCACGCCCGCACCAATCACGTATGGGGGGAGGTCGAGGGAAAAACCGGAATTTCCCTGCGCCATGACATAATCTCCTATGCGAATGAACTGGTGGAAAACCGAACCTCCCCCGAGAAAACAGTGGCTGCCAACGGCGACGTGGCCCGCAAGGAGCACGTTGTTGGCGATCGTGTTTTCATTCGCGATGACCGTGTCATGTCCCACGTGGGAGCCCGCCATCAGGTAGTTCTCATTCCCAAGGACGGTTGCTTCGCCTTGGTGGATGCTGCGGTGCACGGTCACGTATTCCCTGAGGGTGTTCCGTTCACCGATGCGAACTCCGGAAGTAATGGAGCGGTCAAACCCCCTGAATTGGGGATCCGCGCCGATGAGTGCCCCGGACCCGATAAAGCACCCGGCTCCAAGAGAGGTGTGGGCACGGATCTGGGCACTCGCTTCAATGTGGCAATCGTCTCCGATCACCGTATCATCTTCGATAATGGCAAACGCTCCGATAGTGGTTCGGCTTCCTATCCTGGCTCCTGGTGAAACGAGGGCTTTGGGGTGAATTGACATGAAAAAATGTGTGGGAGTTCAAAGTAGTCCGGCCTCACGGAAGCTGAAGTAAGGGGAATCCACGCCCGGGCCGTGGCAACCGATAATAATGTGGTCGGTTAACTCCAGCCCGATCGCTTGGCAAGCAACTTTAAGTCTTCGGGTGGCATCATGGTCCGCTGAACTCGGGGAGGGGTCTCCCGACGGATGATTGTGGGCCAGTATGAGGCTGTGAGCGGCGTGGGCGATTGCGGATCTGAGAATTTCGGTTGGATTGGCGAATGACTCGTTACCTGTGCCCCGGAATATCTCATTGACTCGAATGAGTCGCTTTCGGTGGTTGAGAAGGATCACCCGTACCGATTCCTGGGAAAGCCCTTGCATGGAGGGTGCAAGCAGGGAGAAGGCGTCTTCCGGTGAGGTGATGTTTATCTCCCGGAACGGTTCCCGAGCCAATCGACGCCCAAATTCGAAAATGGCGGCAAGGTGAACAGCCTTTACCGGGCCAATCCCGGAAATGGATTGAAGTTCCTCGAGACTCGCCTGAGAAAGTGCTCTAAGGTTGCCGAATCGGTCCAGCAATTCTCTTCCTAGGTCTACGGCGCTGGCGCCTTGACGCCCCGTTCCGAAAAATATCGCAAGAATCTCTGCGTCGCTCAACGAGCCCGGCCCACGTTCGACGAGTTTTTCTCGAGGACGATCATCCTCAGGCATGTGCTTGATTCCCATCCCCAGACCAGGCCATCGTGATGCGGATTTGCTCTTCCCGCAATGACTTTTGCGGGTTGCGGGCCTCCCGAATCAAAGCAGATTTGCAGTTTACCTGACATGCCCTTTTCCACTATCGCCGCAATAGCCAGCCCTCCCGGTACCGGCGCTGTGGCCTTGATCCGGATCAGCGGTGCCGCAGCCAAGCTTATTTCCTCACGAGTTTTCAAGGGGAGGTCAAGTTCGCGGTGGGAACCCCGCCGACAGCATTTTGGAAGCTTCGTCAATTTCAAAGGAGAAAAGCTCGATGAAGGTTTGCTGACCTGGTTTCCGGGACCGGACACCTTCACCGGCGAGGATGTGGTGGAACTGGCTTGTCATGGTGGCGCTCTGGTGACGCGTCGTGTGCTGGAAGCCCTCTGGGACGCAGGTGCTGTCCCGGCGGAATCTGGAGAATTTTCGCAACGTTCTTTCTTCAATGGACGGATGGATCTCACTCAGGCTGAGGCTATCATGGACCTGATCACAGCCCAGACCGACCTGGCCATCAAAGCGGCGGGCGAACAACTGGAGGGCAGACTTGGTCGTGAAATTGAGGCCATTCGCCAGCATCTGGTCGGGATTCTCGCCCAAGTGGAGGCTCACATCGATTTCCCGGATGAAGACATCGAACCCTCATCCGTTTGGTCCTTGAACGAATCCATAAACTCTCAGATTGGATTGCTCAATCGACTGCTTGCCACGGCTGATCAGGGCAGATTGTTGAGGGAAGGGCTTCGTACGGTGATCTGCGGCCCGCCGAACGCAGGAAAATCGAGTCTTTTGAATGCCTTGCTGGGATCCGATCGGGCCATTGTCAGTGATCAGGCAGGAACGACCCGCGACACGATCGAAGAAGTCATCAATCTCAAGGGCATCCCGCTCCGTCTCGTGGATACGGCGGGCATCCGTGAAAACGCGGGATCGGTGGAAAGACAGGGGATCGATCGATCCCGTGCCCAGATAGCAAAAGCCGATCTCGTGCTTCTGGTTGTGGATGCCAGCGTGGCCGCTACGGGATTGTCTGGCCTCGAAGTGCCTGATGGAACCGAATTGGTTCGGGTTTTTAACAAGTCTGATCTACCCCTCCATGCGGATTGGGAAGGAAAAGAAGGGGTTACAGTATCCTGCCTGGAGGAACTCTCAGTTGAGGCTCTGAAAGACCACCTCTACCGGGTGGTCACCGCAGGCAATGGACTCGAATTTTCAAATCTCACGGCCATCAATGCTCGTCACCAATATTGCCTGAGACGGGCCATTCCCGAATTGGAAGAAGCGGTTCACCTTCTCGCTATCGGAGAATCACCGGAATTTGTGGCAAATCGTCTCCATGCTGCTTTGGATGCGGTTGGAGAGGTGGTAGGAAAAACGGATGTTGAAGAGATTCTCGGAGAGATCTTCAGCCAGTTCTGTATCGGCAAGTGATCTTGGACGGCAGGAATCGGTAGAGCCGCATCTTTGCTCCAGTATCCTCCGGCTTCTGAAAACTTGCCTATTCCAAAAAAACGGCGCTCCAAGGGAGCGCCGTCTGGAGCCAGAAAGGCTGGGACTCCTGTGCCTGAATCTTAGGAGAAGAGTGCGGTCACAGGTTGCCCCTTGTCGGCGAAGGTGAATGGCCGTTGTGTTGGCGAGTAGATGGTCTCGTCAAGGTCCAGGCCAAGCCCATACCCGATGGTGGCAAGGAAGTCCTCTGGTTTGACAGGGTTCGCTTTGACCTTCTTGCCCATTCCGTCCGTTTCGCCGTAGACGGTGCCCCCTTTGATGCCGCCGCCTGCAAGGATACAGGAATAGGCAGCCGGATAGTGGTCCCGACCTGCATTCATGTTGATGTCAGGAGTGCGGCCGAATTCTGTGCCAAGTGCAATAAGGGTGGAATCGAGAAGCCCACGCGAATCGAGATCCTTGATGAGGGTTGCCAGCGCCTGATCCAGTTCCGGGAGACGATCCGCAGTACCGGTGGCGATGTCCTGGTGCATATCCCAACCGCCCGCGACGACTTCAACCACACGGACGCCGTTCTCCACGAGTTTGCGTGCGAGGAGGCACCCTTGACCGAGCCGGTTTTCGCCGTAATCAGCCCGGTTCGACTCATTGGAGATGTCGAACGCAGAGAGTGCGTCGCTTTTGAGGAGGCGGTTTGCCTGATTGTAATACTCCACATAGGATTTCGGCCCAGTGTACTTGAACTTGTCAACAAACTGCTGGCCGAGCTTCTGAGCCATCTGCATGCGGCGGTCGAAGCGTTCTCCCTCCACAATCAGCTGAGTATTCGGAACACCACCGGATGGATCGGCGATGGGAAGGGGACTTAGTGAGGGATCCATGAACCCCGCATTCGAGGTGCTCTGGCCGATAAGCACACTGTCGGGAAGAATCTCACCTCGCTTGCCGAGAAGCGTCTCCGCCCAAGGACCAACGGTGGGGTGGACGATGGTGGCGCGCTTCGAATATCCGGTCCGCATGATATACTCGCCTTGCTCGTGAGCTCCATTGGTAGAGATCATCGAATTGATCACCCCGATTTTATCCCCCAGTTTGGCAAGCTCCTTGAGGTGCATGCCGAACTTCATGTTGTCGACATTGGTGTCGAGGATTTCGGTGGCTCCCATGACATCCTTGTTCTTTTTTGGATCGAAGGTGTCAAGGTGGGTCATCCCTCCCGAGAGATAAATGTAGATAAGATTCTTGGCCTTTCCGCCGTCCTGCGCCTTGAAGTTGCGAGGCAGGAAGGGGACACTCAGGCTGAGACCAAAGGAGAGCTTGGCCGTCATTTCCATGAAATAACGACGGCTGAGGGAATCTTTACCGGCTAGTTCGGCGATGTGCATGGTTTGTGGGGGCAGAGGTTGGAGGGGAGGAAAATGAATCACTGAATGTAAAGAAATTCCGGGCTGTTCATGAGAGCCCACGCCAGGTCGCTGATTCCTTCATCGCCGAAATCTTCGATCATTCCGACACCTAGATCGAGTTCCTCCTTGCTGGGGAATCGATTGAGTAGCGTGAAGAAGACTCCGCGAACCTTGTCATCTGGGCCATCTAGTTCTTCAAGGTCGGAAACCACCTTGGAGCTGGCGCCGGTGAGCTGTTGGGTGACGTTGCCGTTCATGAGAGCGAGCACCTGAGGAACCGACCCGTCGTAATTGTGCTGGTCGGTGATCCGACGGTCGGACTGTCCGAAGGTATCGAGCATGGAGGCGCCTGGAGCCGGCTGGGAAAGCTCGGACGCACGAAGTTCCGAATCGTTGACAAAGACGGGTGTGTACTCATCCCCTTCGGAAACCATGGCCATGGTGGCTCCGCCTCCGCGAAGATTCTGCCACATCTCATAGTGCCGCCAGACATCGTCGTTGGTGGCTGAATTGAAGTCGACGTCGAGGATCTTCTTGTAGAAAGAACCGTCTCCGCCCTTTTTCTGGTCGATCTCGGCACCGTGAGCAAGAACCATCATCGAATCCCACGCCTGCTCTGCGCGCATCCGGCGCAGGACGGGACCTTGAAAATAGTAGGCCTTGCTCAAATCGGGCTCCTCCTGTGTCGCGATCGACTGATAGGCCCGCGTATTGTAGAGGATGCGCATGAATTCGCGGAGATCATAGTTAACGCGCCGCATTTCACGAGTAACGAAGGCAAGAGCCTCGACCTGCGAAGATTGCTTGATCTCTTCGTCACTGAAATCGTTAACTGGTTCGACGATCGCCCGACCAAAAGCTCGGCCCCACATGCGGTTGGCGATAACGAGGGCAAAACGTGGATTGTCAGGAGCGCTGAGCCAGTCGACGAGGGCCTCCCGACGGGTTTTCCCACCGAGCTTGGCGGCGGCACCGATAAGCGTGCGGGGGTTTGCCACCTCCCCGGGCTTGCCACCATCACCAATGAAGTCATGGGGGAGGACGGTTTGAAGAGCCTCGTTGTCGGCTACGTTCCAACCGAGCGCATTGACGAAGAAACGGAACTGGTTGCTGTTCTGATCACGAGGAACGATACCCTTGTTTGCTTCGGCCCATTTCATGAAATTGTCCTTCCAACCGTCGGGGGCATTGGGCATCTGGATGCTGCCGGCTCCCATCATGGAATCCCCCCGGTAGGCAAGGGAGCGCTGGGTGTTGCCGAAAAATGCGGCCATTTCGTAGAAATCCCCCTGGGTCCATTCGTCAAATGGGTGGTCGTGGCACTGGGCACAGGAAATGTCGATTCCGAGCATGACCTGTCCAAAATTCGAGAAGGCATCGAACTCCATCCCGGTGTCCCGGAGGAGAAACCCCGAAGCGGGATTCTGCCCGACATTACCCTTGGCAAGAATCATGTCGGAAACGATCTGATGGTATGGCTTGTTGTTCTGGAGTTGTTCCCGCCACCAGTTGATGTAGGGATCCATCCTCACGCCATTCTGGAAGTCGCTGGCATGGAGTCGGAACATGTCCGCGAAGTAGTTGAAAAGGTGGGAAGAGTATCCAGGAGAAAGGAGCAATTCGTCGATGAGTGCCTCGCGCTTGTCCGGCCTCGCACTCTCAGCAAAGGCTAGGAACTCTTCGCGAGTAGGGATGCGTCCGGTGATGTCCAGGTAGACGCGGCGAACGAAAAGATCGTCTGGAAGGGGGGCGTTGAAGGAATTGAACCCGTTCTTTTTCAGGGTCGTGGCAAGAAGGAGATCGATCTGGCGTGCCGAAGCCTTGACAAAGCTGTCGTCTCCGATCTTGGCAAGTCTTTCGGCTGCTTCCTGGTCAGCCTTGACGAACTTGTCTTTCGGAACCAGTACCTCATTCCCATTCTGAAGCTTGAATTTGTAGTTGGTTCCCTCAATGCCGAGGAAAATGGCTTGAAGCGGCTTGCCATCAACACTCGTCCAAGTGCGTGCCCGAGCGGGTGTCGGGGCAAGGACGGCAACGGTGATGGCCAACGAACCGATGATAAGGAGCTGGATCGGGGATTTCATAGAAGGGAAAAAGCCTGGGTACCTTTTCATATCGGGAAGACTAGAAAACGTCACGAAATTTTTCGGGATTTTCAAAAAAAGTTCGATTTGGTGCAAATTGGGCGGTGGTCGAGAGACCAAGTTAGCGGGAACCCGACTGAATTCTCTGGGAGGTTCTGTCTGTCGAATTGGAAACGGCCGCTTTCTCAGATGCCTTGAAGGGCCGGGTCGAGAAACTTGTTTTTCGGAGTGACGAGTGACGGAAGGCGGACGACCAATCTCAGATATACTGAATGATCGAGCCCTCGCTTTCAACTTGCTGGTGTTCACATCGTCACTCCGACGGATATGAAATGCTCGCGGAGATTCGTGAGCTCGGATTCTCTCGAGTTGAACTAAGCCACGGGGTGCCGGTTTCGTTGGTACCCGGAATTCTTGAGGCTGTGCGTGAGGGAGTCGTGAAGGTTTCCAGTCTCCACAACTTCTGCCCCCTCCCAAGTGGGACTGATCGAGCGGCTCCAAACTTCTACGAGCCTTCGGCTGGGAATCGCGTTGAGAGAACGGCCTGGCTTCGACAATCTCTGCGGACCCTTGAACTGGCGCGATGCGTCGGGGCGAACTGCGTGGTGATGCATGGAGGAAGCGTTCACTTTCGCTTTCGTTCTCCCGCCCCGAAACTTGCCTCTCGTAATGATGGTGATGGGATGCAGCGAGGGAAAGCCTTGCAACGTTTGCAAAAGCGTTCGGCTCCCGCCTTATCCCGTGTGGAGTCGCAGATTCGTCATCTTTTGTCGGAAGCAGGTGAGGAGGCCCCGTGCCTGGCCTTGGAAAATCGTGAGGGCATCCTCGAATTGCCCTTGGACGACCAATTCCCCGACCTGCTTGGCCGTTTTGATCCTCGTCATCTAGCCTACTGGCACGACACGGGGCATGCGGAAATAAAGCGACGCATGGGACTGCTCGATCCGCTCTCCAGGTTGGAACAGTTGGCGGACCGGACTGCCGGGTTTCACGTACATGATGTCCACGCAAACGGACGAGATCATCAGCCTTTGGGGTCTGGCACCGTGGACTTTGCTTATCTGCGGGAGTTTATTCGCCCCTGCCACCATGTCGTGTTGGAGTTGCATCCCCGGGTTTCGGGCGAGGAGGTGATTGCATCGCGGAAGCGATTGTTGGATCTCCTTAGCTGAAATTCCCTTCGGAAGCGGAGGCCTTTACGCTGCTTTTCTTGCGAGAGAGAAGAATTGAAATTACCGTCCTCCGAGTGCTCCCGGGATCGTCTGAAAAGATTGGGATCGTCTAGACCGGCTGCCAAACTCGATCACGATTGAATGCGCGTCACAGCTGCCTTTTGAGACTTGGACACCGGTCGCTTCCGTTTGTCTGGGCCGCAATGCTGACAACAGTGGAAGCGAAGGGTGAAGAAATTCGTGGCGACAAGGGACCGGACAGTGGGCGGGAAATCAGATTCGAGAGAATCGACTTCGGTCCCACACCCATGACCACCGAGCCTGATTTACAGGCCAAGCGATTTCTGGCGCCCGCGTCGCGCAGTTTGATCGTTTCGCGAGAGGGAGAGATACTTGCGATCAGTCGAATTGGGTGGCGGGTCGTGGCTAGTTTGCCGCAAGTCGCGGAAACTGCGGATGCTGCAGTCAAGTGGGTTCGCGAACTGCCCTTGAAGATGCCTTCTGGAGTTCCTCTCCTGGCCTGCAAGGACGAGGAAGTTAGAAAGCATTTCGAGAACCGGCCCCGGTTGCCTCTTGTCGTTTCAGATTCCCTTCCGTCATCCGGATCGAGGGTTCCGAAGTGGACTCTACCCGACGGATGTTCGTTCTCGGCTCATTATCTGAGGCATTATCCTCAGGGAGAACTGACGGCGCATCTGCTTGGCTACACGGGCGTCTCGCTCCCTGATCAGCACGGTCCTGTTGCGATCGAAGAGTATCTGTGGCCGCCGGTCGAAGGGAGGGCGGGTATTGAAAAATCCCTCAATTCCATGATCAGAGGAGCGGATGGGGAAGTTCTTCAAGTATTCGACAACACCGGAAAGGTCCGGCATCAGGAAACGACGCGCGAGGCAAAGCCTGGAGACACCCTGATTCTTTCCTTGAGCCTGAAAATGCAGCGCCTGGCCATGGAGCAACTCAGGGCCAGCGGCAGACCGGGCGCATTTGTTGCCGTCGATGCGGATTCCGGAGACATTTTCTCTCTCGTTTCCTTTCCCAGCTTTGATCCCAACCTGTTTGAAGCGGGAATTTCTCCCGAACAATATTCCGCTTTGTCCTCGGCAAAGGAAGCTCCACTTTTCGACCGTGCCGTTAGCGGTTCCTATCCTCCCGGTTCCACCTTCAAACCAATTGTGGCCCTCGCCGCGATGGCTTCCGGAAAGGTCAATGGGGACGGCACAAAGTTCGCCGGACCGGGCGAAATGTTGATCGCAGGACGCTATTTCAAGAACTGGAACTCAGGAGACGAAGGGTTGATGGACGTGAAATATGCGCTGTTGCGGTCATGCAACACCTGGTTCTACCAGGCTGCGCTTGAGACAGGAGCCGCCCCGATCAGTGCCATGAGCCAAAGATTTGGGCTGGGATCTCCCCCTGAATTGCCTCTTCCATTTGTCGCTGGAGGAAATATCCCGGATCCGGAAACCTACAACGATCCGCGCAGCCTAGCGAATTATGCGATCGGGCAGGGCCGGGTTTTGGCTTCTCCAGTACAAATGGCACTTGCCATGGCGGCTCTCGCCAATGGGTCCCAATTGCCCCGTCCTCGCCTGATTCAAGGAAGAATTGATGCGCGGAGCGAAGAACTTGTGCAGCGATATGAGGTTCAGCCGGCTGGCTTTCTCCGGATAAAGCCAAACGATCTGGAACTGGTTCGAGATGGGCTATGGGGAGTGGTCAATTATCGGGCAGGTACTGCCGGTGTGGCCAAGATGGCGATGCCGGACATTTACGGCAAGACAGGTACCTCGCAATGGTCAAACCAAGGGAAAAAGGCATCACTGGCCTGGTTCGTTGGTTGGGTCGACGCCGTTCAGCCCAGGCTTGCGTTTGCGGTCGTGACCCATGGGAGGGAGGGGGAAAAGCTGAGCGGCGGCGGTGACGCTGCTCCGATCGCTTCCGGGTTTCTGCGTGCAGTCTATGGAGATCCGGAATTCTACGGGGTCACCTTGCCTGACGGCCCATCCCGCGACGATCCCGTGATCTCCTTACCCGAGCCCATTGTCGCAGATAGTCCACCTCCTCCTGAGGAGACCTTGCCCCTGATGGATCAGCCGGTCGAGTTTGACTTGCCGCCGCCGAGGCGGAGCTTCTTTGACCTTCTCTTTGGTTGGGGACGCTGAGTGATCTGATTTGGTTCTTTTAGAGCGTTTCACATGAACCGTCGTCCTCAGCGTTTTGGCCGCGTCACAAGAACGCGATTCGCGCTCGCACTTGGAGGAGTGCTGATCGTCATATTGATTTTGCTGGTGCCAGTGGGAAAGCCAATTAGGAACCAATGGGGGGCTGGAGCCTGGAATTTGTTGCATTTGCCAGGTTTTTTCATTCTCGCCCGCTGCCTGTTGAAGCTTCTCGGGAGGGTGGAAAATGCGAGGCGAAGAATCTTCTTTGCGGCGGCTCTCTCGCTTTCCATAGGAATTCTCACCGAAATCCTTCAAGGATTGGTAGGTAGATCTACGAGTCTGGAGGACCTGATTCTTGATGCGGTGGGCATCGCACTGGCCATGCTCTGGCCGCTGAAGAGGATGGGATGGACCGTCTCAAGGCGCTGGGTATGGGGAGCGGTTCTTGTCTCTGGAATCGTTTTTGCTTTTGCGCCTGCCCTGACGAACTTTTGCCTACAGTCTCATGCCAGATCACGGCTACCGGCGGTCGCTGGTTTGTCGCAGGCAACCGACCTCCAACTCTGGAAGGGGCAGGGACGGGCAAAGGTGAAGTGGGATAAGGCCACCAGTAGCATTTCTGTTCAAACTGAACCCGGTGAGGCATACAGTGGAGTGAGCTTCTTGCCAGGATGGCAGGACTGGTCGAATTTCTTGGAAATAGAACTGAGTGTTTCGAATCCAGGGAAAGCATTTGTCTTGGGCTTCAGAATTGATGACGACCACTCGGCCGAGGATCGAATCTGGTTTTCCGGAGAAAACGAAGTGAAGGAGGGGGCTTCATTTCTTCGGATTGCGCTGCCGAAGCAGGAAGTCCCAGGGATGCGGCGTCCCGTCAATCTCTCCAGAGTCAGTCGGCTCGCCTTATTTGTCGAAATGAACGATTTTCCGGTCGAATTCTCCATCAAATCGGCAGTCCTGCGTTAGGTTGGTGCATTTCCCGCCACAATCTCCATGAGTTCTCCTTCTATCAGCGTATTTGGACTGGGTTATGTAGGTAGCGTCACTGCCGCGGTGCTGGCAGAGCGCGGATGCCGGGTGATTGGTTGTGACGTAACTGGAAGCAAGGTTGATCAGATCAATCGTGGCGAAGCACCGATCGGCGAACCTGGTCTGAATGAGTTGCTGCGAACTCAAAGGGAGGCCGGGAACATAAGGGCTACCTTGGATGTGAATGAAGCCGTCACGGATTCAGAGATTTCCATTGTCTGCGTGGGTACTCCTTCCTCTCCATCCGGGGCCCTGGATCTGCAATATGTCGAAACGGTATCCAGACAATTGGCGGACGCCATTCGCCGCAAAGGCTCAGATCATGTCGTCGTCTTTCGAAGCACGATGTTGCCAGGGTCGACTCGAAGGTTGGCTGAAACCTACTTTGCAGGATTGGAAACGCCGTTCCTTGTCTACTTTTTCCCCGAGTTTCTCAGGCAGGGAACCGCGCTTGAAGATTTTCGAAATCCAAGCCTGTCCGTGATTGGGGCGCTGCAATCTGGGCAGTCTCTCGATGCCGTTTCCGTGATTCTCGATGAAACCACGGAAATGGTTCCGGTGGAATCGGCAGAACTGATCAAATATGCCTGCAACGCCTTTCACGCGATGAAGGTTGTATTTGCAAACGAAGTCGGTCGCATTGGGAAAGCCCTCGAAATCGATTCAAGAGCGGTTATGGATGCTCTTTGCCGGGACTCCAGGCTGAACATATCGCCCTATTATTTGAAACCCGGGACGCCCTTCGGAGGGTCGTGTCTCCCTAAAGACGTAGCTGCCCTCACTCACCAGGCCCGCAAGCTCGGAGTTGCGGTTCCGATGCTTGATAGCCTCATGGAAAGTAACAGGAGGCATCTCGAGTCGGTGCTTGAACGAATTGAACAGGTCGGGACACGGAGAGTGATCCTGATTGGTCTCGCGTTCAAGGAAGGTACGGACGATCTCAGGGGGAGTGCAATGTTGGAGCTTGCCGCTCAGCTCCTGATGCGCGGCTTTGAGGTCAAAATCTACGATCCGGCTGTTTCTGCGTCGAATCTGATCGGCGCCAACAAGGTTTTCGCCCATGCCAGGCTGCCTTTGTTTGAAACCCTGATGATCCCTTGCCTGGAAGATGCCTTCCCAGATGTTTGTGATCTCACTCTGGTGGTTTCCAAACCGTGCGTTCAAATCGAATCGATAGAATCCTGCCTCCAGAAAGGAGGAAAGCATCATATCATCGACGTGAACGGCTGGAAAAACCTCGCAGGAGTTAATGCTGGCTACGAAGGACTCTGCTGGTAGAACGGTTTTGTTAGGCCCGGACAGTCGTCAACCGGCCATAATCTTGTCCTTTTCGAGCTTGATGCCCATTTTGCGGTAGAGCGTGGCAATGCTCACGCCAAGCATGCTCGCCGTTTTCTCGCGAGAGCCACCGTTGTACTTGAGGGTTTCCCTGATGAACAGTTTCTCCTGTTTCCTGACGTAATCGGAAAGGGGAACTCCAATCGGAAGGTGGTGGGTTGTCTTTTCGTCCTCATCGGTGATTTCCACCTTCTGGGCAACCTTGGGGGGAAGATCAACCGGCCTGATGCGACCGCCCTCGGCAAAGGCGCAGGCTCGCTCCATGGCGTTCTGCAACTCCCCGACGTTCCCCGGCCAGTTGTAGGACTCAAGCAGACGCATTGCATATTTATCGATCTCAGGAACGGACGACCCTGTTCGTTCGGCGTGGCGCCTGAGGAAGTGTTCAGAAAGGATGGCGATGTCTTCGGTCCGGCTGCGGAGCGGGGGAACTTCCACAGGAATGACCGAGATCTTGTAGTAGAGCGCTTCGCGGAAGGTTCCGGAAGCAACGCACTCCTGAAGAGGTTTCGCCGATGAGGCGATAAAGCGCACGTCCATTGACCCGGGAAGCTCGTTCATGGAGCGCCGGGCTTCAATTTCCTCCAGGTAGGACTCAAGCTTGGACTGGAGTCGGACAGGAAGCACATGAATCTCTTCAAGAAGCACGGTTCCTCCGGCCGCACGACCGAAGAGCGTGTCCCCACGCCCCCCATGACCTCCAAACAATTCCGATTCCAGCAGATTTTCGGGAAGGGCGGAGCACTGCAAAACCTTGAAAGGAGCCGAAGCCCGCTTGCTGGCATTATGGATCGAACGGGCAACCATCTGCTTGCCCGAGCCGAATTCGCCTTCCAGGAGGACTGGTGAATCGCTGTTAGCGATTTTTTCGACAATCTTTTGGATCTCCCGCATCTTGGAACTGACTCCAATCATGCTCCCGGACGGCTGGAGGATCGAAGATACTGGGAAAGACGACTCCCTACCCGTATCGGCCGACCCTCCTCGGGGCGCTTGAAGGGCAAGTTCGACGGTCTTCTGAAGATCTACGAGCTCAAAAGGCTTTGTGAGATAATCGAACGCACCCAGTCGCATCGCCTCGACGGCTGATTCAATGGTACCGTTACCGGTCACCATAATGACGCGGGTATCGGGGTGGTGTTCGTTGCTGTGCCTGATGACATCCAGACCGCTGATGTCACCAAGTTTGAGGTCAACGATCATCAGATCGGGTTTCTCCCGGTCAAGTGCAACGATCCCGTCGCGACCGCTTAGGGCTTCGGTGACCTGATGTCCTTGGATTCGGCAGGATTTGCCCATCAGGTTGAGAATCGGTGCTTCATCGTCGATAACAAGAATCTTGGCCATGGCTTAATGAGACTGAGGTGATACTTCGGGAAAATCGTTAATGATCGTAAATACTACGGAATTCTTAAGTAACGCAATAAGAAAAATCTCAAAAATGAAAAAAGCTCTCAGTTCTGGGTGGCTGGATCACGGTGAGGCGATTCGAGGAAGGGGATTCGATCTTCCGAAAGGCCCTGATTGAGATTTTCAGGAAAGAAGTTAAACTTTACTCAAGTTTGTTCTAAGAACTCCTCCGGCGGGGCGTTTTTGGCGTTGATACACGTCAACTACGATGTCCGCCGCCCTCCTCCAGATCATGGAAGTTTCGCCTCGCGAACTCGTCGAATCCGCTCAAGCGGATTTTGAGGGGCCATTGACGGGCTATGCGGCTGGTCTTCTGGGAGGTGATTGGGACCGGGCACGAGATGTAGTCCAGGATACCTTTATCAAGTTGCATCGGCAGGACCCCGCCTCCATCCAGGGGCGCCTGAAGAGTTGGCTCTACACGGTCTGTCGCAATCGCTCAATTGACATCCTTCGCAAGGAGAACCCGATGATCTCGTCAGCGGGAGATGCCTTCGACTCAATCAACGATTCTTCGCCTGATCCTTCGCGAGCCATGGAGGATCGTGAGCGCCACGCAGAGGTCCTTGCCCTGTTGGAGAAACTCCCCGAAAACCAGCGCGAAGTCATCAGGCTCAAGTTCCAGGGAGATCTAAGCTACAAAGAGATTTCTGATGTCACCGGACTGAGTGTCAGCAACGTCGGTTTTCTTATCCACACCGGGATCAAGCGTCTGCGGTCGCTGATGGGCGTTGAATTGGATCCCTGAGGAAGATCTTTCCCGAATTCTATTATCTTCTCAACCTGCCAACCGAAATGAATCGTGAACCTGTCAATCCGGACGATCCCCAGATGTCCGCTTATGCCTTGGGGGAACTCAATGCAGGCGAATCTGCAGAGTTTGAAGCCCGTCTCCAGGATTCTCCCAACGCGCTGAAGGAGTTGGAGGAAATGGAGGGAGTGATGAAACTGTTGAGTGACGGTTTGCGGAAAGAGTGGGAGTCAGAGCTTTCTTCCCCCTCGCTCAGGCTTGTGAAACCATCGCCTGGAAAGGACACGGTTGTGATTCCCGGGAATTTCAGGCCCGAGCGTCGGGCTTACGCAATCGCTGCTCTTGCCGCAGGACTTGCACTTATGGCAGGCGCACTTTTTCAGGTGTTACGGACCGAAAGCGATTCTTCCTCTTTGGCTTCGGCGGAAACGACCTCCCCGGAGTCTGAGAGCCCTGGAACGCTCCATGTCCCTCAGTTGCTTCTCGAAGAAGAAGTTCAAGATCTTTCATCACTGGATTTCGTGGAAACTTCGGATTCCCCAATCAATCGATTGGATGCCAGCTATCTGGAAGCCAAAACCATTGTTCCTGCGGGATTCAGTCCTCAGGGAGGCGCGGTTCGTTCGTTCTTCCTCGATCGGGCCGGGTTGGATCGGGTTGATTCCTATTTGCCTCCCGTCGGAAACTTGTCGTTTCATCGGTTCCCGAAAACGGGCATGATCGAAACACGTACGGAGCGCGGTTCCGTCGAGGGTAATGGTTCACGAGTTCTCGTGAGTGGATTCGTCACAATGGGGGGAGGAGAGAGCGCTGCGCGGCTTGCCGGTGGCTTTCAGCCGGTGGCTTTCAGCGGAAATCCGGTGGTGAATGAGGACAGTGACCTCCGTCTTCTCGCCGATTTGAACGGACTTCAAAGGGAATTGTCGAATGTAATTGCCGAACTTCCTCGGGACGCTGCAAAAAGGGCGGATCTTGAGAGAGCGCTTGAACGAAGCAGGCGTATCGCTGATCAACTCGAAGAGGGGTTGACTCGGTAAGAGTAAAAGAATTTCGACCGAACTTTGTTTGGTCGTGGACGTAATACTGGGGAGCCAGGCGGAGAAATCCGCCTGGCTCTTTTGTTACCCATTGCGATTGCGTGAATTTTTGTTTGTAGGTGTTGAAATCTTGGATGAATTGGAGAAGATGAGCGTTCTCCAATCCGAATTCGCCCGTTGAATCCTCACCCCCCCGAATCCTCCTCCCGTTCAGAAATTCTGACGCAGTCCAGTGCTGGAGTGTTGGGTTTGATAGATCTTTCCCTCCCGCCCTTTTGCGGTTCTATTTTTTCACGAGAAACGCTTGAAAAAGGGCGCTGGTTCCTTCGAAACGGGTTTGTCAGGTTGGTTACTGCCAATGTTCAAGGAGGATTCGCTGGCATCTTTGGACAGGTTTCTGACCGTGAGGGAGGAGCGAAAGCCGAGGTGAGTATTGTTATCCATCGAGGGGAGGATCAATGGCGAATCGACGGACGTAGTGATCGGTCGCAAGCTCGCAACAATGAGCATGTGGCTGCACTTTTGATGGCCGCGATGGTTGAAAAAGGGGCGGTTCGTGATCTTTCGTTCGGTCTGGGGATGAATCGCTGCGGAATCTGCCTGCTTTCCGCCGATGTCCGTGCCGGCATTCTGCATTGGGATGATTCTGAAGCGCGGACAGTTCTCGAAAACATGCCATTGGCCAGGGTGGAAGGCGCTGGTCCCGAAATCGAAACCCGGCTACGGGCGATGGGACTGAAGCGGCTGGTCGAACTCTATCCGTGGGATGAAATTGTCCCTGAATTCCGTCAGTGCTACGCATACTCCGCGATTCGGCGAGGAATGCAGGAAGTGTTTTGGGCCGATTTTCTAGCGAATCGGAAAGTCGAGCTTGAAGAGCTCGGTTGCGTTGTCGCGACAGATCCGGGTTTCGGGCTCAAAGTCGTGGAGCCTTTGGATTATTACGGAGAAATCTTCGAGGGAGACGAGGGGGTCGACTGGTTCGGATTCGAATACGGAGTTCGGAATGGAGAAAGAAAAATCAACTTGCTGCCATGCCTGGTGCGCTACCTTGAGAGCAAGCCGGTAGGGATTTCCCTTGGAACCCTCGATGGGGGCGGACAGAATGGGGGCGGACAGAAAAAGATTCCCATACAAGTGGGTGATGACGGGACCTATGTGGCGATTCCAGCCAGGAAGTTGCAGACCATTCTGGGATTGTTGAGTGAACTCTTCGATCACCATCCGGTAACTCGAGACGGAAAAATCAAGCTCCACTCAGTGCGAGCGGCACAGTTGACGAGATTCTCGGGCGAGGACTCACTCGTAGACGAAGCGCCGGAAGCCTTGCGCCAGCGGGCGGAAGAGTTGGAAGCCTTGAGACCGAAAGTCCCCGCCGAGGCTCCGAAAGAGTTTCTTGCGAGCCTGCGACCCTACCAGCAGGACGGTTTCGAGTGGTTGCAATTCCTAAGGGAACAGGGATTGGGAGGAATCCTTGCCGACGATATGGGGCTGGGGAAAACCGTGCAGACGCTCTGCCACCTTCACTGTGAGAAACAGAACGGCCGGGCTGACCTGCCTAGTCTCATCCTAGCACCGAAGAGCGTGGTTCCAAACTGGGAGAAAGAAGCGAAAAAATTCGCGCCTTCACTTCGGGTTCTTGCGTTGCAAGGACCCAACCGGAAAAAATACTATCCCGTTTTAAAACACTGCGATCTCGTTGTTACCTCATATCCAGTGCTTTTTCGTGACGCCGAGGAGATTCTTAACCAGAAATTCCACTTCGTTGTTCTCGATGAGGCCCACACCATCAAGAACACCAGCTCTCAGATTACCAAGGTTGCCTGGAAGATTGACGCCCGTCACCGGCTTTGCCTTTCTGGAACACCAATTGAGAATCATCTCGGAGAGCTTTGGTCTCTGTTTCATTTTCTGACCCCTGGCTTTCTGGGTAGCGAGGAGAGCTTCAATCGGTGTTTTCGGACTCCGATTGAAAAGAACCGCGACGAGGGATTGCGAAAGCGACTTGCCGAGCGTGTGGCTCCATTGATGCTCCGGCGAACCAAAAGTCTCGTTGCCCACGACCTTCCACCCAAAACGGAAATCGTCCGTTCAATAGAGCTGAGTCCCAAACAGGTCGAACTCTACGAAGCAGTCAGGGCGGCGGTGAGTCGTGAAGTGCACGAGGAGATCGCCCGCCTGGGAATCGAAAGAAGCAAGTTGCTGGTTCTCGATGCGCTCTTGAAACTGCGTCAGGTCTGCAACCATCCCCAGTTGTTGAAGCTTCCTTCGGCACAGAAAGCAAAGTCTTCGGCAAAAATGGATCTTTTCATGGAGTGGGTTCCTTCCATGGTGAAAGAGGGGCGTCGAATCCTCGTGTTTTCCCAGTTCACCGGAATGCTGTCGCTCATCGAGGAGTCGCTCAGAAGGGAAGGGATCAGATTTCTGACTCTGACCGGCCAATCCAAGGATCGTGGACAACTATGCGACGATTTCCAGGCCGGGAAAGCTCCCGTTTTCCTGATCAGCCTCAGAGCCGGCGGAACCGGTCTGAACCTTACCGCAGCAGATACGGTGATTCATTTCGATCCATGGTGGAATCCGGCACTTGAGGCGCAGGCAACCGATCGCGCTTACAGGATTGGACAGAAAAATCCAGTGTTTGTGTACAAACTCATCACAGAAGGGACAATCGAGGAAAAGATTCTCATGCTTCAGCAGAAGAAGCGCGCTCTTTTCGAAGGTATCCTCGAGGGCACCCCCCAGAAGCTTTCGTTTTCCGAGGAAGAACTCGATGACTTGCTGGCTCCTTTGAAATAGCCCTTACTGAGAGGTCACTCGTAGACGAGGCCGGGAATTTTTCCGTGTGCGACTAAGCGACCGCTTTCCGTATTTAGTTCGAAAATGTCCACACCGGAACCGGTAAGTCCTGTCGTTGACTTGCTGCGGGCGCCAAAAACGTAATGTTTGTCGGCGGCAGGGTCGTATCCCATATAAAGCATCACGTGCGAAACTCGATGCCCGGACTTCCAGGTGCCTCCCCAGAAGATCAAATCGCCAGGGGAAAGCTTTTTAAGGAGCTTCGAGGGAGCTGACTTCCCATAGACATCATCGAGAAGTTTTTTCCCCTTAAGCCATTCGTATTGGTCGTAGGAGGTCCGAGGCACGCCCTTTATTCCAATTTGAGTGAGAAGGTATTGAATCGTAGAGGAGCAATCGAGACCACCGCTGTCCGGGTCGTCCGCGCCAAATACGTAGTGCAGCTTTTTTCCCGCAAGAAGATGCGCTTCTTCACGAAGCTGTGAGAGAGTCGGTCCGAGGTGCTTCGATGATTCTTTGTCCTCGTGCTTCTCCGGAGCCTCTGGAATCCCTGTGGAATCATCGAGAGCCTGAGTTTTCTCCACGGAGGCAGCGGGGTCTTGGAGATCCGAAGGAGCTGGTTCGGGCGGGAGAAGAGACGTTTCGACGTCCCGGGTCATTTGAAGCGCCTCGACCTCTAC
>JAGRPC010000096.1 GCA_020439925.1 Verrucomicrobiia bacterium | reverse complement strand
CCTTCTCCCATTCCGCCTCCGTCGGGAGCCGATAACCATCGGCGCTCCAGTTCACCGTTGGCTCCGTCGTCCCGGTCCTCATCACCGTCCCGCTCACCGTGTAGACCGGCGTCAGGCCTTCCTTTTCGCTGCGCGCATTGCACCACTTCACCACATCCCACCAGCTCACCGACTGAACGGGATGATCCGCCGCCTTCCCGCCACCCGTCGCCAAATCGGTGTAGCCGTTGTTCACCGCCCAGGTCCTGACGTCGTCCCACTGCGCCTTCGTCGTCTCGGTCTGCTGGAGGTAGAATGGGCTCAACGTTACCGTAGTCGGCGGTGCATCGGCGTCCGTATCCCCGCTCTTCCGTCCCATTGTGAAACTGCCCCCGGGGATGAAGGAAAATCCCCCGGGGGCCGATTGTCCCGAAGCCGTTGCACCGACCACGCCGAGAGCGATCCATCCGATCAACGGAAGGCGAAACAAGAGAGGCAGTGTAGAGAATCGAAACGTTTTCATTTTATCGTTATTGGCGCGTCTACCTCACCGTGCAGTGCCTCCGGATTGCCTAAGCTTGCTAGGACGCGAATTTCTTGAGCTCCCATTCAGCCAAGGATTCCGTGGATTCGTTTTTTGCAGCCTCGAGAAAACTGACCTTCAGCCGATGTTCGTCTATTGAGTTCACGTAACCCCATTTCGTGTCTGGGTACCGCTTACCCGCTTTCTTGAGAATCATGGCGTCAACTGGGCATTGCGGAGGACACGCGATATCTCCCATGCACCACAAATGCTTGAGAAAGACCGAAATACTCTTTTGAGCATGGGAAATCCGGAACCCTGGATCGGTATTGAACCTCTCGTGAGGCTTTGAGAAGAACGCAGCTGAGAACTTGTCGTTCATGATCTGCTTTAGCTTCTCGATATCACGTTCGTAGTCCTCGACGCGCTGCTCTTTTTTGTAACGATCGACCAATCCGTTGAGGTAAGATCTCCATTCGGACTTGACTGCTTCTTTGGTTTCCAGAGCGAGGCCCCTACGGTAGAGCGAGTTGTGCTGCAGTGATGCTGCGATTCCTCTCGAAACTGCCTTGGCCTGCGTACGCGTAGGATTGTACTTATCGAGGAAGGCGTCTTTGTACTCGTTCATTTTGTGAGCAATCCTCATTTAACCGCACGAGAGCGCGGACGAAGCCCTTCATTCTCCTCCCCCCCTCCCCCAGAGGCAAGCCAAAACCGCCTCCCGTCAACAGGCCCTTTCCCCGACGCAAGAGGGTTGAGCGGCTCACCCGACCCTCTCGAGTGGCTCCTCGCAAAGAATCCCGCATTTCCCCCTTGAAAAACATCTGATTTATGATGCCATATATGAGATATGGCGAGTCCGCTCTATCGCGTCCTTAAGGATTCCGAGGTTCCGCCCGGCGGCTGGCGGTGGCGTCATCCCAAGTCGGGCCGAATGTTCTCCCGCGAAACCTTCGCCGATTTGCTGGAAGGAGTTCAACGGACCCTGCTCAACCTGGGTGAGGACCCGGCCCTCGCTTCCTCCCAGATCCACCAGGCCACCGCCGAAAGCCTGATCCATCAGGGGCGAGAGGATCTCGTCCAGGTCGCCAAGGAGGTGCCGAGATCGGCGGGGCAATATGCCTCCGGCGCCAAAGCCGCCTTCCTCAAGTGGTGGCGGGAGAGTCCCGTCTACGGACTCATCAGTGGCAAGGTGGACCGCGGCGAGGAGGTCTTCGTGGGGCAAGCGGAGGCGGACCGGCGCGCGTCGATCTGTGCGGGTTGCCCCCACAACGTCATCCCGGCCGGGAAGGGTTGGCTGCAAAACTGGACGGACGGCCAGATGCTCAAGTCGGTCGAGGGCCGGAAGACGGCGAGCCATGAGCGCCTCGGGGTCTGCGAGGTCTGCTCGTGCGAACTGAGGGCTGCGGTCTGGTGGCAGGCGGACATCATCGCCACGACGACGCGGGACGCGAAATTCGCCCGCCATCTCCCCGCGCCCTGCTGGAAGCGGAAAATCCTGACTTTATGACAAGCGAACCCACCCCCACCGAAACCCCGGCCCGGCCGGAGAACCTGATCCCGATCGGCGTGCCGGTCGATGCGGCCACCCCGCCGCCTCCGAGTCCGGAGGAAATCGCGGCTCAGTTCGAGGAGGCCCGCCAGGCCTTCGAGCACAATGCCCGCGAGGCGATCCCCTTCAACCGGCTCGCGATTCACACCGGCTTTCAGCAGGCCATCCAGGCCCAGGTCGCCAGCGCCAAGCCGGAAAAGGTCGGGATGCTCTGCACGGCCTTCCGCAACTGGGCGGAGGCGGAATCCCTCCTCCGCGGATGAACCCCGAACCGCCAGCCGGCACGGACGCCCTGCGCGCTCCGGATCCCTCGAACCCGAACTCCGGCCGCGTCATCGACGCGCGTCGGGTCCGTCGTCTGATCTCGGCGGGAGCGAAGAACCTCGAGCATCGCCTCGAACAATACCGGCTGGTGGAAGACGCCTACGACCGGATCCCGCCCGACACCGAGGAGCAACTGCGCGCCGATGGTCTCGGGTGGGCCGCCAACGTGGACTGGGGCGGAATGGAGGCCGGGATCGACTCGGCGGCGTCGCCCTTCGTCAACCTGCTGACCGAGCCGGAACCCTTCGTGAAGTTCTCCTCGACCGCAAAGATCCCGAACCTGCATCACGCCCTCGGCGAGCTGGCCCGTGCGGACGCCGAAATGCTCCGTGATTGGCCCGACTGGATCTACGAGGCCCAGATGATGATCCACAACCGGGTCGCTCACGGGATGGGCATTTTCTACTTTCCCCAGCCTCACGGCTGGCATTTTCAATCGCTGCACCCGGCGAACCTCATCACACCGCCGAAGGCGGGGCTCAATCCCGAGCGCTGGCCGTGGTGCGCGATCATCACGGAATTCCAGATCGAGGACCTGATCGCGAAACTCGCGGACAAGGAGGAGGCAAGAAGCCAGGGCTGGAATCCCCCGGCGGTCCGCGAGGCGATCGAGAAGTATCGGCTCGGCAATGGCGTGAAATGGCCCGCGAACATGGACGTCGACCAAGCCGTTCACGGGTTCTCGAATCACGTCCTCATGGGGACCTTCGACGAATCAATGACCCTCAAGG
>JAGRPC010000593.1 GCA_020439925.1 Verrucomicrobiia bacterium | reverse complement strand
TTGTGGGAAATCGGCTTCTCGACGTAAGCGTCCTTGCCTGCCTGGATGGCCCAGACACCGGCGAGGGTGTGCCAGTGGTTCGGAGTGGCGGTGGACATCACGTCGATGTCGCCCTTCTCGAACATTTCGCGCATATCGGCGTAACCCTTCACCTCGATCTTCTGCTTGTTCGCGGCGGCATTGACGCGGGCGTCGAGCACGGTGGGATCGATGTCGCAGAGGGCGGTAAGACGCACCCCCTTCATTCCGGTGAAGGCGCTGATATGCGACTGCCCGCGCCCGTTCACCCCGATGACACCGACGCGGATGTCGTCGTTTGCGCCGAGAACGCGGGAATTGGGCCAGGCGAGGGCGAGACCGAATCCGGCTCCGTATTTGAGAACCTTGCGGCGGTCGATCGTGGTGGGTTGAATCGGGGTGTTCATGATAGGATGGCGGAGCATACGAAAATCGCCGCCCGAGGGCAATCCCGAAGAATTCCCGCAGATGCGGCGAGATGGCGCGGGATGGAGTCGTGGCACGCCCGCTACCAAAACCGGCCGCGCCTTTCGGGTCGCCCGCCGCGGCGTGCCTCCCTACTCACCGCGGCCGGTCGCCGATTCTTCGCCCGCCCCGGCATCGCTGCCGGGACGCGCCGGACGAACGGGTAGTCCCTGAAAACGGCACGGTCCGGCAAGCGCGATCACTCGCCGGATTCTGGCACGGGCTCGGGCGGGATCGATTTAAAACCGAAGTCGCCGTTCGCCTTTCAGGGACTTGCCACGCGGAAACCGATGCCGTCGGTCTCGCTGTCGGGGTTGTTGTTGTTCCGGTTGGAGGAACGCAGGTAATTCTCGTTGAGGCCCCCCGAGCCGCCCCGCAGACCCCGAAACGAACCGCTGATCACTGCGTCGTTCCATTCCCACACGTTCCCGCCCTGGTCGAAGGTCCCATAAAAACTGGCGCTGCCCGGATAAGATCCGGCGGCGGTCAGATAATTCTGGTTCGAATCATAACTCCCGCTCTGCGTCACGGAGAAGGTGGAAGTGAAGAAATTTGCGTGGTTCGCCAGCGGCAGCGGGCCAATTGTGTTTCCGGGCACCGCGTTGCTTTTCGTCGGATAGAGCCAGTAGTCGTCCCCGTCTCCTCCCTGACCGGCAGGCTGGTGGAAGGCTGCCTTGTACCACTCGTCCTCGCTCGGAATCCAGAACTTCGCCCTGGGGTTGCGCGTGAAGGCGACTCCGCTCGTCGCCCCATTCAGCGGATAGGCCCCGTTCTCCGTCGTCGTCGCATCTTGCGCCCCGCTCGGCCGGCCGTTGTGCAGCCAGTTGCAGAAGCGCGCCGCGTCGAACCAGCTCACGTAGGTCACCGGTCGCGCCCCGTCTCCGATCACCGTGTAAGTGAAGCTCCCGGAACTCCCGCTCTGGGAGATCCCGGCGATGTTCAGATTGGTCGCTATACTCGCGTTGTAGAGACCAAACGTGTCCGTTGCCGCCACCGCGTTCAGAAAGGCCGTATACTGCGCCAGGGTCACCTCATACTTCCCGATCGAATACTCATAAGGCACCGCTCCGTAGACGCTGGCCTCGCTCGCGTTCCCCGCATCCGCCGCATTCCCCGCATTGCCCACCGTCACCATCTCGATGAAGGGCGCGGGAACGGCAGTCGCTGCTGCCAGTCGCTTCTTCAAGCTCGCGATCTGCTTCTTGAGCTTCTTGATGATCCGGGCCGAGGCGTTGGGGGAGGCGGCCTCAAGTTCCGGCACCAAGCCGAAGGGGCTGATCTGGCCAAAGAAAAAGGCAAGGAGTGTGGCAAGGGTCAGTGTCCATCGGGAAGAGGAGATCGCTGTCATGTCAACGAGGGTTTCGGACTCGGTTCGAGTTGGCAAGGAAAATGTGAACTCCCGGATGTGGGTGCGGGAGCGCCGATGCGTTGGAAATTGAAAACGCTAGCGCCACGCCTCGTCAAAATAACCCGCCCGGGACGCACGGGAGGTGAGCGAAGAGGGTCGGATTGCGGAGATGACTCTGTCGGGACGGCAGACCTCTGAGAGAGATGACAAAACAACCGATCCGCGTCAGAATCCCGTTCATGTACACCGGCGAAGACCGATCCGGGATCACGCCCGAAGAATATTACCGACTCGAGGCCACCGCCCCGGAGAAGAGCGATTGGTTCGATTTCGAGTTGCTCAATATGGCGGGTGGCACGACGAATTACAGCAGGATCAAAACCAATCTCTCTCGGACCATTGGAAACAAACTCGCCGACGGCCTCTGTGAACCGCTCGACAGCGATCAGCGGTTGGTCATCCACGAGACTTGGTCTGCGGACCTACCCGGACCTCTCGGTCTATTGAGGACCCATCGAATACGATGAAGCGGATGCCATCGGGCAGACCGCGGTTAGGGTGTGTTTGAAAACCGGGATGGACGCGGATTTTAAAAGGTTGGTTGGAAAGTCGGGCCCCGCAAGCGGGGCTGGTGCTGGAAGACCGCGGCCGTTTTCCCACCTGGCCGCGTTGCTCCTCGCT
>JAGRPC010000095.1 GCA_020439925.1 Verrucomicrobiia bacterium | reverse complement strand
CGCTTCAGCTGCTCGAAGACCTTCGGCTGCATGAATTGGGAGTGGGGGTCCAACGACGCAAGCATGCCCTCGAGAGCGCTGTTGATCAGTTTCTCATAGGTGACTTTGTCAGGATCAACGTAGCTCTGGCGGATCGTTTCCAAAACCTCCGTGAAAAGCTCCATCTCCGTGAACCCCGCGTCGCCAGCTGCGCTCTCCTCGGAGAATGCGGGAAGGGCGGAAATCATTCCGAGCCCAAGGCCCGTGAACAGGAGGAATCTGGAGAGTGGTGGATTCATCGGTTGAATGATCTGCCACTCCCTCGGCCTTTTCAAGATCGCTCTTCCCGCCGATCCGCGTCTTCTTTTCGGTAAAAACGAACCGAGAGGCGGATAATCAGGCATGGATGAGTCCTGCCCAGAGCAGGCCAACGTAAACCAGCTTGGTTGCTACGTGGAGCCATTGATCCTGCGCGAAGGATGTGCGGCCTTCGCATTTTGCGGCATCGATGAGCCAGTGGAGAATGAATTCGGCCAAAGCGAGAATGGCGTATCCGCTGATGAGCCAGACGAAACCTGCGTGGATGAGGCAGTGAGCGCTCATCAGGTAAATCCACAGATTGGCGGGAGTTGTCTTGCCGTCCGCGAGGGGAGGAGGCGGGGCGTTGCGATTCTTGCCCCGGGACAAGAAATCTCCCTGGAGCGGGAAATCCGCGAAGGCATGGCCAATTACAAGGGCGAAAAAAAGAACAAGTGCGGAGAGCAATCCGTCGGGCGGGCTGAAGGGGAGTGTCAAAGGCTCAAACATACGGGGATGGGGATTCCGCTTGTTTCGCGCTCACCGCACACAATCGACGGCGGTTCAGAAAAACCGTCAAAACGAATCAAGCATGGCCTCGCGTGCCATGGCAACTTTCTCGTTGGTTTTGCGGAGGCGCTTACTCAATTGGGTGGCCACATTGACGAGGAGACGAGCGGCGGTGCGGGGATGCGCCTCCAGATACTGCTCAAGACGACTGCGGTCGATTCTCCAGACTTCGGAAAACGACTTGCTGACGACGCTCGCGCTGGCTTCGCCAGGGTCGAACATGTTGATTTCTCCGATCGTGTCGCCTGCCTTGAGGGTTCCGAGGAGCACGGGGCGACCCGTTACCAGAGTCTGCACGTGAAAGGTTCCCGAGATCACCATGAAAAGGGCATCCTGCTTGTGACCTTCGTCAATGAGGACCTCTCCATCGTTAAGCGAGATGAATTCGCCAAAATTTCCCAGTTGAGTGCGTTCCTCGATGTCGAAATCAGAGGCGAATCCCATTTCTGGAAGGATGGCGTTGGACATATCGGATGAGCGTTACGTAAAAACTGGAAAAGTTTCTGGGGGATGTCGAGAAAAACTCGTCGAGGAGGCCTGACCTCAATACTGGCCACTCATCATGCCCGGCATTCCCGCCTGACCTTCCCAAGGGGCCG
This sequence comes from Verrucomicrobiia bacterium, assembly GCA_020439925.1. Lineage (GTDB taxonomy): Bacteria > Verrucomicrobiota > Verrucomicrobiia > Verrucomicrobiales > DEV007 > Arctic95D-9. Next base: position 2,568 of record JAGRPC010000095.1, on the reverse strand, counting down.
GCATATTGTGAGGCATGCTGCTAAGCTTCTCACCGCCGCCCGGTTTCGGGTCACTTTCGAAGGTTTCGCAGGAGGAAATCAGTAAGGAAGCGGCCAACAAAGCGAAGGAAAAACGAACGAGCTTCATGCCGGAGAGTTTGGAAGTCGTGCCGAGGATCACTGGACGTTCTCGAAGATCACCTTGTCACCTGGCTGAACCTCGATGCCCTTGACAATCGAATCGTCGACGATGTCGGCGATGACCACCATGTCCTCAAGGTTCACAATGCGAAGTCGGGCGATCCGGGTGTTGCCCCGCTTCACGAGGAGTGAGGCTTCGGGGGTCACTCCGTGGGAACGACCCGCATTGATCATCACGAAACCCCAGTCCTTGTTGACCGCGATCACTGTGGCGATGAGGCTGTTCAGGGCGAGGCGTTGAGCCCGCTGCACCTGGAAGTTTTCTTCTTCCTTCACCTTGGCCACCTGAGTCTGCTTGGCCTGAGCTGCCGATCCCAACTGGGTGTTGAGCTCGGTTTTCTTGTTCTGACTGGCCGTCAAGGTATCCTTGAGCATGGTGAGGTTCATTTGAAGATCCTCGGCGGTCTTGATGTTACCGTCGGGAAAGACCTTGCGGATCGCGAGGTCAATTTCCTTTTTCTCGATCTCCACTTTCTGCAGCTCCGAACCCGATTCTTCAACCGCGCGCTGAACCACCTTGAGCTTCTGCTCGGACTCGGAAACGGCGGCTGCCGCCTGATTCCGAGTGTCCTTGGCCTGAACTTCCTTTTCCTGGGAGTCGTCCCGCTTGTCTTCGGCCTCACCGAGCTTGGCGGTGGTTTCGGTAACGTCGGCCTTCAGTTTGGCGAGTTCGGAATTCACCGCAGCCAGTTCGTTCTTGTTGAGAACGCCGACGACCGCTGAACCCAGCATCGTCAGACCGGCGAGGATCATGATAAACTTTTTCATCTTGGAATCTTGGGAAGGAGTCGGAGTGAAAACCGATTTCTTGAATGCAAGGAAATCACTGGAAAGGATCGGGCGCGGGCGTGGAGGGAGCGGCGCCACCTTCGGGGCCTGCAGGAGCGGCTGGAGCTGCAGGTGCAGCTCCAAAGGGATCAGCAGCAGGTGCTGCGGGGGCGGGGGCTGCTCCGCCGCCCATGGCTCCACCTCCGAAAGGATCCGGCGGCAGATTGCCGGCTGGTGCGGCCGGAGCGGGAGAACCAAACGGATCTGGAGCGGCGGGAGCAGCAGGGGCCATGCCGCCTCCGAAGGGGTCGGGGGCTCCTCCGGCGGGAGTCGCCTCGGCGCCGGGGGCGGCGGGTGCTTGTTGAGCTGCGCCCGGAGCTGCAGCCGGGACGGTGGCGGGAGTCTGGACGCGAACTGTCTTCACAACGGTATCTCCCACCTGGACTCGCTGGCCGGGAGCGAGGGATCCGGGAACAATGTCAGCGATGGATTCGGCAGCTTCCACGGAGGTCACCAGAAGGCGGCAAATGGGCTGGCCACGACGATAAACATCCAACTGGGCCCGATTGACTACACCTTGGTCGTTTCCGCCGGTAACCACGACAAATCCCCATTGGTTGTAAGCCTTTTTAATCTGGCTTTGAAATTCGCCACGGATCACGCCAGCCTCCTGGTCGGTGCGAAGAGCTGCGAGCTCGGCCGCCACTTTCTCGAGTCGATCACGCTCCACCTGAGCGGCGGCAACGGCTCCTTCCAGTTGGGTCAATTCGATTTCAGACTCCTCTATTTGAGTGCGGATCTGAACCATTTCCTTCTGGATCGCCTCAAGCTGGGCAATGTCACCCGCCACCTTCCTGGCGTTGTCGAGTTCCTTCTGCGCACTCTCAAGTTTCACCTGTTGGGCCTTCTGGTTGGCTTCCGCTTCAACGATCTTGGCGTCGAGATCAACTTTGGCCGTCTGGAGGGAGGCCGCTTCGTCGGTCAGCTTCTGAATCGACTGCTCGAGAGCGGCAATCTCGTCGTTCGCCTTTTTGAGGGACTCCGTCCGCTGAGCGAGCGTCTGCTTCTCCGAATCGACGTCAGCGAGCCGCTGCTTGAAGGTTCCCATGTTGTCGTAGCTCAGATACAGAGCTCCACCCAAGACAACGGATGCGATGACCAATAATACTTTCCACATGGGACTGCGTGTTGATGTGATCGTGTGACGGAGTGATCCTAAACCCTCACCCTAGCGAGTGGACTTCTCAAAAACAACTCCAAATTTTTTACTCTTGCCCACAATTGAAAACTTTTTGCATCAAAACAAGCACGATCTCCAGATTTTTTTGGGCTGGTTTTCACTTGTCCGGAGGTTCCCAGGGGTTCAAATCGAAGGACTCCTGCATCCCTCGGGAGAGTTCTAGAACCTTCCGGTAGGGGGCTCCAAGCGGGGGAAGTGACTCAGGGTTCCCCTCGGCAAACCATCCTCCCGGGGCACCCTCTTCCGGTGCTTTCCAGTTAGGCGGAGCTTCAAAGGCACGAAGGAGGACCCGGTAGCGGGTGATCGGGTAGACCAACCTGCATAGCTCCGCTTGGTCGGTTACGGCACCCGGGGCAACCTCCGGAAGTCGCCAAAGCCCT
>JAGRPC010000094.1 GCA_020439925.1 Verrucomicrobiia bacterium | reverse complement strand
GATCCCCACTTCGCGGTCGTCGACCTGGTGCAGGAAGCCTCCCGGCAAAGTCCCGCCTTTCGGGCCCTCCTCGGTGAGATCCTCACGCCACGCCACCCCTCACAGCTCTACGAGGCGGTCGTCGAGGGGATCCTGCCCTTCCTCGTGCTGCTGACGATCCGTTTAAAGTGGAAGAATGCCTGGCACGGCATCATCACTGGCATCTTCTTCATCTACTATGCCTTCGCGCGCATCGCCGTGGAAAACTTCCGGGAGCCCGATGCGACGCTCATCGCTGGCATGACGAGAGGTCAGTTCTACTCTCTCTTCATGATCCTTGTGGGGATCGCCTTCATCGCCTACGGGGTTGTCGCCAAGCGTACCAACCGGATCGCCGCCTGAAGCGGGACCACCGCCACGCGCTCACTTGGGAGCTGTAGGCGTGAGCTTCTTCTCCGTGCCTTCGCGGAACCGCTGGAGTCGCTCGCTGTACTCCGGCTTCTCCGGCTCGAGCGCCACGGCCTTCTCGAGATACTCGATCGCCTTCTCGGATTCGCCAAGCTGATAGAAGGCTTGGGCGATGTGATCGAAGATCACCGCGTCCTCCTCCTCGATGAGCGATTCGGCGCGGAGGAGTTCGTCCCGGGACTTTTCAAACTGTCCCTTCTTGAAATAGTACCACCCGAGGCTGTCGGCGATCGCTCCGCTCTCGGGGGAGAGCTCAGCGGCGGTCTTGATCAGTTCGCCCGCCTCGTCGATCTTCATGTCGTTCTCGATCCACATGTAACCGAGATAATTGTAGACGGTGGCGGTGAAATCCTTGTCCTCGGCATCGGGATCGTTCTTGGAGAGAAGCTCGATGGACTTCCGGAACAACTCCTCCGCCTTCGGCAGGTTGCCCGACCTCTCGAGGGCTGCGGCATAACGGAAGTAGAACTGCTCGTTCAGAAGGTGCGCCTGGTCGTCACCGGCCAGCTCGGAGGTCTTTTCGAACTGCTTCACCGATTCCTCCCAGCGCTCCAGACCGGAGAGACAGAACGTGAGGAGAAACGGAAAGTCGGCCGACTCGGGGAAAAGATACGCGGCATCCTTCAAAAACTCGACCGCGACCTCGAACTCCCGGTTCTCGATCATCATGCGTCCGAGCGCTCCATATTCGGCGGTGCTGCCCTTGGTGATGGAGAGGGCGCTCTGGAGGTGAGGAATGGCCTCCTTGAATCGCTGCTCGCGCAAGAAGATACCGGCAATCTGCTTGTGGACGTCGGCGTTCTGCGGGTCAATCTCGACGATTTCCTTGAGCGTCTGGATCACTTTCTCCTGATCGCCCTTGGCCCCGTAAACCTGGGCCAGCTTCGCCCGCAGGTCGAGGCGGTCGGGCTGCACGGCGATGAGTCCGCCGAAGGCCGCGATGGCCCGGTCAAACTGGCCGGTGGCGTGGAAAAAATCTCCTACGCGCTCGATCACGGAAGCGTCGCCGTTGGCGAACTCGAGCGCCTTGTTGTGGATCGCGTTGACGAGATCGGCATCGGAGACGACGCCGTTCTCACCCACAGGCCAGACCCTTGCCGCGATGCGGCCGAGCCGGAGCCAGAATTCCGGATCACGATTCTCACGCTTCGCGGCCTCGGCTACGATGCGCCGGGCATCGTCGCGGCGGTCGGTGGAGAGGTAAAGTTTGACGAGGTGCTCATAGACGGCCGGCTCGTCGGGGAAATGCTTCACAGCCTTTTCAATGATGTCGAAGGCGCGGGCCATCTCCCCGGGATCGCCGTTGCCGTAGGTCGCGAGGAACTCCGAAAGGGAAATGTGGGCGTAGGGCGCTCCGGGATTCCTGGCAAGACTCTCCTCGAGGAGCTTGAGAGCGTCCTCCTGCCGGCCGGAACGAGCGAGAAGGTAAGCGGTCTTGCGTGCGAGGGAAAACTGCCCGGGCTGGTTGCGAAGCACTTCGGAATAGGCCTCGATGGCTTCCACAGTCTTGCCCTGGGCCTCGAGGCTGCGTCCCCGGGCGTAATGGGCCAGCGCCTTGCTCTTTCGCTTCGAATCCTCGTTGAGTTGCAGAGAATCCGACGGAGCGAAATACTGGTTCACATAGACTTGGGCGAAATCCTCGAGCGACTTGGGCACCTCCGCCACCAGTCGCCCGGGAAACGCGGTCGCGGTCGCGGTCGCACAGGCAAGACAACCCGCGAGGATCCTTCCACGAGGCCCGTACGCGACAAAGCAGCGGTGAACCAACTTTGCCGGGCCACCTGACTGCTTTGCTTTCATCGCGCCAAAGATCAACGATCAGCTCTTGTAACGCAAACGCTTCTTATGGCGGTTAGCCTTCATGCGCTTGCGTCGCTTGTGCTTGTTGATCTTGGTTTTCCGCTTTTTCTTGAGGGAACCCATAATCAAAAGGAGTCAACGTTCAGTCCGCTCCAGACCCCGGTCGGGCCCTGGCGGGTGGCGAGTATCGGTCACTCAATCACTTTGTTCAAGGGATATTCGATGATTCCCTCGGCACCCAGTTCCTTGAGGCGGGGAATCAGTTCCCTGACCTGGAGTTCGGTGAGGACGGTTTCGAGCGCGACCCAACCCTCCTGAGCGAGGCGGGCGATCGTCGGCTTCCGCAGGGAAGGAAGCAGCAACGTGACCGCCTCGAGTGCCGTATCGGGGAGATTCAATTTCAGGCCGACCATGTCCCGGGCCATGAGGGCCCCCCGGAGGAGGACGGCGAGGCGTTCGATTTTGGCTCGCTTCCACGGATCCTCCCACGATTCCTTCTTGGCGATGAACTGGGGATAACTCTCCATGAGCACATCGACGATGCGGAGGTTGTTCGCCCGCAACGAAGAACCGGTCTCGGTGATGTCGACGATGGCGTCGACGAGGTCGGGAACCTTCACTTCGGTCGCGCCCCAGCTGAACTCGACCTCGGCATTGACGCCGTTGGCCTCGAGGTATTTTTCAACGATCCCGATGGCTTCGGCGGCGATGCGCTTGCCCTCGAGGTCCTTGACCGTCTGGATCGGGGAGTCGTTTGGAACCACGAGGACCCAGCGGGTCGGGTTCGAGGTGGCGCGGCTGTACTGGAGGTCGCAGACCACGTGGACGTCGGCCC
>JAGRPC010000093.1 GCA_020439925.1 Verrucomicrobiia bacterium | reverse complement strand
GGTCGACGACCGCGAAGTGGGGATCTTGGCCGCTTGCGAGTGCCTTGGAGGCCGCCGCATCGATCTTCCCGATGAGCCCCGGCACGGCTTCCCCCGCTTTTTCGGCGATCTCGCGGAGCTGGGCCGTGGGAAACTTCCAGTCGAGTCCCGTGGAGGTCTGTTCCAGCTCGGTGAGTTCGTTCGGAAACTTCATCGCCACTCCCGCGTCCGTGGGCCGTCCGTAGAGCTCCCCGTTGACGAAGTTGGCGAGGCGGCCGAAGAACACTCCCAGCGGGGCGACGACAACGAGGTTGTCTCCGTGACCGGTCCACGAGGTCTTCGTGTAACGGGCGTAAAACCAGGCGGTGATCGTGATCCCGGCGATGCCACCGTGGCTCGACATTCCGCCGCCGAGGACATTGAAGAAGCTCGCTGGATTGGCCACCAATTCGTCGAAATTGTAGAGCAGCATGTAGCCGAGGCGGCCGCCGACCATCGTTCCCACGACCGCACAGAGGGTGATGAAGTCTCCCACCTGGGAATCCTTCAGCTCGCTCGCGCCGATCCTGACAAACCATCGGAAAAGGAGGAACGCGGCAATGAATCCGGCGACGTAGGCAAGACCGTACCAGCGAATTCCGAAGGTCTCCGTGAACTGGATCGCAAAGGGGTCGAGATGGTGGACGTAGGTGGCGAGGAGGTTCTGCATCGCGGAGCGGCTTTCACCAAACCAGCGCCGCTCTCGAAAGCAAGCGCACAAACGCTCCGGAGTCCCCGCGCGAGGGAACGGGGACTCCCTCATTCCGAGCCAGTCCCGCACCTCCAGGGGGTGATTTCCCTTGTTGGCACGGATCGTGCTTTTGTAAGTGCCTGCGGATAAAGGTAATACGAAGCCTAAAGTTTAGTAATACGCAAAGAAGAAAACGTCATACGGAAGATTCCGAACATGAAAACAAACCAATCCCTCTCCCTCAGCCCCAGCCGACCCGGCAGGCGGCCATTCATTCTCGCCCTCACCGCCGTGGCGATGACAACTCTGGCTGGCCGGGTTTCGGCCGAACCTCTCAAGATTGGCTACAGTGACTGGCCCGGCTGGGTCGCCTGGGAGATTGGAATCAAGAAAGACTGGTTCAAGGAGGAGGGAGTCGAGGTGAAGTTCGAGTGGTACGACTACGTCGAATCCATGGACGCCTATGTTTCCGGCCAGATCGACGCCGTGGGCATGACCAACGGGGATGCCCTCGTCACCGGTTCGACCGGCAAACCTTCCGTCGGCATTCTCATCAACGACTATTCCAACGGGAACGACATGATCGTCGCCAAGCCCGGGATCGAGTCAGTCAAGGATCTCAAGGGCAAGAAGATCGGCCTCGAGGAAGGATTCGTTTCCCACCTCCTCCTCCTGAAGGCGCTCGAACTCAACGGGATGTCTCCCGATGACGTCACCATCGTGAACACGCCCACCAACGAGACTCCCCAGGTACTTGCGTCCGGAGCGGTCGACGCGGTCGCGGCCTGGCAGCCCAGTTCGGGTCAGGCTCTCAAGGTGGTGGCCGGTTCCAAGCCGATCTTCACCTCGAAGGATGTTGCCGGCCTGATCTACGACAATCTCTATGTTTCTCCCGAGAGCCTTGAAAAACGCCGGGACGACTGGAAAAAGGTCATCAAGGTCTGGTACCGCATCGTCACCTTCCTGAAGGACGAGGACCACCTCGACGAAGTTCTCGAGATCCTCTCCTCCCGCGTTTCCGTGAAACCCGCGGAGTACGAACCCTTCCTGGACGGCACCAACATTCTCACCGGCGAACAGGTGAAGCCGATCTGGGAAAAGGGGGATGGACTCAAGTCGGTCTACGGATCCTCGAAGATCTCCGACGACTTCAACGTCACTTTCAAAGTCTATGAGAAGCCGATGGACATCGAGAAGTTCCTCGATCCCAGCCTGACCCTGGAGGTCCTCGCCGAGATGGCGAAGTGATCACCCCGCCTCACGGAACAGGCCATGGAAACGGGCGAAGGAGGAAAGAAGCCGGCAGGGGAGCCCTGGTTCGCGGTGCGTAGGGAACTCTCCCCGCAGCGCGCCACGCTCCTGACGGTTTTCTCCTTTGCCCTGCCCCTCCTCGTCTGGTGCGCGTTCAGTTATCTGCCCTTTCTCTGGCATCCCGATGTCCGGCTCGAGATTTCGGCGGACCGGGAAAACGTGACGACCGTCTACGTCGCCGGAGATCGGGTGAGCCGGGAGTTTTTTCCCGAATTCCAGGAAGCCGTGCGCGCCGGTAATCGGGAGATTGAAGGAGGTCTTGTCTCTTTCGATCCGGAGGTGGATCCGCCAAACGGTTCCTCGGTGAGACGGGCCAACAAGAAGGTTCTTCGCCACCTCGCGCCCGTTCTCGTGGCCAACGGATGGCTGACCGAAGAGCAGACCAAAGATGACGGGGCGATCTACGACGCCTGGCGCGACATCGCAACGGGGGCAAGAATCCCGGACAGCCCGGATCTGGATGACGAGAATCTGGCCATCGTCTCGAAAAACTGGTCGGCGATGTCCCGCGTCTCCCCGACCTACGATTCCGACCGTTTCATCTCCGTTCCTCTCCTCAGTCTCGTTCCGCAGGGCCGGTCATCGAATCCCGATTACCTGCCCGCGCCCCACGAAGTTGTCGTCACCGGATTTCGCGACTTCACGGCGCCGGCCGAGGCGGAACGTCCCTCCATGTGGGAGAGAGTGGGGCACTCCGTTCGCATCGTCTTCGGTGGCTTTGCTCTCGCGATGCTTGTCGGAGTGCCACTCGGTGTTCTCTGCGGCACCTATCCGGTGTTTTCGAAACTGTTAGAGCCCTTCACCGATTTCTTCCGCTACATGCCGGCGCCCACCTTCAGCACCCTGCTGGTCGCCATCTTTCTCGCCAACGACGCTCCGAAGATTGCCCTTGTCTTTGTCGGCACCATCTTCCAGCTCGTTCTTGTCGTGGCCAACACCACCCGGGGGCTCGATCTGCCCCTGCTCGAGGCGGCGCAGACACTCGGCGCGAAGCAGCGGCAGCTTCTCACCTCGGTCGTCATTCCGGGTATTCTTCCGAATCTTTACAATGACCTCCGCATTCTTCTCGGATGGGCGTGGACCTGGCTCGTCATCGCCGAACTGGTCGGGGTGAAGAGCGGTCTCACGGAGTTCATCGAGACCCAGGGGCGTTGGCGCAACTTCGACAGTGTCTACCCGGTCATCATTCTCATCGGGATGATCGGATTCTTCACCGATCAGGTACTTGCCGTCCTGCGTCGTTTCCTTTTCCCCTGGACATCGGAAGCGGCCGCCAAGGCCAACCCCATTATCAGGGCCATCTTCTTCCTTCCCAACCTGCTCCGTCGCGCAGCCGCCGACCGCCTTCCCTACGAAGCTCCGCGGACCCGGCAAGCCGAGAAAGCCTGACATGACGACCACGGAACCGGCCCTTCATCCCCTGAGATACCTCAAGCAGAGCCCCGCGGTGAGGGAGCGATTTGATGCCCTCAAGAAACGTCCGGTCGTTCTCTCGGTACGGAATCTCTACAAGACCTTTCCCACTCCGGGAGGTTCGGTCACGGCCCTGCGCGACGTCAGTTTCGATGTTTACCGGCGGGAGTTCATGTGTGTCATCGGTCCTTCCGGTTGCGGCAAATCAACGCTCATCCGCATCCTTGCCGGGCTCGAGGACGCCTCGGACGGTGAGGTTCTCCTCGACGGGAATCCCGTGAGCGGACCCGGCCCCGATCGGGGCATGGTTTTCCAGTCCTACACCCTCTTTCCCTGGCTGACGGTGAAGCAGAACGTCATGTTCGGACCCCGCATGGCCGGAAAACGGGGAGCGACGGTCGAATCGGAGGCCCGTCAATGGATCGAGCTCGTCGGTCTCTCCCGTTTCGAGAACAGCTATCCACACCAGCTTTCGGGTGGCATGAAGCAGCGTGTCGCGATCGCGAGGGCCCTTGCCAACCGCCCGCGCATCCTCCTCATGGACGAGCCGTTCGGCGCCCTCGATGCCCAGACGCGCTGCCAGATGCAGAGTTACCTGCTCCAGATCTGGAAGAACCTCGACATCACGATCCTCTTCATCACGCACGACCTCGACGAATCCGCCTTTCTTGCCGACCGCATTCTCGTCCTCAAGGCAAATCCGGGAGAGGTCAACGAGATCATCGAGGTTCCGGTTCCCCGTCCGCGCTCCAGCGACCAGTTCATCACTTCCGAGTTTGTCGCGACGAAACATCGTATCGACCAACTGATCCACCCCGAGTCGCAGTCGAAATCCGATGAGATTCCCTTCCCCCGCATGACGGTGGAAGGCGACGACGTCGAGTGAACCCGCTGATTGTTCGAAGATGTCCGAGCCCTGCCAGTTGGATCGCCTTTCCTGGAAGGAACTGGCGGATCATCGGGATGCGGGTGGCACTCTCGTGCTTCTTCCTTTCGGCGCCACGGAGCAACACGGGCCTCACCTGCCGGTAAACACCGATACGGTCATCGCCGAACGGGTCTGCCTCGAGGCGGGGGCGAGAAGCGGCGTGCTGGTTTTGCCCGCCGTGGCTTATACCGTATCCTCGGGCCATACCCGGAAATGGCCTGGCACCTTCTCGCTAAGTCACGAAACCTTTATCGACCTGGTCTGCGAGATCGCCACCTGGGTCCGTTCGGGAGGCTGGTCGCGTCTTCTCCTCGTCAACAGTCACTTCGGCAACGACGCCTCCCTCCGCGTCGCCGTGGAAAAGATCCGCCTCGAGCATCTCGGTCATCTCCAGGTGGGCCTGAAACACACTTTCCTCCTCACGCCGTCGGTCCGGGACTACTTCGTCAGCGATGCCGACGACCTCCACGCCAATCGTGCCGAGACCGATCTGATGCTGCACCTGGCGCCCGGGACGGTGCGCATGGACCTCGTCGAAGACGATCCGGACCGCACCGCCGGCACGGTCTTTTCCCATCCCGTCGCCCAGACCAGCCTGAACGGGGTCACCGGCAGCCCGTCGCTGGGAGAGGCTTCGCGGGGTGCTTCCCTCTTCGAGGAAATGGTCGGTGCCCTCGTGGAGGTCATTGAAAGCGCCCGGACCGAAGAACCGCCTCTTTCCAAAGAACACTGGGCCTTCCTCAATCCCTGCTGAATCACACGCGTTTCTCCATGGCTTTCGACTCCACTCCCACCTTTGCGGTTCCAGAGGGCTTTGCCGCCGATCCGGCGAAACTCGAGGCGCTCAAGGTCGATCTCGCCTTGGCAGGAGTCGAATATCTCCTCTCGACCTATGTCGACATCCACGGGGTCCCAAAGGCCAAAGTCAATCCGCTCGAGTCCCTCGCGAAGATGGCGAACGGGTCCGAGTTGTTCACCGTGGGGGCCATGGAGGGAATGGGGCTCGTCGGTCCGCAGGAGGACGAATGCGCGGCGGTTCCGGATCTGGATAGCGCCATCGTCTGTCCGTGGGACCGGCGTTTCGCCTACTTCTTCGGCGACCTCTACTACCACGGCGAGCCCTACGCGAATGACTCCCGGCAAATCCTGAAACGCCAGCTTGATCGAGCCGCGGCCATGGGGCTCAAGTTCAACCTCGGCATCGAACCCGAGTTTTACGTCCTCAGGGAGGATTCCCTCGATGGCGGTCTCAAGCCTCTTCCTCCGCGCCGTTATCTCGGAACCTGCCCCGCCTACGACGTGCACCAGTCGCTCGGATCGATGGACTTTCTCGATCCAATGGTGAAATACATGAACGAACTCGGCTGGGGAGTGTTCTCGTTCGACCAGGAGGGTGGTCACGGCCAGTATGAGTTCGATTTCGCCTACGCCGACGCCCTGACCACTGCCGACCGTCTCACCTTCCTCCGGCTCATGGCCAAGGAGGTGGCGTCGGCCACCGGAGCCGTCGCGACCTTCATGCCGAAGCCCTTCGCGAACGATTTCCGCTCGGGTTGCCATTACAACATGTCCCTCGCGAACCTGGGGACCGGGGAGAATCTCTTTGCGCTCGAGGCGGGCTCCAATCCCTACGCCGAACGCCACGGGATTCCCCTATCGAAGATGGCCTTTCACTTCGTCGCCGGGATCCTGCGTCATGCGTCCGCCATCACCGCGGTTTCCTCGCCGACCTACAACAGTTACCAGGGATTCATCGCCCAGGGCGACATGCCGGACGTGAGCTGGGCGCCCGTTCTCGTCGCCTTCGGGAAGAACAACCGCTCCGCGATGATGCGCCTGCCGTTGAACCGCTACTGCATCGAGAACCGGGCTCCCGACATGGCCAACAATCCTTATCTTACCGCGGCCCTCCATCTCGCCGCGGGTCTCGACGGCATCGAGGAGCAGCTCGACCCGGGAGAACCGGTCAACGACAACATCTATGCGATGAGCCGTTCCCAGCTCCGGGAAGCGGGGATCCGCTTTCTTCCCCCGACCCTGCTCCATGCCCTCGATGCCTTCGAGGACGATCCCTTCGTCGATGGGGTCTTCGGCGAAATGAAGGCCATCTATCTCGCGCAGAAACGTCGCGAGTGGGAGCAGGCTTTCTATACCATCCACGACCAGCAGCTCGAGCGCCAGCTCACGAGACTGTGATGAAGAGCGAATGTCAATTCCACGAGGTGGCAGCGTGCGGCGCGCGCGCTGAATCCGCCGGCTCCGCGCACGGGCCGTGCGCGGCTACCTTCCTGCGCCAACTGGGGGTGACTCTCTGCATCTCCGTCTTTCTCGGCTGCCGGGCCTGACGCTTCTCCGTTCTTTTGTTCCCCTGGGGGAAACCGGTCGCAAACCCTAACAAAGAACTATGATCCTCCGGCTTTCCTCCGCCACTTCCCAGCCCCATTTCTCCCATGAATCTCCTTTCTGAATCCGAAGTCCGCGCCGCCTGTCTTCCCGGACCGGTGCGCGCCTCCCGTCCCACTCTCCGTCACGCCCCTCACGAATTGCCCGTCGCCGATATTCTCGCGGAAATCGGACGCGTCGCCGACCTTCCCCTGGCGCAGAGCACGACCCTGCCGCCCCAGGCCTACACCAGCGAGGAGTTTTTCCGCTGGGAAATTGCGAACCTGTTCGAAAACGACTGGATCGCCCTCTGCCACGTTTCGCAGATCCCGAACACGGGAGACTTCCTCAATCTCGAGGTCTTTGGCGAGCCGCTCATCCTTGTTCGAACGAAGGACGGCGACATCCGTGTCCTCTCGCGAGTCTGCCCACACCGGGCCATGGACATCATGCCTCCGGGCTTCGGTTACGACGGCCACGACATGGCGACTCCGCACGAGGGCAAACCCGGTTGCGGCAACACGCGCTTCTTCCTCTGCCCCTATCACTTCTGGACCTTCGAGCTCGACGGAGGATTGAAGGCCTGCGCCGAGATGGGCGAGGCGGAGGGCTTCCAGCGGGACGAGTGGGGTCTCCGCGGCTTCCGCACCGAGGTCTGGAACGGGTTCGTCTTTGTGAATCTCGACGGAGAAGCTCCGCGGACGGTTGCCGAACAGTACGCCGCACTCGGCGCCGACATGGCTCCGTGGAATGTCGCGGACATGGAGCTGGTCGTCGCCAACGAGTGGGACTGCAGTTTCAACTGGAAGGTCCTCGCGGAGAATTTCATGGAGTCCTACCACCATGCCGGCGCGCACAGCAAGACGCTCCAGCCGATGATGCGCGCACGCGATACCTGGACCGAGGAAGAGAAACCTTTCCACATCCGCTGCCATCTCCCCATGCGCGAAACCCTTCGTGCCGAGATCGAGGAACGGGAAGCGAAAGGGGAATCCTGGGACATTTTCCCTCCCATCCCCGGTCTGCCGGAGGAAGCGCGTTACAGCTGGGGGCTGGTCATGGCCTATCCGCTGTTCACCTTCGTTTACACGGCCGACTCGATCATCTGGTACCGCATTCTTCCCGTCGCGCCGGACCGGCTCCAGCTCCTCACCACCATCCTCGTGCCGAAAGGCGCGAAAGACCTGCCCGACTTCGAGGAGCGGCGCGAGCGTGCCAACCGGGCCGGGATCGAGTTTCACCTCGAGGACATGGAGGTCTGCATGGCGGTGCAGCGGGGACTGACCACGGCAGGATACCAGCGAGGGCGCCTCAGCCACCTGGAGATGCCCGTCTGGCTCATCCAGCGCTTCCTCGCAGCCCGGTCCCGGGGAACCTGGCCGACGATGGACCGACCCGCCGCGGCTTCCCAGAAACCCTGACAGAACCCTCTTTCGTTCACGATTGCACCCTCTCTCATTCCGTTCCATGAAATCCACCGAAGAACTCATCAGCCTCCGCGACGAACTCAAGGCGAAGGGCGTCAAGTACTGCGTCGGCGCCTACGTCGACATTCACGGCGTGCCCAAGGGCAAGTTTGTGCCCGTCGATCACTTCGTCCATTTTGCCGAGGGATCCGAGCTCTACACGGGTTACGCGCTCGACGGGCTCGGGCAGAGCCCCAACGACGACGAGATCGCCTCGGTCCCCGACCTTGAACGGGGATGCATCCTCCCGTGGAACCGGGAGGTCGCCTTCTATCCCGCCGACAACACCTTCAAGGGCGAACCCTACGAGGTGAACACCCGGGTCGCGCTCAAGAAGGTCCTCGCGGAGGCTGCGGACATGGGTTTCGGGATGAACCTCGGAATCGAGTGCGAGGTCTACGTGCTGCGGCTCACCCCGGAAGGCAGGCTCGAGGTCCCGAACGACGACGACAATCTCGTGAAGGCCTGCTACGACGTGAAGCGCTTTCTCGACCGCTACACCTGGCTCGACAAGGTCTCGACGACGATCAACGACCTTGGGTGGGACCTCTACTCGCTCGATCACGAGGACGCGAACTCGCAGTTCGAGTTCGACTTCAAATACGCCGACGCCCTGACGATGTGTGACCGCTTCACGTTCTTCCGCATGATGGCCAAGCACTACGCCTCCGAGGAAGGGCTCATCGCGACCTTCATGCCGAAGCCCTTCGCCGACAAGACCGGCACCGGGGCGCATTTCAACATGTCGCTCTTCGACCTCTCCACCGGCGCAAACCTCTTCGCCCGCGAACCGTCCGAAGATCCCCGGGGCCTCGGCCTCACCGAACTCGGCTACCAGTTCATCGCCGGAGTCCTGAAGCATGGTCCCGCACTTTGCGCCGCCTTCGCGCCGACCGTGAACAGCTACAAGCGTCTCGTCCGGCGCGGGCTCATGGCCTACTACAGCTGGGCGCCCGTTTTCAACAGCTACGGCCGGAACAACCGCACCAACGCCCTTCGTGTTCCCATGGGCGGAGGCCGTGTCGAGTCGCGCAACGCCGACGCTTCCTGCAACCCTTATCTGGCGGGGGCCCTGGTCCTCGCCGCTGGCCTGGAGGGAATCCGGGAGGGCCTCGATCCGGGACCGGCGCAGGAAGACAACCTCTACGAGTACACGCCCGGGCAGCTGGAGGCCGCCGGAATCCAGGAGTTGCCGCGCACCCTCGACGAAGCGGTGAAGGCCTTCGCCGACGATCCCTTCGTTACCAAGGTGCTCGGACAGGAGCTCCGCGACGAGTTCATCACCTACAAGGCGGAGGAGTGGCGGCAATACCACCAGACCGTCTCGCAGTGGGAAGTGGATCGCTATGCGAGGCTCTTCTGAAGAGAGATCGGCAGTGCCCGGGATCCGGACGGGACCGGATCGCCGGGAGCGGGTCCCAAGTTTTTTGGAATCCGCTCATCTCCCCGTCATCTTCGAATACGAGAATGTGGACGTTCCGGGACTTTTCCCGGGCCGGATCGACAAACCCCACGTTCTCCATGAAGAAGCAATTCGTTCTCGACCTTTCAGCCACCCTGCTCGGCAGCACTTTCACTTCGGTCCGTTCAGAGGGGATTCCCCTGAAACAGTGCCCCGAGTCGGTCCGGGAAACCATCTTCCACCACTCCCAGCCGGGAAGGATCGATGGAGTCAACGCGGTGCATGTGAAGGACCGCCTGCTTTATGTCGCCGAGATCGAGCGGCCCGGTAAAGGCGAGCGGACGCTGCACGTCGGGGGGGATGGCGCCCTCCTCCGTATCGTCGACGAGGTTCGTCTGCGCGATCTTCCCAAACCGGTGAAGGCGGCGCTGCACCCGTTTCTCGGTGAAGGCAATCGCTTCGATGGAGCGGACCGTGTCGTCGCGGGTGACGAAACGGAATACCATGTCGACTTCGACCTCATCGACGAGGTCGACCTCCACCTGGTCATCGGAGAGGAGGGGCGGATCCTCCGTCATCGTGAGGAAGCCGATTTCTGAGCCGGGTGACGCTCCCGAACCTCCTTGTGATCCGACCTGGCACAAATTCCGACCTTCCCTTTGCCATTGCCGGGGGATAAAGTCAGTTTCTCCTCACGGAGCGGGCGGAAAAGACGCGCCCGGAATCGGGTCATGAACAGGCGGTATTCCCCAGCGACCATCCTAATCCTCTTCGCTGTTGCGACGTGCCTGTCCACGCGGCTGCGGGCGGGGGACGAAGCGTTGAAGAAGCTCTCCGGGGAAGTTCAGGGGAAGATCCAGGAGAACCTCGGAGGCGGTCACGTCGATGATCTAAAGGTAATCCGCATCGACGATCGCCTGCTCTACATCGTGGAGATCGATCTGCCCGGTCCCCGCAAGCGCAAGCTCCACATCGCCGGGGACGGCACCCTTCTCAAGATGGTCGACAAGATGCGGCTCCAGGACCTTCCTCCGCCGATTCGCGCCACCATGGAGCCCGTTCTCGCCTCCCGGGGGCGCTTCGATGGCGCCGATCGGGTGACAGCGGACGGGAAGGTGGAATACCACATCGATTTTGATATGCCTGGCCGGGTCGAACTGCAGCTAATCCTCAGTGAGACGGGAGAAGTGATCAGTCGTCGCGAGGAAACCGATTTTTGAAGTGCCCCTTCGAGTTCTTTCGATGAATACACGGTTTGTGTCACCCGGGTCCGTTTCCGTTCGTTGAACGCTTTTCCGCATGCGCCTCCTCCTGGTTGAAGATTCCCATCGTCTCCGCTCCACTCTCGTTCGTGCACTTGCTCGCCTGGGGTATGCCGTGGACGAGGCGAGGGACGGAGACGAGGCGGCCACCCGGGTCTCGGTCAACTCCTACGACGCGATCATTCTCGACCTGATGCTGCCGGGCAGGAGCGGTCTCGAACTGGTCGAGGAGTGGCGGAGGAAGGGCGACCTCACACCGGTTCTCATGCTCACCGCCCTTGCCGCCGTGGCCGACCGGGTGCGCGGGCTGGCGGTCGGAGCCGACGACTACCTGGTGAAACCCTTCGCGATCGAGGAGCTCGCGGCCCGGCTCGAAGCGGTGATCCGACGTCACCGGGGACAGGCGGACTCCCGCATCCGGGTGGGGGACCTGGAGGTCGATCTCGCAGCGCGCACCGTGCAAAGGGGAGGAGTGCGCCTCTCTCTCACCGCGCGCGAATTCTCCCTGCTCGAGTGTCTCGTTCGTCATCCCGGCCGCGTTTTCAGCCGGGATCAGATCGAAGCGCGAATCTACGGGGACGCCGACAGCCCCCTGAGCAATGCCGTCGACGCGGCGGTGTATTCGCTTCGACGCAAACTCTCCCCGGGCGGGGCACCGCCCCTTATCCATACCCGTCGAGGTCTCGGCTACGTGTTGCAGGAGTCGCCATGAAGTCAATCCGTCGGCAGATGGCCCTGTCAATCGGGGCGACGGCGGCCCTGCTGCTTGTTGGCGGGGGAGCGGGTCTTCACCTCACCCTGCGCGAGGCGCTGGAACGGCAGTTCGAGAATTCGCTCGTCACGAAGGCTCAGGCACTCGTGATCGCTTCCGAGGTCGATGAGGGCGAGTTTGAGATCGATCTCGACATTCAGGCGTTCGCCGGGTTCGGTTCCTCTTCGCCTGGAGATTACTTCGAAGTCTTTGACCGTGAGGGTGGTCCGCTGATGCGTTCCCCTTCGCTGGGATCTTCCGATTTGCGTGTGCCGGAAGGGTTTGCGGGGGAAGAGAGCGGATTTGACGACATTGTCCTTCCCGACCAGGTTCCGGGGAGGGCCTATTGGGAGACATTCACTCCCTCCGATGACGTCGAAGATCGATTTTCGGGGATCCGGATCCTCGTCGCGAGCGACACCTCGCAATTGCGGAAAACACTTCGCACCGTCGCCTTCGTGATTCTCGCCTTTGGCGGCGGGGCGATTCTGGCCAGCCTCGCGGTTCTCTCGTTCGTCGTAAGATCCGCCCTGAAGCCGGTCGATCGTCTCAGCGCCGATGTCCAGCGCATCGATGCACACCGGCTGTCCCGCGGCCTTGAGGTCGACGACCTTCCCGTGGAGTTGCAGGGGGTGGCTTCCAAGCTGAACGAGTTGCTTGCACGACTGGAGAAATCGTTCGCCCGAGAGCGGCGTTTCACGAGTGATGCAGCCCACGAGCTCCGCACTCCTTTGGCCGAGCTGCGTGCGATGACGGAGCTGGGGACCCGGTGGCCGGAGGAGTTCACCGCCGAACACGGCCGGGAAATGCTCGAGGTCCTCGCCGAACTTGAGGCGCTCCTCGATACGCTTTCGCTTCTCGCGAGGGCGGAATCGGAGGTCGAGCCGCATCTCGAGCCGGTCGATCTCGAGGCCAGCGTGAGCGAATCACTGGACCGCTTCGG
>JAGRPC010000092.1 GCA_020439925.1 Verrucomicrobiia bacterium | reverse complement strand
CGCTTCGGACCGCTCCACAGCATGGCCTCGGCACCGGTGGCTTTCTGATAGATGCCGATCACGGCGATGACAAATCCCGCGAGGGCGATCGTGCGAAAGAGAAACCAGCGCACACGGGACCCGGCAAGCGCGTCGCAAAGAGCCAGTCCGGCAAGGAACAGGGCGAAGAGGTGAACCAGAACCGGCCACGTGCTCGCCGCATCGACACTGCCGGGGAGAAAAGCGAGATGGTTTTCCAAAGGCTCGAAATCTCCGAAACTGGGGTCCGCCACCGAAACTGGATTCATGACATGGGCGGCACCGATCACACAAAGGGCGATCCCGGGAATCCAGAAAAGCCGAGGGATGCGCGCACTTCTCTGCTCGAGGATGAGGACACAAACCCAGAGGAGGAACCCGTGGAAGAGGAGCCTGTCAAGGACACCAACGGTTTCGGGAGTCGTTCCCCCAAAAGCGAGCGGCGCATAAAAGAAAGCCGCTAGAAAGGGGGCCAACGCCGCCATCCAGCGCAAGGGAGGAAAATGCTCGTGGTACCACCGCATGGGTCGGGCCGCCAAGCGGAAAACAGCCCCGGAGTTCAGGTTGGCACAAAACCACGGGACCGCTAACGGAATTCCCGGACCGAACCACCATTTCGCAACTTCGCCGACGGGGCTTCACCCCTCCTTGCGTGCGTAGCCGGAGTAACTCCCTCCACTGGCATACGAATAGTAGTAGCCCTGTCCTCCCATGGTCCGGGCCCGGGGCAGTCCATTGGCGACGATCCCCACAGGGTGGGTCCCGTTGTCGGAAAGCACCCTGATCGCGCGTTGAATCGCCCCCTTGGGCGTTCGACCCATCCGGGTCACGAGAACGACCGACTGAACCAGCTTGGCGAGCGGGATCGAATCGCTCACGGGAATGAGCGGAGCGGAGTCGATGACAATGCGATCGAAATACTCGCTCAACTTTTCCAGAAGCGGGCGCAGCGACTTGCCGGAGAGGAGTTCCGCCGGGTTGGCCGACCAGCTGCCGGCCGGAATGAGGAACAGCTCCTCCGAAACCTCGGACCTGAGCAGCACTTCCTTGATCGAGGTTCCCAGGGAAAGGATGTCGGAAAGTCCCTTCGAGTCTTTCGCATACCCGAACACCTCCGACTGAACAGGGCGACGCATGTCGGCATCGATGAGAAGGGTGCGGTCTCCCTGGAGGGCAAAGGCATGGGCGAGATTCGAGGCTACCCAGCTCTTGCCCTCTCCCGGAACCGAACTCGTAACAAGGAAGGTGCAACGCTCTTCCGCCGTGCCCAGGAAGGTAAGCCCGGCCCGCAGGCTCCTTACCGCCTCCGCGGCCGGCGATTGCGAGTCATTGAGAAGCTCCAGGCAACCGGAGCGGCTCTCGGACTTTTTGAATGCGGGAGTCGCGGCCACCACCGGCACCCCGCAAAACTGTTCCACCTCGGCAACGGTACGCAGGGTGGGATCGAGAAACCCGAGCAACATGATCACCGCGAATCCGAGGGCGGCCCCTCCTCCGGCACATTGGATGAGAAGCGTTTTCCGTACCGGCGCGACGGGCATCGCCGGCATCGTCGGAGGCTGCACCACCTCGAACTGACGGCCGGCAAATCCTCTCGTCACGTTACCCTCTTTCAACTGAACGATGAGATTGTCATAGACCAGTTTCTCGGCGTCGAGTTCCCGCTGAAGGACGCTTGACCGTGTCGCAACGAGCTGACGTTTCGCACCGTTGAGTTCGTCCGGAGACACCGACACGAGACCGGAAAGGCTCTGATCCCAGAATTCCTTCTCCACCTGAGAGAGATTCATGACCTGGTTGAGTTCCTGCCCAAACCGTTCCTCGAGAATGTGGAGCAGTTCCTTGGCCTCGATGAGGGCCGGCCATTTGGGCAGGTAACGTTTTTCCATCTCTGCCACCTGCCGCTCCGCCTCGTCGATCTCCTTGCTCAGGGCGATGCAACGTTGATAGAGTTGCAGCGTGCTCTCGAGGGTGAGGAGCCGTTCCTTGATCTCGGAGGAAGCGTCGAGGATATACTCGAGGGCATACTCGGAAGCGCCTTCCACCCGGCTTTCGGAGAGTTTCTCGTAGGCCGAAAGGACGGCCGCAAGCGAATCTCGGGCGATAGCGGGATCGGTGTGAACCGCGCTCAGATCGAGAAGAGCCGTATCGGTGCGCCACCGCACCGTGACCCATTTCGACAGCATCGCACCGACCAGCTCGGGACTCAGATCTCCGCTAGAATAGTGGTGTTTGGTAGTCCATGGAAACCGCTTCTGGGCGGGCACGATGTTGTCACGATTGGCAAAGATCTGGCCTTTCGCCGCCTCCACATAAATCTGAGGCAGACGAAGCCGTTCCGACGCCGAGAGCATCTCGGCAGCACCCGACATGCGGATCTTCTCGGCTTCGGCGATGTCGGCGGCATCCCGTTTTACCCGGATGATTTCAATGGTCGCGACCGACTGGTAGGTGGGTGGCGTTACCGAATAGAGATACAATCCCAGAAACACTCCCCCGACCAGGGCAATGAGGAAAATCCAGATGCGGCGGAGAAACCATCGGAGGTAATCCTGGAAACCGCGTGAGGAACCCGCTTCAAGCGAATCGGATTCGGAGGCAAGGGGTCGGCTCATGCGCGAATTGGGCTCGAAAGAGCAGACGATGAGGGCGCTGGGTGGAGAAATGGCATTTGAAGAAGAACCGGCATTGCAGAAATCACATTCAAAAGACGCTCTGCGGCACGGTAACGGTGTCGTTGGGCTGGAGAAACACCGGCTGGGAATTGTCCCTTTGCATCTTCGAGACGTTCACTTCGAAAGTCTCGACCCCGTTCGGTCCGTTCCGTCGCACGACCACCTTGGACGGACGAGCCACATCGGTGAATCCGCCGGCCATCGCGATTGCCGTGATGATATCCAGTGGCTGATCATCCTTGATCGCCACCTGACCAGGATTGCGAACTTCCCCGATTACGGTGACGGTCTGAATGACTTTTTCCGCCACGATCTTTTCGGGGACCGCATGGACGATGACGGTATCCTTGTCACGGAGCTTGAGGACCCGGTCGCTCTCGAGGTCGAGCACCTGGGTGCGAAGATCGTCCTTCTCTCGCCGCTTCAATTCGATGTGCATGCGATTGGCACGTTCCGTCAGCCCTCCCGCCGTCGAGATCGCGGTGAACAGATCCATGGGAGTGCCCTTTTCAAAGGCCACCTGGCCCGGGCGCATCACCTGGCCGATAACGGTCACGGTTTCCGGTGCCAGTTTCGCTTCCTGCGCGATGGCTACCGCCACCTGGGCGCTGCGGATGTAGTCGGCTTCGAGACGCTTCTTGATTTCCTCGCCCAACTCGGTCGAGGTGAGTCCCGCTGCCGGGATCCCTCCAAGGAGGGGAAAGACGATCTCACCGCCCGGGCCAACAGGGAAGGCGCCGGTGAGCGACGTTTCACCGAAGACATTGACGGAGACGATGTCACCCGTCTTCAGCTTCAGATTCTCCCTCACCTCCCCCGAAGTGACGCGGGGCAGGGCCACGGGATCAAGCACACCGGGAGCCTCCTCCGTTGCCCCGGATCCGATCGGTGAAGCCTGGAGTGGAACCACCTCCTGAGAGTGCCCGGAAATAGAAAGGAGCCCGCATGAGATCCCCAGCCACGCAGCCAGTGCGAAAAATCGATTCGGACCGACGAAGAATTCAATCATCACGGAAATTCAAGGGCATCCCTTGGGGGCGCGTGGAACTTAACACGGGTTTTCCGTTTTGAAAACCCGCCCAACGAACCTTCAAGAATACCCGTCCCCGCATGACGGGATACGGGCCTCACCCGAAGATCGCTTCAGGGTGCGAAAGGAGAAACCGACTCGTTCTGATCGAGATTCGCCGGATTCGGCGTCTGGGTCAGGCTCGGGTAACGCTTGAGCGTCTGATTGGTCACGAAAGGAAAGTTCGCCCGGTAGGGGCTATTTCCTTTTCCTCCAATCGTGAAGGGTCTCGTGCGAACCGCCAGTTTGTTGGTACTGTAGCGGATCGCGATCACATACTTTCCGGGCTTGACGTTCTTGAAGGTGTAATTGCCCGCCTGGTCCGTCGACATCTTGCCCACCTTTCGCCGACTGCCGTTCGGCAAAATGCGATAGAGCCAGACCGTTGCCTTGGCACCACCCTTCTCGTTGTTGTCGAGCCGGTTGTTTCCATTGGGATCGTTGAAGATCGTACCGGTGACGTCACGATTTGCCGCCTGAACTTCGACAGGACTTGAGGTGAGAATGGCCAGAATGGTGGCCACAAACGGAAGAGCGAATTTTTTCATCTGGGGGGGTTATGATCGGAAGATTGACAGAAACGTTGCCAAAAAATCAATAAGCAAATCCGAAGCGAACCCCGGTTATATTCTGCTCGAACTCGAAGGGAGCCTGGCTTGAATCATTCCGGTTGTGATGGAAGAAAATCGCCCATTCCCCCCGCAATTTCCCGCCGAGATTCAAGGGGCGGCTCAAATCCATCGAGAGCCGGACAAAGTCATCATTCCGTCCCGCGACTCCTCCAACGGCACTGGAGAAGTAGTCGGCGTTTTCGTAGCCAAGACGGGTCGTCAGCAGGAAATGACCGGGAAGACGGTTGGCGACATCGAGGGCCACTCCCGAAAGAGTCGAATCCTGCCCGTTCAAGGCGTAGGAGGGCTGGACGTTGCGGTAGTAACTGAGCCCCATGCGGGTCTTCGAGGTCGCGGCCCAGTCGATTCCGCCATTGAACACCACATTCTCCGAATCCTGCGCCCCGGGTGCATCGATTGACCGGAACTCGTAACCGAGAGAGTGATGGAGTGAAGTCTTTCCCGAAACCTTGTAGCGCCAACGCAGCGAGGGGGTGACATAGTCCTGTGAGGACTGTCCGTCGTAGTTGTCCGTTCCGGTTCTCACGCCGAGGCCGATGGCTGATTTGGGGGCAAACGAGGGAGTCGTGAGCCAGGCGATATCCGTGTAGGTGTTCTCACCGTCGTTGAGTCCGGTCCCGGCATCAAAATCCCGCAAGGTGTATCCCGCACCAAACTCCAGGTCACCCCGGAAGAGGTCGCGGGTCACACCGAAATTGAGATTGTAATCATGGCTCGCCGAGCGACGAGTCTCGCGCTCGATGCGGTCCCACTGGATCGCGTTTCCGTTGTTGCGATGATAGTCAAAATCTAGGCGGACCTTCGTCTTCGCTCCGTTCACTCCAACATTACCGCCAAAGAAGTGCTCGTAGGGATCGCGGCCCAGATCGTCGGCGGAATCGGTGTAGACAAAGGCCTGACCGATGTAGTCGATTCCGTAAAAGCCCCCCCTTTTGTCTTCCTTACCCGATTTCACCGCAGCGCCGAGCGTGAAGGCGAAAAGGGACGCGCTGTTGGGCACCGGAGTCTGATTCGTGTTCGAGTCGTAGATGTAGGAAGTAGAGCCTGACAGATCCACCTTCAATCCGGGGAAAAGGGAATACCCGAGCGCCGAATCCTCAAGACCCGTGAGCGATTGGTCATCCAGAAGAACTCCATCCCCGCCATCCCCCGAAACGAGATCGGACGCAACGTCATCCTGAGCCTCGCTTCTTGGCGAAGTCATGAAAACGATCATCACGGCTGCGAACCGTGCCATTGAGAGGAGGCGCATGATAGAAAGATGCGGATTAGAACAGCATGCTGGGGTTTCCGTCAAGGTGCGGACGCAAAAAATTAAAATCATTTCGCAGAAGCGAGAAATCAGGGAGTTGCGACGATCACGGGCTTTCTTCTAATGCCTTGGAGCGGTTAGATGACGAACTCTTCCCCTCCGGAATTGATCACCCTCATCTCAAGATCCTGCATGTCGCTTTCGCTCGTGCTTTCGACAAATCCTAGATCGGCGGGAAGCCTGGCTTTCCAAGCCCCTCTTGCCCCCATGATGGCGGAGAAAAAACACCTCGCGACCCGTTCCCATCGGCGGCTGTTGTCAGCCGGCCTGGGGCAGTGAATAATCCAGAGAGTTTGGGGGTCGAGACGCAGGGCGATCACCTGGCGGGATTCGTCGACGTTTTCCACGCCCCCGACCACGGGAACGAGATCCAAACGCTCGATGAATCTGCGGAAGTTCCGCCAGAATTCGGCGGCGGAAGCCACCCTTTCGAGATCGTGCTCGAGGACCAGCGACATGGCATAGGCGTAACGCACGTCCTTGCGCGCCTCGATGAGGTCCCCGAAGACCTTCCGGACCTGTTTCAGGTTGTGGGGCAGCCCGAGGAAGCGCAGCGCCTGAATCACCGCCAGGGTTGCCACCATTCCGACGATCGGCAACGAGTATCCGGCGGAGAGGAACACGCTCAATCCAAGTAGAGAAAGGCCCGCGAAAATTCCGTAGAGAACGAAGAGAATATTTCGCTTCGAAAAACCCAGGGTCATGAGGCGATGGTGAAGGTGCAGCGCATCGGGCCGCATCAGAGGCAGTCCCGTGAGCACCCGCCGCACCATCGCGAGCGCGGTATCGAGGATGGGGAACCCCAGAACGATAATAACGACCAGAAGGGCTCCGAGGATCGACCCCTTGTTGGAGGTCTGCATCGACGAACCAGCGATTGCGAACCCGAGCAGGTACGCGCCGCCATCCCCCATGTATATCCTCGCCGGAGGCAGGTTGAAGACAAGGAAACCGACGATTCCACCGACGAGACCGACATTGAGCAACAACATCTCCTCGTGTCCGGCAAAGGCTCCGAGCGTGGCAAGGGTGATGCAGAGAAAAAGCGCGATTCCTCCAGCCAGTCCATCCATCCCGTCCACGAGGTTGATCAGATTGGGGATGGACACAAACCAGATCACCGTGAGGATCAGTCCGAATCCGCCCGTTTCGATCTCGCCGGCCCCAAAGGGATTGGTCAGCAGGTCGATTCGCATGTCACAGAGATAGGCGCCAATCCCCACCACGATCTGGACGAGGAGACGGACCACAGCCGGAAGACCGAAAAGATCGTCGAGGAGTCCCAGCAGGAACATGGTGGCCCCAAGCAGGAAAAACGGCCACGAAATCCGCAGGGGATCCTGAGCGATGTCGGGCGATCCGGCCGCGACACAGGAAACCGCAAAGACCGCGAAGATGGCGATGCCCCCCACTCTCAGCACGGGTTCAGACTGTAGTTTCCGCAGACCATCGCCGCGATCGAGCCCTCGCGACCACGGCCAGAAACGACGCAGCAGAAGGATCACGATAATCGAGAGGGCCAGGGTGACTCCAAAAACGACGCCCTCTTCAAAAAAACCTTCATTCTGCATCCAACCTATCATTCGGAAAATGGGGTGACCTCATTCTCCGAATCGGCAAGGAGGCGGTCAAGCTCTTCAACTTGAGCCGGAGAAAGGCGGTCTCTAAGTTCGGCGGCCAGTCCGGAAACGGCCTCACCGCCTGCGCCAGCGGCGCTCGCGGCCCAGAAAGCCGCCTGCAGCGGATCGCGAAGGGAGGAATCCGTCGACTCCGCAAGGAGGCGGGCGAGACGCTCCTGCGCGTCGACATTTCCGTTTTTCGCCGCCTTGGCGTACCAGTCGAGGGCTCCCACCAGGTCGGTTTCCATGCCCAAGCCATTTTGCTTCAGGGTGGCCAGATTGACCTGCGCATCGCCCCAGCCGCGAAACGCGGCCCGTTCGAACCACCTCGCCGCTTCCACCGGGTCGGAAGCCACTCCATAACCGGAAATCAAACGCAAACCGTAGAGGTTCTCGGCGCTGGCATGACCGAAGCCCGCCGCGATCCGGACCCAGGCGGTCGACGCGACCGGATCCTGAGGCAGAAACTGACCCGTTTCATAAAGGGCGGCCAGTCTCAGGCAGGCCTCGCCGTCATTCATCGCCGCCGCTTTCCTCAGGAGTTCGAGCCCCTTGTTCGCGTCAACGGGCCCTCGCCGTCCCTCGAACCAATAGTCGGCCAACCTCCGGACCGCGGCAGTGTTTCCGCCTTCCATTGCCTTGGACAGCCACTCCGACGCCCGGCCCCAGTTGGGAGCTCCTTCGACGTAACGCTCATAGAAAACTCCCAGTTCATAGGCGGCTTCCGGACTCCCCGCATCTGCGGCGGCGCGGGCGAGGCGCTCCGCCTCCATGAGGTCCCGGGGAAGGCGGTCTCCCTCGCGCAGAAGACGGTGAAGCGCGAGACCTGACCCTGTCGACCCCGCTTCGACTCCCCGCCGGTAATACTCCACGGCAAGCACTTCGTCCCTCGGCATGCCCCGGCCTTCCATGGCGAGGTCCCCGAGCATCTCGTAAGCTCTCTTCGCTCCCGGCAATTGACGCGCCTCTCTCAACCACTCGACGGCGCGACCCGGATCCGGCTCAATCCCTTTGGCACCCTCCAGGTAGATGGTTGCCAGATCCTCCATCGCGGTCACGGAGTCCTCTTTCGCCGCCATCTCAAGGTACTTCAGCCCTTCCTCGGCGAGGACGGAATCGCCTCTCTGGATGAGAATCACCCCGAGCATGCGTGAACACTCCTCGGGGGAGGAGTTGCGGACCTTTTCATCGAACGATGGGTCCCACCCCACCGGCCCCGCCCCGAGGAACCTCCCTACCAGTTCCTCGGCTTCCTTTTCTTCCCCACCGGCCTTGCGGATCAGGGCCAGAAGCGAAGTTTCAGGGCCTCCATTGGAGTCGGGAACTTTCGGAGCCAGCAAGGCCGTTTCCGCTCCGTTTTGAGTCGGCAACCCGCCCGGCTCCTGGGCATGCCCCTTCGGCCTGCAGACGAAAACCGATAAAGCCGTCAAAAGCTGCAGGAAAAGAATTCCCGTCATTCCCGAGCGGGGCAAACGGGTTGTCTGGACAGATCCCCTCATGAGGAAGAAGACGGATCGCCCAGGTTCAACAATTTCTCCAGCACTTCGCGCCTCACCTGTGGGATGGCATTCAATCTCAAGCCAGCCGCCATCGTGTCCGACTCCTCCCGGGCACCGGCCTTGCGAAGGGCAAGCACGTAGGCGGAACGGATCGACGGGTCCGCTTCGTTCCAATTCAGGCCGGCTGCTCGCAGGACCGCCAGCGCCTCTTCCTGTTTCCCTTCCCGGATCAGGCAGAAGGCATGAGTGGCCCGGTAGCTTGGGACCCCGGGATACCGTTTCACCAGTTCAGCCGTCCTCGCGGAATTGAAGGCGAGGTCGATTCCTTCGTCCTCAGCCAGTTCAAGGAACGCGACCTGGTTGATGGTGAAGGCCTCCCCGGGGCGACTGCGCAGGATGCCCCTCCAGAAAGTCAGCCACTGGTCGCGTCTCCCGGAAAACCAGGGTTCGAGGAACTCGAGCAACTCCCCCGGAGGCAATCGGTTCGGTGGAAAGGAAACCAGGGCATCCACCACCTCCATGGCCGGGCGAGTTTCACCGAACTTCTCGGCGATGCGCAGGATGGAAAGACAGTCCCCGTAATTCTGGAGGGAGCTGGCCCGATCGATGACTCGACGCCACGCCGAGACCGCTTCGCTGTCTCGCCCCGCACGCCGGGCAAAGACTGCTTCAAGGCTGCCGGCGACGCTCTCCGGAAAATCTTCGGGAGCCTTGGCAAGCCACGATTCGGCCTCGGCGAAACGCTGAAGATCGAGGAGCACCTGGAGGCGCGAACTGAAAACCGATGCCGAGGAAAGAAACGGTTCCTCGGGAAGGGAAAGGAGCTTCTCCGCTCCCCCGGACTCGAGGTACCAACGAATCACAGCTTGCAGAGCCCCGGGCTCGGAAATCCTCTCGCGCACCGCATTCTCCATCGCGGCGACTTTTTCCGACTCCGGCAAACGCCCCGTGAGAAGTCGATCCGCGAGAACCCGATCGGAAGACGTGACACCCTCCCGCCCCTCGAGCCAGACAACCGGATCAAAAGAAACGCCCGGATCCCGCAAGGTCTCGGGGAGAAGGAACAGGGAACGCCACGCCTCGAGAGCGACATCATTGTCCAGATTGGAAAGCAGGCCATGAATCAAGTCGGCCGCCTGACGAGCCGCAGCGGGATTGCCCGACATCCTCGAGAGGACCGTGGCAAGAAACAGCGAAGTTTCCGGGTCCCCTTCCTTCTCCAGTCCGCGCGCCAGTTCGAGAGCTTCGACATACCTTCCCTCGAGCGCAAGTTTCTTCGCGAGAAGGAGACGGAAAGGCGGGAGCGATCGTTCCTCCTGCCCGAGATTGGGATAGAGTTGGTCGAAGAAGGCCGCATCCCGGCGATCCACCGCCCACTTCAGGATTTCCACCCGGTCTTCCAGATTCCTCTCTTCGTGGAAAAAAACCACGAGGGTCATGGCGGGCAACTCCGGCATGGCCGATTTCCGGGCCAGTTGCATGAGTTCACGCAGGGTCTCGATCCGTTTCGGTTCCAGCTGCCAGGCCGCCGAGGCCAACTGCCTGGCTTCCCTTGATTCCTCTTCAGCAAAGGCGTCCTCCGCCTTTTCCACCAGAGAGGCGGCACGCCACTCTTTCACTCCGCTGACGATGGGACGTCGTGCGAACCAGAGCACGGCGATCACGGCCAGGAGGACACCGGCAAGAATGAGCAGCTTCGGAGAGATGGGCAGTTTTTTCCGCATGAGAATCAGACTCATGAAAGAGTCCCGCGTTTGACCAGCAAGCCTACCGCGAGAGGGCACCGAAGCGCAATCGCCGACTGAGACCTGTTTCTTCCGAATTCAACCGTCTTCAAACCTATCGCAACCTTCCTCACTCCTCTTCCGTCGCACTGGAACGCTTTTTCCTCCGGCGGAGGAAGAAACCTCCCAACGCGAGCCCCAGCAGACCGAGCGTGCCGGGTTCGGGAACCGCCGTCAGGGTGATCGCCCCCGAGGTCACGGTGCCGTAGTTGATACGATAGTTCGAAATGATCGACCCTTCGGAGAGTCCGTTGAAGGTGCCGGCGAGTGAATTGAACGTGGCGATCGTGTAAACGTTGTCGGCGGTGAACGCCCCCGACAACGCCAGGGAGAGCGAAGCCGAATTGAGGTTCAGGGCGCCACTGGCCACACCGATGAGGTCGGAGGAACCATTCACATCCTGGATCAGGTCAACCAGCCAGGTGCTTCCGGCATCCATCGTGAGATCTCCGCCAAAGGTCAGCGTGCCGACCGTTCCATCGGTTCCGCCCGTAAGGAACGAGCCGTTCTGGACGGTAGTGGCTCCGGAGATCGTTCCCGTGCCACCCATCGTTCCGGCCGAAACAGTCACCGCACCGGTACCGGTCGAGGTGCTGTTCACGTAAAGGGCCCCCGTGCCCGACTTTTCCAGATTGCCGCTGAGGACAATGGCGTTGCCGGAGCCGATCGTGAGCGCCGTCGAAGCCGACGTTTCGATCGATCCGCCGGCAGCCCCGACGGTGATCCCGCGATTGCTGTCGTCGATCGCGAAGGAGGCTGTCGTCTGCAGAGTGCCACCGTCGATCTCCAGTTGCGCCGCGTTGAATGCCGCCGGATTGTCACCCAGGTTTTCCTCGGAGGAGATGGAGAGCGTTCCCCCACTGATCCGGGTGGCGCCGGTGTAGTTGTTGTCGCCCTCGAGCACGAGGATTCCCGCCGTGCTCTTCGTCAGGGTCCCTCCCCCGTTGAGTTCGCCGAGGTTGCGGAGAGTTCCCGACTGGGCGTTCAGGGTGATGACCCCGGCGGCACTGCCAACGGAGTTCCCGTTGAGGTCGAGGACACCACCATCGAGGGTCACCGAGGCGGTTTCGGTTCCGGCTCCGACGGAGCGAACCGCGTTTCCGGTGACCGAAACGGATCCGCCGGTGATGTTGATGGATGAGGTGACGGATCTCCCCGATCCGGCGTTCGCCATGTTGATCGCCGTTCCGCTTCCGGTGCCGATAGTGACGTTGCCGCCGGTGATATTGAGGTCGGCGGTGACGCTCTCGACAGGGGTGCCGGTGCTGGTGTTTACGGCCATGTTGATGGTGCCGATGGTGACGGTGGGAGTTCCCGGAGCCGCGCTGTCACCGAGGTTCACGATGGCGGAGCCCGCACCAGAGCCACTGCCGGTGCGGCTGGCCATGTTCAACGTGGTGACGTCCAGCGTGCCCTGGTCAAAGGTGAGGGTGGCAGCCGTGTTGCCGATGTTGGCGGTGCGGAAGGCCATGTTGACCGTGGACGCGAGAATGTCCGCGTCATGACCTGCGAGATTGAGTTCAGCAGTCTGATCCGCCCCGGTGCTGAAGGCGCTGTTCGTCAGATTGATGGCGGCGCGGCTGGTGCCATCTGCGGCGCGGAGGGTCAGGCTGCCCGTGCTCCCCGCGAAGTTCACCAAGCCGTCGCTGCGGCCGTCGATGGCGCCAATGTTGAAAGTGTCGGTGTTGATCACGTTGGTACCGCCACCCAGGCTGAGGGTGTGCAGCGAATTGTCCTGACGGGCTTCGTCGCCGACTCCGACCGTTCCGGCGGTGATGGTGTTGGCGGTGGAGGCAAGGATCAGAACGCTCGCGGCAGCGGGACTGCCCGAGCTGTTCGTGTTGTTGTCACCCACCCGGAAGGTTCCGCCGGATCCGAGATTGACCGTGAAGTTCGTCAATCCGCTGAAGTCGGCGGTCGCCGCGTTGACGTTCGTAGAGCCGGTTCCTCCGCCGACCTGGAAGGTGCCTCCGTCGTTGTTGTTCACGAACGATCCGCCGCCGGTGGCGCTGAAGAGGGTCGTGGACGCAGCCGCATTCACCCCGATGGTGACGTTACCGGTGACACTGTAGGTGTTGCCGGAATCGACGACCAGCGTGTTGGTCACGCTGTTGCTGTTGGTCTGCACGACCAGGCTCGCGACCGTCTGATCAAATCCGTTCAGGTCGAGGGTGCCGGCGGTCGTCCCGGAGCCGATACGCATGGCCGAGGCGACCGGAATACTGTTCGCAAGACTGATCCTGAGGGTGCCGTTGTCGACTTGGGTGGGGCCGCTGTATTCGTTGGCTGCGTTGAGCAACCAGGTGTTTCCGTCGGACTTGTTGAGCGTGAGAACACCCCCGAGTTCGCGAATGAGTCCCACTGAGTTTTCGAGACCCGGATCGGAGGACCCGCGAAGTGTCAGGGTCTTGTTGCCGTTGTTTTCGAAACGAACTCCACCAAGACCAAGGGCACCGGTGCCGTCGGCATCGATCGTGACGGCGCCGGTTGTACCCTGCATTCCGATGAGACGATCCGATGTGTGACCGCTTCCGGTGTAGTTCAGGATCGAAGCACTGCCGGTCAATCCCATGCGGATGATACCGTCCTCGATCGTCGTGGGAGCTCCCAGAGCGCTCGCCCCCCCGCCTACGCTGCCGATGCTGTTGAACGAGAGCGTGCCCCGCTGGATCTCTACCCGTCCAGTGAACGTGTTCAACCCGTTGAGAGCCAGATTGCTGTCGCGATTGGCCTTGAAGATCCCTCCTGCCCCGGCCAGAACTGCATCCACCGTCACAAGGTCCGAACCGCCGTCATGGTCGAAAAAGTAGCCAACCGAGGACGTGATCGTTCCCGTGCCGGTGATGGCCGGGTCCGCACCGTTAAACGTGACAAGCCCGGTTGAGATGCTGCTGGCGCCGAGGGCGAGAGTCGCTCCGGCACCCACGGTAAGGGCTCCTCCGTTTCCAGTGGCATTATCGACACCCACAGCCAGGATACCGCCCGAGACCACCGTCGAGCCCGTGTAGGTGGCGGCGGCATTAAGGGTGAGGATGCCCGAACCGGATTTGGTAAAGCCGCCAAGACCTGTTCCGACACTGTTGCCGAAGGCGAGGTCGATTCCATTGGTGTCGATCGTTCCTCCCGCATCGAGCAGGGTAATGGTGCGAAGCGAGATGTCATCGGTGAGCCCGGCTCCGAGACGAAGAATGCCTCCGGCAAAAACGAGAGCTCCGGAATTCCCGCCGATGTTGTCGAGGTCGGAAATCTCGAGGATGCCCTCGTTGATCGTGGTGCGGTTCACTCCCCCACCCGCGGTGTTGATTCCACTCAGAACGAGGGCGCCACGGCCTGACTTTGTGATATCGGCGAGGGAAGTCAGCGGCGAACTGATCGTCGCCGTAAGCACGGCGGTCGTGGCGGCGGCGGAAGGATTGACCACGTGAATGACGTATTCATTGGTGGCTCCCACGGAAACTCCACCTTCAAAACCACCAAGATTGATGGCGTGGAGTGTTGAAGCGGTGGCTCCGGAATTCAGGGTAAAGAGCAAGGCACCACTGGTGATGGAGAGGCTCTGACCAGAACCGCTTCCCGAGACGTTCACGACGGAATCCGCGGTGTTGTTGTTGTGAAGCACGAGAGCGTTCACCGTCGTCCCGCCAAGCCCCGTGAGGTCAGCAGTGAGCGACTCACGGGCATTGTCCGTGGGCGCCGCCAGACCAAGGGTGTCGTATTCGGTGGTGAAAGAAAGCGGGCGGAAACCCGAGCCACTCACATAAGTCAGCAGCGAGTTACCCATGTTGGCATCACCCAGGGCTCCGGTGAACGATTCCCCGATCGCCCAAGGGACGATGCTGATATTCTGGCTGCCTGCCGCTCCTCCCCCGCCAACCAGATTGGCGGCGATAAAGTTCGTCTGGTTGGTGGCATCTCCGATGCGGAACTCGTTCTCCTGGGACGAACTGCCCCCGAGGTTCGTGCCGCGGATATTCAGGGTGGAGTTGTTGAGACGGACGAGATCGTTCACGATGATATCCGAATCGTCACTGGCGGTCGTCGCTTCGAGAGCCGAATAGTTGGCACCGGAAGCGAGAGTGACGACACCCACGGTCTCGTCGAGAGTCGCATCCTGGTCCGTTCGGATGGCGAGGCCACGGGGGCGAACCTGACCGCTGAAGGCTCCGTCGGCCGAGTTCAGGGTGATGGCCGTGGTGTCGAGAATCCGCGTACCGGAGCGTGTCGTGCCATTGTTGTCGATGAGCAGGTTCCCCCCCTTGCCGACGCGAATGATATTGGCATTGATCTGACCCAGGGCGCTCAACTGGAGAAGGCCTCCGTCGACAGTGAACACCCCGGAGAAGCCGGTGCTGAGGTTGGTGAGATTCAGGTTCCCGGTATTTCCGGAGTTCATCACGATATTGCCCGTTCCGGTGAGGAAACCGGCGTAGGTCGTGCTGGAACTCTGGTTGAGGGTCAGGGTATGGGTACCGACGATCACGTTGCCATAATCCGAATTGTCATTTCGACGACCGCCGGCCAGTCTGCCGATCGTTTCATCTTCGAGAAGCTGGAAAGTGGTGTCCCGGTTGCTGGCGAGGGTGACGATCGAGGTGTCACCGATTGCATTGCCCCCTGCCACCTGGAGGGTGCCTTCCTGAATTTCAGTTTCGTCCGTGTAGACATTGTTACCGGTGAGAAGCAACGTGCCGGCCCCCGTCTTCGTCACCGCACCGTTGATGCGAATGTTCGAACTGATTTCGAAAGTCTGCGAACTGTCCTGGGTGATGACCATCTCCGTGGCACCCGAAACGAGGGTTCCTCCCATGAGCGAAGGAGTTCCTCCGACATTGTCCGTGACGAGGAACCCGCCGCTTCCAATAAGCAGCACTCCCCCATCGCTGACGAGGAGGTCCGATCCCGACGAAGCATTGAATCGAAGACTGTTGACATTCGCGTAGTCGAGAGTCCCGGTGAAGCCGGATCCGTCCGTAATGTGATCTCCGGCGCCCCACGAAGCGACGTCGTCATTCGTGATCGAGACGAGGGCCACGACATTGCCCGCGTTGGCTGTCGCGAACCAGGTTCCGGTAGCATCCTGAACCGTCGCGTAGGCAGAATCCGAACTGGCGGAGCTACCCGTACCCAACATTCCGAAAGTGCTGTTGGGGCTCGTCGTCGTGATCCCGTTGGTCGCCGTTTGGGCACCGGCAGGGAGAACAAAGCGCACGGTTCCGTCCTGCGCGGCGTTGCCTCGGGTGATGGCACCGAGCACCAGAACGGCCTCCTGGCCGCTCCCGGCATTCACCTGGATCCGGTTTGATCCGCCGCTCGCCATGTTGAATCCGGTCACGGTCTGGCTCGTGCCGGTCGTGCCACTCCCGTTGATGACGAGGTTGCTGCCGCGCATGTCGAGGAGGGAAGCGACACGAAGCTTGGTGGCGATGTTGGCGGTATAATCAAGGACAAGTGTGCCTTCGTTGACGATTGTCGAGCCCGTCGAGGCGAGACCGCTGTTGTCACCCGCGAGGGTGACCATGCCAGGGCCGAACTTCTCGAATGTGGCGGTACCGGTGGAGGCTAGATTCGCGTTGATGGTGCCTTCGTAGAGATCGATGTCTCCGCCAGTCACGGTGAGTGTTCCGGTTCCGTTGATGACGCCGTTCCGGTCCGCGAGGCGTTCACCCAGGATGAGGCGGTTCGTGGTCAGGTTGAAAGCGTTCATGTTCAGGGTGGCCACGGCGCCCCCCGCGTTCTGACCTAGGAAAAGGCGATCGAAGTCCGTATCCACAACGGCATCGTTGGCTCCGAGGTTGACCACGCCCCCGTTGGTGATAAGCAGCGATGCGTCCGCGGAGAGGGTCGCGGTGCCGTAACTGAGCACTCCGGTGCCATTGAGATTCAGCGTGGCACCTGCGGTCACGGTGAAGTCGTCGCGCACTTGAAGGAGGCCGCTGTCGAGATTGAAGATTGTGCTAGCTCCGGTGACCGTGAGGTCATCTCCGACACGGCTGGTACCGGTCTGATGGGTCCAGGTTCCGCCGTTCACCGTGCCGTCGGCGGTGTCACCGGTCTGAGTGATGCCACCGGCGATGGTGCCGACCCCGGTCCCAGTGAGAGTGAAATTGTTTCCTGCGGCGTCGATGGCACCGTTGTAGGTGATCGTGGCCCCGCCTGTGCCGTCGGCGCTGTAGATGGAAGCGCCGGTTTGGGTGATGGCCCGGTCCGTAGCTTGATTCGAGCTACCTATGAAGCTCAGGGTCGCCGATCCGATCGAGATGGCGGTGCCGTTGCCAAGGGCACTGGCTCCTCCGCCCGCGTTGGTGACGGTGTTGAATTCCAGAACACCCGCTCCCAGCGAGAGGTTACCCGTGAACGAATTCGATCCCGTGAGACGCAGGGTAGCACCGGTGCCGCCCCACGTTGCGAGAGAATTGACCGAGAGCGAGCGAGCGCCACCGACTTCAACAATGTTTCCGGAGATTGCGGCCAGGGAGAGGGCGCTGTTCCTGACATTGAGAATGCCGTCGTTGGCAAGTGAAACCGTTCCGGAAAACTCAGCCTCGGTCACACCGGTGTCCTGAAGGAAAATCCGCAACTCACCCGTGCCCGCATTGCTGCCGAGCGTCAGTGTTCCCGTATTGGTCACCTTGAAGGTTCCGGAACCCGAAGTGCGGTCGATGTTCCACTCAGCAAGCGCATTGCCTGTCGCACTGGCCACGGTGACGTCCTTGTTGATCGTATAGGTCACCCCTCCAGCGCCTTCCCACTCGATCTTGCCCGATTCGAAATTGATCGCACCCGTCCCCAGCGAGTTCTCGTTTCCGCCACGGGCAATCACAGTGCCTCGGAGAATATTGAGATCTCCCGACCAGCCTCCATTGCCCGAGTTGGTGATAATCAGGTTCCCGGTGATTTGATTGCCTGAAGACAAAGTGCTGATTGAGTCGAGAGTGATGCTTCCCGAGCCGGTAAGGGCACCGCTCAGGGTGATGTCCCGCTGGGTCGTGGTGAGAGTCGCCGAGTTGGAGTCGCGCAGGTTGATGAAGGAGTTCCCGCTCACATCGACAGCGCCGCTGTAGGTTTGAGACGCCGTTCCGACCGAAAGGGTACCACCTCCGAGGGTGATCGGGTTAGCCACGTTGCCGGTAGCCCCGTTGTAATAAAAGGCGGCTCCTCCGTTGATCGTGACGGTCGCGAGGTTGCTGTTGATGGTGTTCCCCAGTGCAGCCGCATTGGTGATTTCAAGCGTCCCGGCGTTGAGAATAAAATCGGAGGATTGCCCACTGTTGAAGGTCGGATCGGCGGCTCCCGTGAGGACGACTTTGCCCAGACCGGTCTTGGTGACATCGCGCTCACCTTGAAGCGCTCCAAGAGAAAGAACCGTACCGGCGTCAGCCACATTCCAGGTCTGACTGGTGGCAAGTCCCCCGAGGCGAACCGGACCGCTGATCGTGACCGCCGCGGGACCTCCCGCAGAGACGGTGATGCCGTCGGTCGCCAGTTGCGGGGCGATCTCGATCCGGTTTGTGGCAACCGCACCGGGATCGATCGTGACCGAGGTCGGAGTGCTCGTCCCGGCTTCAAAGGTGAGTGAGTTCACCTTGAAGTTCTGCTCGAGGGTGGTGACAATCGCTCCGGCCGCCGAGTCGATCGCGAAGATCACGTCCGTCCCCTGCCCGGGGGTCGAGGTGGCGGGGCTCGTGTTGGCCTTGTCGACCGACCAATTGTTTGCATTGCCGTTCCAGGTGTTGTCGGTCCCGCCACCTGCCAGGCCACGCCAGTAGAGATCGCCGATGACCAGGTCTCCGGTCGTGACAAACACGCTGTTGTCGTTGGCCGTCAGAGTGAAGGAATCAAATCCGCCCGGGGTGGCCCCAAGGAGGTAATTCACGTTCGTGAGAGGGCCGGTTGTCAGGCCTCCCCCAACCGCCCGGAGCAGTTCATAGGTCTCGCCAGGATTCAACCCGATGTCGGTGAGATTGAAGGTGATCTGGTTGCCGCTGAAAAGACCCAGACTACCTCCCGACAGCAAGGTGAGAGTGTCGGTGAAAAGCTCATCTCCCGACACGGAGAAGTCGCCCACGTTGAGATTCAGGGTCGTCATCGTCCCCCCGCTGGAACCCAGTTGGAGATTGGTCAGGCTGTTCAGCTTGTTCCCAAATCCGTCGAGCAGGCTCAAGGTGCCTCCGTTCTCGACGACCACGGACTGGATTGCCGAAGGACTGGTGATACCACCGGTGAGGGCCAGGGTGCTTCCACTGTTGATCACGGAAAGAGAGGTCGAACCGTCGATCGGAGAGGCAATCGTGAAGGAACCTCCATTCACCGTCGTGCCACCATGGTAAGTCAGCGTGACACCCGTCGGGATGACGGCAGAGGTGTTGCCCGTCTTGGTGATAGAAAGGGCTCCGCCGCCGCTGTTCTGGATGATGTAGGTTCCGATTCCCCCTCCGATGCTCACTGCCGAATCATTCGCGCCGAAGACGAGGCTGGCGGCCGAAGCCGAAGTGTTGTCGATGATCGCGGTGCCGTCCGTGTTCATCGTGAGACCGTTGATCGTCTCGGTGAATCCGTTGAGATCGAAGATCGCGAGGTCGCCGTTGGCCGACTCGGGCGACAGGATGACGCCGCCGAATCCAGCTCCTTCCGGAATCACCCCGCTGGCACCAAGGCGAAGCGTGCCGCGGTCGATGTCCGTGTTCGTGTCGCTCTGGTTGTAGTTGGAACCCGTCCCATTGAGTTGGAGAACTCCGTTGCCGGTTTTGGTGAGGTTTACGCCGAACGCGGTGCTCGAGGTTATGTTTCCGTTGATGATGGTGGTGCCGGAACCATCGATCGTCCAGGTCCGGTCTGCCGTCAGGCTGTTCGCCGTCCACGCCCCGAAGGTGAGGGTCTTGCCTGAAACGAGATTGTTGGTCGTCCCCCAGTTGTTCGCCGCAGCCTGCCCCGTGACATTTCCGAATGTGAGGCTGTAATCGCCGATGAAAGCGGTGGTGGTGTTGTTGGCCTGGTTGACGGCATTGGAGAGGACACGGTCGGCGCCGTAGGCGAACACCGAACCGCTGCTGAGGGTGAGTGTACTCGCTCCGAGGGCTCCGTTGTCGCCGATGCCCAGGGCACCCGCACCGACCGTGGTGGTGCCGGAATAGTCATTGGCTCCGTTGGTCAGCACCCACGCCGTGGAACCATCGATCGTTATACTCAGGCTGCCTCCGTTGTTCGAGAGCTGGCTGGTGATGAAGTTTGCGGCGGAACTCACGCCGCGGAGGCTCAGAGTCTTCGCCCCGGCGCCGAGGTCGTTGACGACGTTGGTCAGGATCAAGGACCCGACACCGTCGGCGTGGATCTGATTGGTGCCCGTCGTGGTATTGAGTCGGATTTTCCGGTCACTGGTCTCACCAAGGCCGACGTATTCCAGAATGCCCCCGGTTGTGGTGCCGTTACCGAGGAGGACGGCGCCGGCGTTGGTATTGCCGAGAGCGGAATCACCGACACTGGTGGAACCGGGAGAAGCGCTGTTCCCCAACGAGGTTACCACCAGGGTGCCCTGAGAGATCTGGGTGGTGCCATCGTAGGTGTTGGCTCCCCGAAGATTGAGGATGCCCGCCCCGTTTTTCAAAAGACCTGCCCCCGTGCCGGAGATGACCCCGGATATCGTGGCGAAATCCGCCCCGATACTCGTGAAATCTCCGACCGTCACCGTACGGACGGCACCGCCGAGATCAAAGCTGCTGAGCACCTCGACATCGGCCTTGGCCACACCGGAGTTGTTCAAGAGCAGGGCGGCACCAGAGCCGAGGAACCCGGGAGTCGTGCCCCAAATGGCACCCGATCCCCAGTCCACCGTGAGAGAACTGCCGCCGGCGGAGAATCCTCCGGAAGAAGTCCCGTTCCACTGAACCTGATTTGCCCCCGTGCCGATGGTGCGGGTGAAGGCACCCGTCCTGGCCAGCGAACCTCCATCGAGAACAAGGTTGGAGGCCGTGGGAAGACTGGTTCCCGTCGTCACATACAAAGCCCCCCCGCGAATCGTCGTCGGCCCGGTGTAGGTGTTCGTGGCTTCAAGGTACCAGACACCGGCGTCCGCCTTGTAAACCGAGGTCACGGCGGCCCCGTTGTCGGTGATGCTCGGGAAGAAGCGGTTATCGCCCGTCGAGGAGCCGCCAAAGACGATGCCCTGAGGGTTGCCGGTGGCATTGGGACCAAAGGCGATCGTGCCGGTGTTGGTCCAAGTGCTGGTGGACCCGTTCGCACCACTTGCTTCGATGCGTGCTCCACCGTCGGCTCCTCCATCAAGGGTGAAGAGTCGATCCGTCTCGTCGTTGGTGGTGCCCGTGTAGCGGATGCCTCCGTAGGCCTGGGTCGTACTGGAGCCGTTGAAGACCAGATTGCCCGCCGCATTGCTGGAGGCACCGATACCACTGGCCATACCTCCATCCTGAAGATTGTTGATCAAGACCAAGCCGGTGGATCCGATCGTGGTGGTGCCGGTGTAGGTGCTCAACCCGAGCCAGGACTGGTTTCCGGAGCCGATCTTGACCAGGCTGACCTTGCCCGTTCCGCCGTCTTCGACGATCCCGTTCGACGTGCCCGTTCCGTTGCCTCCGCCTACTGTCAGGGTCACATCCGTGGTGGCACTGGTGTTGCGAACGACACCATTGTTGTTGAAGGCGTTGATGTTGCTGGCGGGAGTCACACCATTGAGTTCGAGCGCAGCCCCTTGGCGAATCGTCAAGGCGGCGGCCCCGCCAAGACTTCCTCCGGAGACAAGACGGATCGCGCCCTCGTTGATCGAGATCGTGCCGGTCTGGGCGTTGGCACCCGCGAGACGCAAGGTTCCGGCTCCAGCCTTGGTGAGTCCTCCGGTCGTCCCGCTGGATATCGCAGATTCAAGGGTGAGAGAGTTGGCGCCCCCGTCGACGTAGAAGGTGAGCGATCCGGCACCACCAGTGGTGATGGAACCACCCGTGATGGTCGAGTCGCCGCCCGTCGCCAGCATTGCGCCGTCCGACCCGCCGGCCCCGGTGCGGACGGTGAGCGCACCCGTCAGGGTCAAGGTGTGGCTGCCGTTGAATTTCAGCGTATCGACCGTGACCGCCCCGTTGCTGAAGCTCCCGATGATCTCATTGCTTTGAGTGGCTGTCAGGGCCGTATCGGTGGACGCGGCAAAATCCGCGTCCGTGCCGTAGACCGGCGCGCGGAGCACCCCCCCGTCGGCAAAAGCGAAGTCTGCCCCTTCAAAGAAGAGGCGGGGGCTCGCGAGGCCCGTTGCTCCGGTCAAGGTGATGGTGTTGAAGGCGTCGACACCCGCGAAATTGACCGTCGCTCCATCCCCTACTGTCCCGAGAGAAGAGAAAACGAGGGACGCGGTACCACCGCTGCCGGGAGTGAGCTTCACCGTTCCCGATCCATTGGTGGGCACCAGCGACCCGAGGGTCTCCACATTGTTCACGCTCGGCTGACCCACAAACTCGAGAGTTCCTCCGGCATACACGTTTGTCGCGTTGAAGACAATGTTGGAAGAGTCGTGAACGACGGTGGAAATCTCGGCGTCGGCCTTGATCCTCAGAGTCCCGTTGGAAATGGTCGTCGTCCCTGTGTAGACGTTGTTTCCCGCGAGGACCCAGATCCCCGGGTCTATCTTGACTAGGGATGTTTTGTTCGTTGCGCTGTTGTCGCTGATAACCCCATTGATCGTGTTTGCTGCGGCGTTGCTTCCGCCGAGGGTAAGGTTCTTGATGCCTGCGCCGGTCGCATTGAAGTTCCCGTTCATGATCAGACCAGGACTGGTCCCGGTCTGGTTGGCGAGAATGGTTGCACCACCCGTAGTCCCGCCGAGTTGGATGACCTTGCTGGTGGTGAGGTTGGTCTGGTTCACATTGTTGCCGATGACCGCGAGAGTGGCGGAGGTCGTGCCGCTACCAATGTCGACGATGGACGTGTTGTTCGTAATCGAACGCCAGTCGTTGATGGCCACCGTGCCTCCGTTGACGTTCACCGTTCCATCGAGGGTGGACCCGGTGCTCGTGATCGTAAGGGTCCCGGTCCCGGTCTTGGTGAGGTTGTGATTGAAGGCCGCGGAGGACGCGACGATGTTTCCACTGATCAGGGTGTTTCCGTTCCCGCCAAAGGTCATCGTCCGGTTGCCCGTATTGTCCGAATTGCTCCAGAAGTTTCCCGTGAACGTGAGGAGCGCGCCTCCCTGAAGGTTGTTGTTGAGGGTGGAGTTGTTGTTTCCTCCCTGCACCGGCGCGGCACTGAACGTCATCCCGTAGCCGTTTCGACTGTTGAAGGTAAAGGTCTGATTCTCCTCAAACGCGAATTGACCGAACGTGACGGTCTGGTCCTTGACGGAACTGTTCGGCGTGTGGTCGGCAAAGAAGGTGCTTCCCGCCCTTCCGTAAACATTCGCCGCGGATCCACCGGCAAGAACCGAGGGAGTATCCATCAGGATTGCGAGAACCCCACCATTCATATCCAAGACGCCACCAGTGCCCGTGCTGGTCCGGGTGCCAAGCACATTTGGCGAATCGATACGAACAACACTCTGGCCGCTGGCCGCGCTGCCGCTGACACGAATGACGCCCGAGAATCCGGAGGAATCGGTTGGATTCAGAAAAAGGGTGCCGCCACCGCTGGCTTCAAGCGTGCCAGTGCCCGCGAGCACTCCCGTCACGTTGTAGAAACTGGCTCCCGCCTGGTTGACACCGCCGAACTGGTTGATCGTCGTTCCCGCGGTTCCCTGCACGTTCAGCGCTCCCGTCAGGTTCAGGGTTCCGTCCGCCGCGATGATCCGGGTGTTCACGTTCGCGCCGTTGGTGACTCCGCCCATGTCCACCATGCCGGAGAGGGTGTTAACTCCGGTGCTCAGGAGGGCTCCTCCACGGTCGGACCACGGCCCGTTCCCCTGCATGTTGAGGTCACGTGTGATGTCAATGCTGCCTCCGGTGCCGTCGAGGACAAGGGCACCTCCTCCGAAACCGCGCAGCCCCGTCGAGCCGACCGCGGAATTGATGCGGGTGATGTTGATCGCCGAGGTGTCGGCACCGAGAGCTCCCTGTCCGGTGATGACCAATGCGCCGTTGTTGAGGGTGGTCGTGCCGGTGTAGCCGTTTGTGTTGTTGCCGAGGCGAACCCAGCCTCCACCGGTGAGAGTCAACCCGGAGGTGCCAAGAATCTGGCTGTTGATCGTCGCCGACTCTCCGAGGTTCATGCGAATTCCCGGAGTCGTTCCCGCCAAGGTAAGCGTGCTGCCGTTGAGGGTGTATCCGGAGCGGCGAAAGGAGAGCTGGTTTGCCGTGATTCCGCCACTGAGGTTGACGGTGTTCAAAACGGGAAGTCCCAGAGCCGGGTAAGCGTAGGTGAAAATGGCACTGTCGGCGCCGGTGTTGGGCCACGCCACATCACTGGTCAGATTCCACCAGCTCAACGCGGAGGAGTCCCAGGAGCCCGGACCGCCGAGGCCGGTACCGTCTTCGTTGTTACCGGCGCTGTTTCCATCCGGATCCCAATACAAATCCGCGGCAAGCAAGGGGGCCTGACCGAGGGCTAATGGGAGAAGGCAAAAAGTCGCGAGGGTACGACGAATCGCGCAACGGCGAACGAGGCCGAGAACATTCATGGGAGGAGGGGGGGAACGGGCGGAAATCGCCTCGCAGCTTTTAGGAGATGAGGTAGGGAGATCGAATCCTAGCCAGAACCAAATGCAACAAATATGACCTAAATTTGGAAGACTTTGGTTACAGGTCCGTTTTCGGGGGCGGACTGTGCCGGATTTGCGAGCTTTTAATGAAAGCGTGAACTTTCGTCAACGAGAAGTGCACATTTTCTCGAAAAAATTTCACGGCCGATTTGGATGGAGCCTGGCTTTTCTCACCCGCTCACATCCAGGACCTTGGCCACACGCCCGGTCTCCGATCTCCCGAACAAGAGGAGACCGGGACTCAAGCAGGAGCGGAACACTCCTCAGCGTCCGAACAGGGGAAGCCGGAAGGCCGGTTTTTTCTCCCCATCGGTCGTGGTGGCAGATTCTGCCGGGGCCTCCGGAGTTTCCTTCGCCTTGGCAGCCTCGGCCGCACCGGGAGCAGCAGGTTCGGCTCGCGGAACAGCCGATCCGGTCGGCGCGGAAGGGCCTTCACCCGTTCCCGTGGGAGCGGTTGGACCAGCTCCACCGCCAGCCGTGGCGCGGGCACTGGCCGCCGCCGCAACTGCGGCATCGAGTTTGACGATCTGCTCGGGAGTCAGCTTGGCAGCGGCCTCCTTGAGGGTGTTCGCAGCCAGTTCGTTTCCGGGAGCGAGGATCGCCGCCTGCTTGAAAAGCTTGTAGGCCGACTCGTAATCCGGTGCCGGAGGCTGACCGGCGGCAACGAGCGCACCGCGGAAATGGATCCCGCCGAGACGAAGGAGAGCCTCGAAGCGGGTGGAGTCCGCCACTTGGGGAGCATTCACGACCTGCTGATAGGCTTCCGCAGCGGCCTTGGCCGGAGTGCTGTCTGGCGACACACCGATCAAGCCGGATTCGGCCATGACCCCGAGACTGAGAAGCCCCTCGGGGAGTCCCGCCGCCGAAGCCCGCGAGAACCAGCCGCCAGCGGCGATCGGATCGCGCAGCGTGCCCACACCGTTTAGATAATAGACACCGGCCTTCTGCATCGCGGGAGCAAATCCACCGCCTGCGGCCTGGAGGAAATGGGCAAAGGCCTTCTGGGGATCGCGATCCACGGCACGGCCCTCTTCATAGAAGACTCCGACATTGTAGAGCGCGAG
Organism: Verrucomicrobiia bacterium; assembly: GCA_020439925.1. Classification (GTDB taxonomy): domain Bacteria; phylum Verrucomicrobiota; class Verrucomicrobiia; order Verrucomicrobiales; family DEV007; genus Arctic95D-9. Next base: position 2,243 of record JAGRPC010000092.1, on the reverse strand, counting down.
AGGCACGCCGTTGCGGGCCGCAAGGCGATAGAGTTCGAGGGCTGCAGCCGCGTTCGGAGCAACATCGATTTTCTGGTCGGCGGGATCGAGGTCGACCCCCTTGTCGTAATAACCGGCGAGGACTACCTGGGCGGCCGCGTCGTTGCCCTGCGCGGCGCGGGTGAAGTATTCGAGGGCTTTGGTGAAGTCCTTGGGAACTCCGGCCAGTCCCGAGGAATAAAGCTCGCCCATGGTGCGCAGTCCGGCCGGCACCCCCTGATCGGCCAGTTTGGTGAACTTCTCGACCGCCTTGGCCGGATCCGCCTCGATCTTGCGGGCACCGAAAGTCTTGCCGTCGAAAAGAACGGAACCGAGGGTCGCGAGAGCGTTCGCATTGCCGCTGTCGGCGGCCTTGTTGAGCCAGTCCCAGGCCTTGTCGTCGTCGACCTTGTCTTCCCCGCCAAGTTCGAGGTAAAACTGGGCCAGTTCGAACTGGGCCTGATCATCCCCTTCCCCGGCGGCTTGCTCGAGAAGTTTCTGGGCGGCATCGGGATTGCGCTTTTCGCCCCCGATGCCATTCAGGTAGATGGCAGCCATGTTGCGACGGGCGGCATTGAGCCCGCCATCGGCAGCCTTCCGGATGAAATCGAGACCTTCCTTGGTCTTCTCGACCTCCTGGCTGGAGCCGGCGAGGATGAAACCGTAATTGTTCATCGCCTGGAGCTGGCCGAGGTCGGCGGCACGCTTGTAGAAGGTCATCGCCTCGGTGAGCGCGTTCTGCTGCTGGCTTTGCTGCATGAGAAAGCCCATCGCGAAGAGGGCATCCTTGTCGTTGCCCTTGTCGGCCAGTTCGCGAACCTTGTCGATGGCCTGCTGCAGGGTGACTTCGGGCTTTTCGCCCTTGGCCATGGCTGCCATCGCCTTTTCCATGGCCTCGACTTGCGCGACCATTTCGGGGCTCGGGTTTTTCCATTCTTCGGTATTGAGGCCGAGTGCGGAGGCTCCCATTGCTTGGGCAAAGGAAAGGACCGTCGCGGCGGCGGCAAGGAGGGTGGTTTTCAGGATCATGAGAGAGGCGGGTTGAGCGCCGGGGGTTTGTCGGGAGATTGGAGTCTGTGACTCCCTCCGGGTGACTTCACAGACGCCCGGCGCGGGAGGAGAGCGCGGAAATTACGAAAAACGCGTCATAATTGCAAGAACTCCCTCACGAATTTCCAACCCCGTTTTCCCTGATAAGGGACTTGCGGGAATCTTCCGTCACTTGCAGCCTGCTCGAGCGCTTCCCGATGAAACCCCTGCCCATCCCCTCGCTCCTCCTCTCGCTTCTCACCTGGACAGTCACGGCATTCGGCGGCACCGGAGTGGCGAAAAAGCCCGACTACGTGGCCAGCCGCGTGCCCTCGCTCCGGCCTGACCGCGTTCTCGTCTACAAGAAAGTGGCGGACCGCGAGCTGGAACTCCGCCTCTTCCTGCCGGAGGGCTGGACTCCCTCGGACAAGAGACCCTGCTTCCACATCATCCATGGCGGAGGTTGGGCCGGCATGGACCCGAGCCGGATGTACCCCTTTGCCTCCGACTTCGCGAAGCGCCACGGAATGGTCGGGATCAGCGTGCAATACCGCCTCTACAAGCCGGGCGTCGCGACAGTCTTCGACTGCGTCAAAGACGCACGCTCCTCCGTGCGCTACGTCCGCGCCCACGCCGCGGAACTCGGCATCGACCCGGCGAAGATCGTGGTCAGCGGCGGATCGGCCGGAGGACACCTCGCCGCTTCCACGGCCCTCTTCGACGAAGTGAACGAGGACTCGGACGATCTGGCCGTTTCCTGCCGCCCGGACGCCCTCATCCTCCTCTTCCCTGTCATCGACACCTCGAAGGAGGGCTACGGGCAAGCCAAGATCGGGGAGCGCTGGCGCGAGCTTTCGCCCGTGGACCACGTCCGCTCCGGTCTGCCCCCGACGCTCACCTTTCACGGAACGGGCGACACCGTGACACCCTTTGCTGGCGCCAAGACCTTCCACGAGTCCATGCTCGCCACCGGCAACCGCAGCGAACTGGACATCAACGACGGGGGCAAACACGGTTACCTCATGTTCAAGGAATCGCTCTACGAGGACACCCTCGCCAAGTCCGCCGTTTTCCTGAAATCCCTCGGAATCCTGCCCGTGACCCAACCCTGACCCTGCGACATGAACGCCATTCCCCCCTCCCGCCGCCGTTTCCTCCGGGGTTCTCTTGCCGCCGGGCTCGCCGGTGCCTTTCCT
>JAGRPC010000592.1 GCA_020439925.1 Verrucomicrobiia bacterium | reverse complement strand
GACGGCCCCCGAGATTCTGGATGACAGGGTTTTTAGGGAAAAGTTCGATGGAGGCAACCCTCGCCGCTTTCGGATTGAGTTTGGCACCCGAGGAGATCCATTCCCGGACGACGTGGTAATAGCGGGAATCGTGGTCGGTGACCATGCCGGCTTCATGTGGGACGGCGCCGGTCGCCTTGAGAAGCATCAGGGAATCGTCCGGAGAGGCAAAATTCACCCGGCGTGCCGTGTGATCGTCGGCAAAGGCGCGGACATCGTAGAGGGGGTCATAGCCGCGCAGGCTGAGCTTGAAGCCGCCTTTTCCGTCCTTTGCTCCGTGGCAGGTGCCCATGTTGCAACCGAGGCGGGTGATGACGGGATTGACGTCCTGAACGAAGTCGATGCCGGTCGGCGTCGCGGATGGGGAGTAAGTCACCGGGACGCTCGCTGAAAGATTGCCAAGGGAGGCGATCAGTTTGCCTTCGCCTGCAGTCGCGGGGCGCAGGATCCCGCGTCCGGAGATGCTGGCGACGGGTCCCTCGACCTGCCACTTGACGAACCCGGTGACGTCGGCCGTGGTTCCGTCGTCGAGCTTGGCGGTCGCAAGGACCTGGGTATAGCGGCCGGGCGAATCAAAGGCCGGGGCGGCAGGTGAGAGGGTAATCGCGGTCACCTGGCGTCCTTCGGGAAGGCTGCCGACGGTCTCGTGATGCTTCGCCTTCTTGCGGTCGGTGAGAGACGGGTCAGGCTTGGCTTCGGGAAGGGTGGCGTCGACGGCAATCGGAGCAAAGGTCTTCTTTTCCGCGAGGTTCTTCGCGTCGAGGAGACGGATCAGTCCGTCGGATCCACTCGCGGCGAGGGTTTTTCCATCGGGCGAGAAGGCTACGGCATACATGGCCGCGGGAAGGTCGAGACCCTTGATGAGTTCGGCGCCACGCGTGTAGAACTCCTCGAGAGCGGGTTCGTAGTTTTCGCCGGGTCCGGGCGCTCGGCGCACGGTTTCAAAAAGCTTTTTCAACTCCGGGGTGATGGTGGCGTCATACTCGGACTTGAAGAGGTGGATCTGTCCGGTGCCGTCGAGGCTCGCCACGGCGGCGAAGGTCTTTCCGTCCGGAGCGAAGGCGGAATCCCAGATGCGTCCTTTCATCGCGGGATATTTCCGGATGAGGTTCGCGTTGTCGCCGATGACACGTTTGGTCTCGCGTTTCGTGCGGTAGATCTGCGGCACGCCGTCGGAGCCGCCGACGAGAATGTGATCCTGGGTGGGATGACGGTCGATCGTGTTGATGCCGCCGGCGAGCGCGCCGGGAGTGATGGAAGTGAGGTTGTCGATGAACCGTTCGGTGGCCGTCTCGGTGAGTTTTGCGGTCATGTCGCGGCCCACGGACATGAGAAAGTCGCCTTTGAGCGACCAGTCGGTGTCGAGAACCCAGTCATTGTGACTGCCCATGAAGAGAACCTGCTCGCCATTCGAGGCCTTGATCGCCCGGACGGTGTTGTCGGGCAGTCCGAAAGCGACGAGTTTCCCATCGGGTGACCAGCTCGCGCCGTAGGCAGTGTCGAATCCCACGATCTTCGAAAGGGTGAGTTCAGCCTTGGCAACATCCCATACCTGGATTTCGCCCATGCGACCGGGCAAGCCCCCGGAAACGGCGATCTGCTTGCCGTCGGGCGAGAATTTCACCGACTGGATGCGCTCGGAGAGACCTACGAGACGCTTCACGAGTCCGGAACCATCGGACTTGTGGACGAGGACCTCGTGGAACCCGGCCACGGCCAGAAGGGACCCGTCCGGGGAGTAGTCCATCGACATCACCACCGGCGGCACCGCATAACGCGGCGGATTCTCCATGGTGTACTGCTGGCGTGCATTCTCGGGAGTGTCGTCCTTGGCCCCCTGGCCGATCCATTTCTTCACGAGAGAGACTTCGTAATCGGAAAGGGGTTCCTCTTTCGGCGGCATTTCCGGCCTCTTTTCGCCGGGCGCAGCCACCACCAGCTCGAGGAGATAGCTTTCGTCGGGCTTCCCGGGAACGACGGCCGCGCCGCTTTCGCCTCCTTTGATAAGGCCGGCGACTTCGGTCATGATGTAGTCAGCCTTCGACTTTGCAGGTTGGTGACACCCCTGGCATTTCGCCTGAAACACAGGCCTGATATCCTTGTAGTAGCTGACGGTCTCCGGAAGCGCGTCAGGTGACTCCTGGGCTCCATAGGAAAGGGACGCAAGAGCGGGTGCGGCAAGCAAGAGGAGGGAAAAGGTGCGCATGACCATGAAGGGAAGGGGACAGGAGGAAGTGGGAGACCCGTCCGGAACCAAAGGGGAAGTATAAAAGCAGGGGGCCTTTTGGGTAATCACGCGTTTGCGGGCGTAAGGGACCGCTGACGCCGTGTGAATTCGGGGATTGAAGGCAATTCCTTGCTTTCCGAATGGTTGGTTTTGACCGTGGATAAACGGGCCTCCCCATGTCGGATCCTTCCCCAACCCCGCCCGCTTTTCGAGAAGCCCTGAGCTTCTGGCTGAAGCTGGGATTCATCAGCTTTGGAGGTCCCGCGGGACAGATCGCCACGATGCACCGGGAACTGGTCGAGGGAAAACGCTGGGTCGGGGAACGTGACTTCCTGGGCGGACTTCATTTCTGCATGCTGTTGCCGGGGCCGGAGGCTCAGCAACTGGCGACCTATCTTGGTTGGCGGCTTCATGGTACACGCGGAGGGATCGCCGCAGGATCGCTTTTTGTTTTGCCGGCCATCCTCGTTCTACTGCTACTGAGCTGGCTCTATGTGGCGGGTGGCCATCTGTCATGGATGGCAGCGATCTTTCACGGGCTTTCTGCGGCGGTGATTGCCGTGGTATTCGAAGCTGTTCTCCGCATGGGTAAGAAGGCTCTTTCCACCCCGGTAGCCTGGGGTCTGGCCCTGGCTTCCTTCCTGGCGATCCGTTTCGGAGAAGTCTCGTTTGTATGGATTGTCGCATGCGCTGCATTGGTGGGAATTGTCGCGCAGCGCTTCATTCCCCGTGCTTTTCCGGGGAATGGAGAAGGAGAAGAGCATTCCGTGCAAAGTCGAGGAAACTCACACGGCCCCCTTTCCCCGGGCAGGCAGATTCGCGTTCTGATCGTCTGCCTTCTGTTGTGGTGGGCTCCCGTATTGACCGTAGGCACCTGGCTGGGCTGGGACAGCACCCCGGCCCGACAAAGCCTCTTTTTCAGCAAGGCTGCCCTGGTGACATTCGGCGGAGCCTATGCGGTCCTGCCCTACGTTGCGGAAAAGGCGGTTGAGGAAGAGCATTGGCTTGATCAGGGCGAGATGATGGCGGGACTTGCTCTTGCGGAAACCACCCCGGGCCCCCTGATCATGGTGCTGCAATTTGTGGGGTTCCTTGGGGGGTGGAATCATCCAGGTGATCTCGCTCCGGCAGTGGCCGCGGTTCTCGGAGCGCTTCTCACGACCTGGGTGACCTTCCTGCCGTGTTTTCTTTTCATTTTTCTGGGAGCACCTTGGGTTGAAAGGTTGCAGGCGGCGCCTGCAGCCGGCGCAGCCCTTGCAGCGATCACGGCGGCCGTGGTGGGGGTCATTCTGAATCTGGGGGTGACCTTCTCTCTCCACGCGTTGAGGGGCGGAGGAGGTGCGGGTGGAATGGACCTGTTTGTCGCGGGACTTGCCCTGGGGGCTTTCGTGGTCCTGCGCAGTGGCAAAGTCGGTCTCCTTGCCGTGATCGGGCTGTGTGCGATCACCGGACTGGCGCGATGGTGGGTCCTATGAGGAGTCAGCGGTCCTCGGGAAGGATTCGGACAAAGAGGGGACGGTGATCGCTCGCCTTGTCCCAGTTTTTCCAGTGATGGATTCCTGAGGCATTGCGGACCAGTTCGTCCTTGAGTCCTTCGCTGTAGAGCACGTAGTCGAAGCGTGAGTAGGCATCGGCGAATGACCAGTGGTGGGTCCACCGGAACCCGTAGGGATCCTCGAGACCCAGAGCGGTCAGGTAACCTTTACCGCCGAATCCTCCCTGGATGGTTTTGACCGGGGCTTCCCCCCGCAGGTCGTTGAAATCACCCGCGACAATCAGATTGGCACCCGGTTCCGCCTCAAGGATGCGGTCCAGATGAAGCCGGGCAAGGCGGGCTTCGTTCAGACGCATGAGGGCCTGGTCACCCTCCGGAACTTCGCGTTTGGATTTGAGGTGCAAGCCGATGTAACGCAAATGATAGGTGGGCGAAACCGCGATCTTCACGTCAAGTACGCCGCGCTGCACCGCATGGCGGGTGCCGTCGAGTTCGTAGGTGTAGTCGTCCCGCGAATGGCGGGCGATGATGGGAAAGCGCGAGAGAAGGGCGATATTGCGGTTCCAGCCCGCCGAATCCTTCACCAACTCGGTGTGGGGAAGGTCGATTCCTTCGGCGCGGAGACGGGTCTGAAGATCGGAGAGGAATCGGGAGTCTCCGAGTTCGCAGACCCCCAGGATGTCCGGCCGAATGGCAACCAGTCCCTCGATCACCGCCTTGATTTCGGCCTCCGGCTTGGAGGCGTCCGGAACCGTTTCTCCATTGACCCGGCGTTCCATGGCCAGGTAATTCATCAGGTTGTAGGCCGCGATGGTAATGGCCCCGGGGGGAGCGGGAGGGACGGGGGAATCGCCAGGAGCAGGCTCCTTCGAATCCTGGGCGTTGAGATGAGCCGGAAACGAAGAAAGGCACAAAAAAACCGCCGTCAGGAACGAAGCGGTTTTTCGGTAGAGAGGAGCCATGGGGGAGGGCTCTCGGCGTTACTGGAGCCTCAGTCTTGAGAGGAGGAATCCGACTGTTTTTCGCGCTCTTTCGAGACACGGTCCCATTCACGCTTGCCTTCCTCTTCGCCCATGTTGATCTCGCGTTCAAATTCGGTCTTGGCCTTTTTGAATTCGCCCATGCCCTTGCCGATGCCCCGGGCCAGCTCGGGAATCTTCTTGGCGCCGAAAAGGAGGAGGACAATGAGGAAGATGACGATCATCTCCTGCATGCCAATACCGAAACCGAGGTAAATCCGTTGCATGACAGGAGCGTAGGATGGAGGCGCGTTCGATGCAAAAGGTATTTCCGAACTTCTTCGCGTGGCGCGATCACGTTGGTGTGCCGGGGGATCCGGGAGGAGGAAAATCGATACCAAAATCGGGGAGGCGGGTCGCAAATTGGCAGGATCACGCGTATCCAATCCTGGATTGACATTCGTCCGGTGTCTCCTTCAGTGACTCCCGTTTTATGGCTTCGAAAAACGCCACCCTAGATGCCTCCAGCGGCAGCGACCTTTCCCCGTTCGCTTTCCTGCGTCCGGACTTGGATCGCGTCGAAGCTCGGATTCGTGAACAGGCCACCGCTTTTGACCCGGCGGTCGAGCCCTATGTCGCCTACATCCTGAATACCTCGGGAAAACGGATTCGGCCTGCCCTGACTTTCCTGGCAGGAGGGGCAACCGGAGAAGTGACGGACGACCACCACAAGCTGGCGGTCATTCTCGAGTTGATTCATGTCGCCACCCTCGTGCACGACGACATCATCGATGGTGCCGAAATCCGGCGGCAAGCTCCCACGGCCAACGCCAAGTGGGGCAATGCGCTGAGTGTCCTCCTCGGAGACTGTCTCTTCTCCCACGCGCTCATGCT
>JAGRPC010000591.1 GCA_020439925.1 Verrucomicrobiia bacterium | reverse complement strand
TGCTCCGCAAAGGGCGCTGGGACGAGCTCTGGTTCGTCGACCTACCCGACACCCGGGAGCGCAGCGCGATCTGGGATCTCGTCATCGAGAAGTATGGTCGTGACAAGACCGCCTTCGACACCGTCGTCCTTGCCCGCGCCAGTGAGCTCCATACCGGAGCCGAGATCGAAGCAGCTTTCGTCGAGGCCCTGCACCGGGGTTTTGCCGAAGAGCGTGAGCCTACGGAACTCGACCTGGGTGAAGTGCTGTGCGAATCCGTCCCCCTCGCCACGACCATGAGCGAGTCCATCGAGCGACTCCGTCATTGGGCCAAGGGCCGCGCACGGCATGCCTCAGCGAAGGAGACTCCGTCACGCAGAGGCCGGAACCTCGACCTCAGCTAAACCACCAACATCCCCTAACATACCCACCTGATGATGATCGCAGACGACAACAACGAACCCCTGCATCCCGACCTCATTCCCCGGGATCATGCCGAGGCCATGCGGCGTTTCGAAGCAGTCCGTTCTCTCGACCACGTCGCCCTGGCGGAACTTGAGAAGCAGGATCTCCTCCTAGCATGGTGGAGCTTTTGTTGGCTCGAAGCCGCCCTCCATCCCGACGATGTCGAAGTCTGGCCCGAAGAGGTTGCTGACGCACTTCCCCTCGCCGCCGAGACCTTCCGCCGCTACGAGGCGGGCGAGATCGAGGACGGAGAATACTACCCCGCCGAAGCCGTCCGCCATCGCATCCTGCACGAGCGGGTCAAGGGTTCCTAACATCAACCCAAACAACACCACAAAGCGGACACGTCCGAAACGTGACCCCTGCGACCGACACTCCCGAATGCGTAAAGGAGGTCCGGTCCGGGAAAATCCGCTGCACCTAGGGGCGGATTTTCTTTTAGCTATCATTCGAAACACGGAGTGGGCGCACCCCAAAACGTGGAATTAAAAGAGGCTCCAGAACTCCCAAATCTGTACATTTGCCCAAGTCATTGGCTGAGCAATCCTTCCAAATCCAGAGGGCGGGTGAACATGGCCAGGCTACCGTCTGGCGCACGGGGCCACTGCTCCGGCGGCCTGTCCCAATATAACTCCACTCCATTGCCATCAGGGTCGCGCAGGTAGATGGCCTCACTCACGCCGTGGTCGGACGCGCCGTCGAGCGTGATGCCCGCGTCGAGGACGCGACGCAAGGCATCGGCGAGAGCCTCGCGGGTGGGATAGAGGATCGCCAGATGATAGAGGCCGGTCGCCCCCGGCGGCGGTGGTGAACCGCCGCCGCTTTCCCAGGTATTCAGCCCGATGTGGTGGTGATAGCCGCCTGAGGAAACGAAGGCAGCTTGCGAGCCGAAACGCTGCGTGAGTTCAAAGCCCAGCATGCCACAGTAAAAGGCCAGCGCACGCTCCAGGTCGGCCACTTTGAGATGGACATGACCAATCGTAACACCGGGGGGGATGGGGTTGGCTGGTTTGCTGGAGTTCATTGATTGGCCGTCGAGATGAATTTGAAGTCCTTGAAAAACTTCTGCATGGGGCCGGAATTCCATTTAAGCCAATCGGGGCATTTTACAATTTCTCAGAGGGATTCCCGCTGCCGTGGAGTTGCACTCCATGAAGGCCCGATACGACGGCCCAACCACTACAAACGAACCAAAAATAGAATAAACCCCTCCATGAAAATCAAACTCACCCTCCTTGCCGCTGTGATCATCGCGGCGGTCGCCTCCAGTGCCGCAATCGCCGGGCGCGACAAACCTGCGACCCCGAACACGAAACCAGCCGGCATGAGCTGCTGCGCTGCGGCCCCCAAGGCTGCAACTCCCGCTCCTGTCTCTGAAAAGGAAGCTCCCGCCCAAAAAGGCATGAGTTGCCACAGCGCCGCCCCGGTAGCGAAGAGCTGCTGCAAGTAAACCCTCGAACAAACCAACCCGCCAGATATCGGATGATCTGGCGGGTTGTGTTCCACTTCAACATCCGGCAAGCTTTCCCCTGACATGAATGACGACGAACTCAACGATCTGATCCGGCAGACACACCCGAAACCGGAGTTTCCCTCCACGTTCCAGCGGGAAGTCTGGGCGCGTGTCTCCGTCGCCGAACAGACGTCCTGGTCGGCACGATATCGTCGATGGCGGGAATCATTTTTCCAAGCCCTGGCCCAGCCGGCCACGGCGACGGCGGTGGTGATGACGACCTTGCTCCTCGGTGCCGGTCTTGGTCAGATCGTCTCGTCTGAACACAACGCCGACGCCTCACGGGACGCTTACGTTGCCTCGATCAATCCCGTGGCAGCGGCTCACATCGCGAATCGGGAATGAAACGCGGCCTCTGGATTCTGGGTGCGGCGTTGGCGGCCGGTGTCGTCGGCTTTGCCCTGATGCGCTGTCAATCCACAGCTCCCATGATGGCGTCGCCGGATGGCGCATCTCTCCTGCCGGAACTCGAATGGCTGCGTCACGAGTTCGATCTGACGGAGGCGCAGTTTGCCCAAACTTCCGAACTGCATCTCGCCTATCGTCCGACTTGTGAGGCGCTGTGCAACCGGGTGATGACCTCGCAGGAACGAATCAAAGAACTCGTCAAGGCCGGCCCTCCGATCACCCCGGAACTCGAGGCGGCCCTGAAGGTCCACGCCGCTCTGCATGTCGAGTGTCAGACGGCGATGATCAACCATCTCCATAGGACGGCTGAGGTGCTCTCTCCCGAACAGGCAAAACGCTACCTCGACACCATGCTCCCGCATGTGATCGAAATGGAGATGGAGCCAGCGGGGCACTGATACCCCTTCCCGCATGGACTTCACCCCTGATGCCGATACGGTTCTGATGCAGCGGCTCGCCGGTGGCGAAGATCTGGCCTTGAACGAACTGATGACGCGCTGGCGGGAAAGAGTCGCCGCCTTTCTCCTCCGTATGCTCGGGGACCACGCCACTGCGATGGACCTGACCCAGGAGACCTTCGTTCGTCTATACACAAGCCGACACAGCTACAAACCTGTCGCCGCCTTCTCGACCTACCTGTTCCACATCGCCGCCAACCTCGCCCGCACCCAGGCCCGTTGGCGGAAGCGTCACCCCACCGTGCCGATGGAGGACGAGAGCGGGGAAATTCGCCACGAAGCGGTCGATTCCCTTCCCTCTCCCGACGAGAGCGCGG
>JAGRPC010000091.1 GCA_020439925.1 Verrucomicrobiia bacterium | reverse complement strand
TCCGCATCATCGCCGCGACCCACCGTCCCCTCGAGCGCATGATCGCCGAAGGGCAGTTCCGAGAGGACCTCTTCTACCGCCTCAACGTCGCCACGATCCGGCTTCCGCCACTGCGCGACCGCACCGGAGACATTCCACTGCTCGTCCACTTCTTCCTTCGACGTTTCTCCCGCGAATTGGGATTGGCTCCGGTGACGATGTCGCGTTCCGCGCTTTCCTGTCTCGAGTCGGCCCGGCTGCCCGGGAATGTGCGGCAGCTTCAGAATCTCGTGCGCAAGGCTCTCCTCCGTAGCCGGGGTTATCCGATCGACCGTCCCCTCGTCGAGGAATTGCTCGTCGAGACCGAGGGAGGTGAAATCACTCCCGGCGGTGCAGATTCCCTCGATTCCTGGTGCGTGGATCTCGTGCGTCAGGCGGAGGAAGACGGCGGCGGGGAAGCGCACCGCATCGCGGTGGAGACAGTCGAGCGAAAGCTCCTTGCCGAAGCCATGAAACGGAGCGGCGGCAATGTTTCGCGAATCGCGGAGTGGCTCGGGCTCTCGCGCCTCACGGTGCGGGAAAAGATGAAGCGGCACGGGTTGTGAGGCGGGGAAGCCCCCGGAAGTTTTTCCGGATCTTCCGGTAAGACGGCTCCGGTTTCGGAGAATCCCCTCGCATGAGCCATACTTCCCTTGCCTCCCGTATCGTTTTTTTCGGATGCCTCTCCGCGATCCTTTCCTTCACTCCCCGCGCCTCGGCCACACCACGCTGGGCCAACGGGATCGATGCACAACTTGTCCTGGGCCAGGCGGATTTCACCAGTTCGGATCCGGAAAACTCCATCAGCCGGATTCGCCAACCCGAGTCCGTCGCGGTCGACCCGACCACCGGCAAGGTCTTCGTCGCGGACTGGGGCAACAACCGCGTGCTGCGTTTTGCCTCGTATGATGCCCTCGTGAATGGCGCGGACGCCGACGGGGTTTTCGGACAGAGCAACTTCGAATCGACCGGCGGAGCCAACGGGCAGGACCGTCTTTTCCGGCCCAGCGGAGTCTGCGTCGACTCGGCGGGACGTCTCTGGGTCTCCGACCAGAACAACAACCGCATTCTTCGCTACGACAATGCTTCCTCCCTCGGGAACGGTCCTCTCGCGAGCGGAATCCTCGGTCAAACCGGCTATGGCACCTCCACGGGCGCTTTCGGTTCCCAATCGCGGGTCTTCCAGCCGATCGGACTCGCCGTCGACGCTTCCGGAAATCTTTTTGTGGTCGACTCCGCCAACCATCGCGTTCTCATGTTCGCGGACGCGGCGAATCTTCCCGACAGTTCGAACGCCGCCCTCGTTCTTGGCCAGGAGGACTTCAGCGGATCAGGAGTGGCCACGCAGCAGGACAATTTCTCCACTCCGACAGATGTGGTCCTGGACGGCGCGGGAAACCTCTACGTGAGCGACAAGGACAATCACCGTATTCTCCGCTTCGACGGGGCAGCCTCGAAAAGCAATGGAGACGATGCCGACGCCGTATTCGGCCAGGTCGATTTCAACTCGGGCGTTCAAGGAGCCGGAACCACCGGACTCAGCACTCCCCGGGGCCTCGCTCTCGGCAGTGACGGGAGACTCTGGATCGCCGACAGCGGCAACGGGCGGGTCGTCGCCATTGATGACGCGGCAACGGCCGGGAATGGAGCTGCCGCTTCGCTCGTGATCGGGCGCCCCGATTTCACCGTCTCCGCGCCGGCGGAAGTTTCCGCCTCGCGACTGGAAGACCCCAGCGGTGTCGAGGTAACCCCTGCAGGTAGTCTCTTCGTTGCAGACCGCGCGCAGAATCGCGTTCTTCTTTTCAAGGAGGCGGAATTCCAGCCTGACCTTACGATCGGAAAGAGCGCGGGCAGCCAGCGTGGACTCGGTACCCTGAATGGCAGTGGGTCGGGGCAGAAACTCCTGCTCAGAACCCGCGGGCGCGAAGCCAAGTTTGCGGTGTTTGTTCACAACGCAAACCTCGTTTCCGACCGCTACTTCCTCCGCTCCGCCCGTCCCACCGCTAAGCTCGGAATCAATCTCTTCCGGGTCACGGGAGGGCGGTCGAATGTCACCGCCGCGGCCAAGACGGGAAAACATCTCTCCAATCGCGTGGCCAGCGGAGGAAGTGCGCAGTACGATCTCCGTGTCGAAGCGGTAGGAAAGGCGGCAGAGAAGAGAAAAACCCTGAAAGCCTACCTCCAAGGGACCTCCTCCAATGATGTCACCAAGGACCGCGTCAATGCCTGGGTGAAAAACCGGCCCTGATTCCAACCCAGGAAGTGGTTGCGATCTTCTTCGAACAAGGAAGCAGTTTTTCTCCCAAAGGAGAGAGCTGGCGCTCGCCTAGTATTATGAAAATTATGGTTGACGGATTTAAATATAATTACCATAAGTCCGGTATGACCACTCGCCTGCCACTCCCGATCATCGCAGCCTTCTTTTTCTCCGCCGGTTATTCAAAGGCTGCACCACCGTCCGGTCTCCAGGGAAGTTTTGTCACGCTCGGAAGCGACCGTCTGGAATTGGTCGGGGCCTCGGACGGAAATCAGGATGGAACCACTTTCACCTACTCCTATATGGTCACCGGAGCCCTCGCTTCCAACCTCATCGTCGACTATCCCTCGACCGGACGGCAACGCAATGTCACCCTGAATTTCCTCTCGGACGGAACCCCCGCGGGCTTCCAGGAGTTCGATTTCACACCGACGGTTCCCCCCATGCCGCCGCTCCTCCGCTCCGGTGACTTCACGATCGGGGCTCTCTCGACCACTCTTCCTCCCGTCGAATCGTCCGCGCCCGAGGCCCTCACCGGATCCTTCATCAAGGCCGCAGGCAGACGATTCGAGTTCCTCACCTCGCAACGGGGACGCGTTTTTGTACCGGGCGATTCGGAATATTTCGATTACACCTACAAGATTCTCGACTCCGTTTCCTCACTCGCCACGCTCACCTTCGACGAAGGATCCCTGCTGGCCGAACTGACCCTCGTCTTTGATGAGAACGGAGAACCGATATCCTTTCAGCTCGTGGAATCAGAAGACGGGTTTGCCGGCCCCGAATCGTCCGGTCTCTTCGAGTCCGGGATCAATCATCACCTGACGGACCTCCAGATCGGGACCGACCTCGACTCTCTGCAGGGCGACGACCTCTACGGCGCCATTGGTCGCCACCAGACCGCCGCGAGCAAGGTTTCGGGCAGCCCGGCCACCTACCTGTTCGCCATCGAAAACGACGGGGACACGGATGACTTCCTCCTTCGTGCGACCCCCGGCCGAGGTCCGGTTCGTCTCGCATATGCCACCTACCCGGGCGGCGAAAACGTGACCGCGGCGATGATCTCCGGACGATACGAAACCGGTGAACTCGCCCACGCGGAAAACAGGGTCTTTTCTCTCGAGGTTTCACCCTCGCGCAGCCGCGGAGCCATCGTTACCTCCGTCAGCGCCCGTTCCCGATCGGTCGAAGAGGCCAAGGACGCGGTTCACAGCTTCACCCTCTTCAAGTCCAAGTCCAAGCCGCAACCAAAGCCCCAACACGGCAAGTCCTCGAAGAAGCGCCGTTGACCAATCGGCCCGATCCCCGCATCGGCCGCGCGCGACACAAACGTGGCCTTTGCGCGGGAGAGGAAGAGGGGCATCTTGCGCGGACCTCCGGGTTGTCCTCGCCTCATGCCCCTCGAACTTTCCTCCTCTTCCATCGACCGTCTTCGGCTTGCCTCCATTCTTGACGGCATTTCCTACCTGATCCTTCTCGGCATCGCGATGCCGTTGAAGTATGTCTGGGAAATGCCTCTCGCCGTCCGCATCGTCGGGTCGCTGCACGGCTTTCTCTTCCTCGCCCTCTGTGCCTGCCTGCTTGAAGTCCTGCTGAGAAAGCGCCTTTCCTTCGGATGGTGTGTCATCGTGTTCCTCTGCGCCCTTCTCCCTCTCGCCCCCTTTTTCCTCGACCGGAAGCTGAAGCAGAAACGCGCCGCCTGACCCCGCGACCGCAACGTCCATGAAACGCACTGCCGGATTCGTTTTCCTGACAGCCACCGTTCTCACGGTCCGGGGCGGCGAACCCCTCATCACCGGCAGTGGCGAGCTTCCGGCCCTTCCCGACGGGGCCTTCACCCTCGTGGTCATTCCCGATACCCAGCACTACACCGGGCGGGGCTGCAAGGGATCGCTGGCTTCGGATGAGCCGGTGGAGAACGCCCACCTCGCCGCCCAGATCGAATGGATCCTGGCCAACCGCAAACGGGAAAACATCGTCTTCGTGACCCACGTCGGCGACATCGTGGAGAAGAACCGGCCCGAGGAATGGGCCGTCGCAAAACAACATCTCGACCGGCTTCGCGGGGTCCTGCCCTTCGGACTCACTCCCGGAAATCACGACCTCGAAGGCGACGGCGATGCCCGCCTCTTCCAGGAGCATTTTCCGGCCGAAGGTTTTGCCGGAGAATCGTGGTATCGGAGCTCCTATGGGCACGACCGTCCCGATCAGCAGGTCTCGGCAGACAATGTCAACAGCGCCCAGCGCTTCTCCGCCGGCGGCATCGAATTCCTTCACCTCAATCTCGAGTGCAACGCCCCCGACGATGTCCTCGTCTGGGCCGACTCCATGATGAAGGCCCATCCCGATTGCCGGGTCCTCGTCACCACACACATGGACCTGGGAATCATCGACAAACCAAAATCCACCGCGGGCTACATCGAGGATCCGAAGGGACGGATGCGCTGGATCAAGGTCCACGGTAGCCGGGGCAACAGCGGTGAAGCGCTCTGGGAAAAACTCTTCCGCCGCCAGGCCAATCTCGACTTCATCTTCTGTGGCGATCAGAGCCGCGTCACCGCCCTGCGCGTCGACGCGACGGCGGACGACGGCCATGTCGTGACTTCCCTCTTGAGCGACTACATGAGCGAGCCGGTTCTGAGGCTGATGCGCTTCAATCCTGACAATCACACCATGGAGGCGATCACTTGGCACGTGACCGGAGGATTCCTCGTGGAGTCGACTCCCTACGTGAAGGATCGCTCCAGGCACCAGTTCGAGATCGACTGGCCGGTGCGGCCGTGAGTGTCGGCCTACGCGATCCTGATCCGTTCCCAAACCGACCCTGTCTGTAGAACCACCGGTCGCCGGTGATGCGAAGGCAACTCACGAGTAGGCGGTCGCAGCGGTAACGTGAACACGCCAAGCGCGGGACCAATGTCAAGAACCCCCGGATTCGAAGCAGGAGCCGAGAGGATGAAAAGGGAGTTTCTCAGCAATAATCCCTGGCAATTGAGAAGGCCATGGTGGAGCCATGAATTGCTGGAGGTATTCCAGAAATGGTGTCGTCACCGAACATCAGCGCCTCTTCAACAAGACCGCGGCCATCGGTGCTTCGAAAGGATGGCCACAACCGGAAACACCGAAGATGAGCAACAGCAGGAACTATCTCAGCGATTCTGCATCTCCGCTACCGCATCAACCATGAATGTCAGCCTCGCCGTCCTTATCGTTTCCAGCCTGCTGAGTTTCATCACCGCTCCGGCGATGGCGAAACCCAACATCGTCCTCATCCTCGCCGACGACATGGGGTGGTCGGACATCGGTGCCTACGGCGGCGAGATCGAGACGCCCAACCTCGATTTGCTGGCACAGGAAGGCCTCCGATTCACGCGTTTCTACAACAATACCAAATGCAATCCGAGTCGCGCATCCCTTCTTACCGGACTCTATTCGCATCAGTCCGGATTTGGTTACGTGGACCTCGATTTGGGGCTTCCTGCCTACCGTGGCTTTCTCAATGATCATTGCGTCACCGCGGCCGAAGTGCTGAGTCCAGCTGGCTATGCCACGTTGATGACGGGAAAATGGCACCTTGGCGACGCTCCCGAACACTGGCCACATCAACGCGGATTCGACCGCTTTTGGGGAGTGCCTTCCGGCGGCGGATTCTATTACAACTCCGGTCTCGTGCACCATCCCGACCGCTTCATCGTCGAGAACGACGAGCGCATCAAGATTAACGATCAAGAATACATCACGGATACGTTCACCGATCACGCGCTCCGTTTCATCGATGAAGCCGTGACCGAAACGAAGAAACCCTTCTTCCTCTACCTCGCCTACAACGCGCCACACTACCCCCTTCAGGCGAAGCCGGACGACATCGCCAAATACGCGGGCCGCTATGATGTCGGCTGGGACGTGGTGCGGACGCGGAGATTTGCCCGGCAAAAGGAAATGGGGCTCGTGCCATCTGGCGCCAGCCTCAGCCCACGTGATCCGAACTCCAAGGCCTGGGACGACCTTTCAGAAGATCAGCGTCAGGAGCTGGCTCATCGGATGGAGGTTTACGCTGCGCAGATCGATTCGATGGATCAAAATATCGGCCGCCTCATCGCCAAGCTGAAAGAACTCGGGCAGGCGGAGGATACGCTCATTCTCTTTCTGTCCGACAATGGCGCCGAATCCTCCGGAGGCCTGGGCGGCTTCGATCGCAGCCTGCCGGATGCGCCCTTGGGCACCGGTCGATCCTACGCCAGCTTCGGCTTGGGATGGGCGAATGCCTCCAATACACCCTTCCGGAAGTTCAAGGGACATGACCATGAAGGCGGAATCATCACACCGCTGATTGCTCATTGGCCCTCGGGAATCAGCGCACGCGGCGAACTGCGGCATCAGGTCGGCCATGTGATCGACCTCATGCCAACGCTGGTCGAGATCGGATCGGCCACTTATCCAACCGAGTACAAGGGTCAATCGGTTCAGCCGCTTGAAGGCAGGAGCCTCGTCCCTGCGCTGACTGGACCCGACAGTCCGCAAGATCGAACCCTCTTCTGGGCCTTCTGGCCGGACTCCGCCGTTCGCTCTGGAAATTGGAAACTAGTCCGCTCCGGAGCCAGGTCGCCTTGGGAACTCTACGATCTGAGCAGCGACATCGACGAAGAGCACGACCTCGCTGCCGAGCATCCAGATCGTGTCAAAACCCTTTCGAGCGAATGGGGTGCGTGGGCTCGGCGTGTGGGAGCCGAACTGGTTGATCCTCGAAAAAAGGCCTCCAACTGAAGACGCCACCGTTTCCTCGCCACCATGGCTCTTTCGCTCGGCGCACCCGCGCTTCATTCACCGCTCGTTGCAAAGAACGGTCGCCAACAGACGAGAATCCTCGGTTTCCCCGCCATTTCCAGGCTGGCAAGTCCTCTCCCTCGATCGACGGAATTGAACGGGAGGAGGAACTCCCGACGCGCGCGCGAGCTTTGGTAGTTCCCGATCCCGGAGCCCTGATAGGCGCAAGGCTGGAAAGCCGTCCCTCCTCGCCGTGAGAATGAATGACCGAACGGAGACGGCCGACGACAGGTTTGGCCCTTGACCCTGCCTCCCGAAGACTGACTTTCACCCATCGATGGCCGCCGCAAACCTGCACGTCCTTCTCACCGGCGCGAACGGATTCGTGGGCAGTCATGTCCTCGATCACCTGCGCCGCCGGGATCTTGCGGTCGCGGTGCTGCTCCGCCCGGGCAGCGACCGCCGCTTCATCTCGTCCCACCTCCGGACGCTGGACGTTCGCGAAGGTTCGCTCGGGAATCCCTCCAGCCTCCGCAACGCCCTCAGCGGCATCACCCACGTGATCCATTGTGCCGGGAGCGTCCGGTCGCTGTCTCGACAGGCATTCTTCGAGGCCAACGAAACCGGGACCCGGAATCTCGTCGACGCGGCCAATGAGTGCGGAGTGAACCGGCTGGTCCACCTTTCCAGCCTTGCCGCAGGCGGTCCCGCAATACCGGATCGGCCGGCCGCGGAGGCCGACGCGCCATCTCCCGTCTCGAACTACGGTCACAGCAAGCTCGCCGGGGAGGAAGCGGTCCGCAACGGCGCGAAGGGCGAGTGGGTCATCATCCGCCCTCCCGCGGTCTACGGTCCGAGGGACACCGAGTTTCTCCGCCTGTTCCGCGCCGTCAAAGCGCGCCTCCTTCCCGAAGTAGGTCACGGCCTTCCCCTCAGCCTCGTCTATGCGGGTGACCTGGCGGCAACCACCATCGCCGCACTGACCTCGCCCGGCCTCGCTGGCCGGGTTCTTTACGCGGCTCACCCGGAGATCGTCACGGCGGGCCAGTTCGGGGCCTGCATCGCCCGACGCCTTGGTGTCCGCGCCTGGCGAATTCCCCTTCCGGTGCCGCTGCTCTGGTCCTCCTGTCTTGCCCAGGAGGTATTCGCCCGCCTGACCGGGAGACCCAGCGTTCTGAATCTGCAAAAGTTCGCGGAACTTCGGGCTCCCGGCTGGGTGTGCGAACCCAGTCCAGTCTGGAGAGATATCGGAGTCGAGTGCACCACGGGACTGGAAGAAGGAGTGGAAGAGACCCTGGCGTGGTACCTGAGGGAGGGATGGCTTTGAGTTCCGGGAGCACGGAACCCCGAATCACCCACCCTCACTAGGCCTTCGGTGCGAAGGGAGTCGAGGGGTTGAAAAACGAAAATCCTGGCATTCCGCCAGTCGCGCCTCTCACCCCCGCAGAGCGAGGAGCTCGATCACTCCCGGAAGAATCTGCGCATGGGTGCGATTGCGTCCGGCACGGTTGAGGATGTCGGAAACGAGGGCGGCATCGGAAAGCCCGCGCGCCGGGAGCCAGTCTTCTTCGGTGTCGGCTCCCTCGCGCTTGGTCAACGTCCGGATGAAGTCGCGGGTCTGGCAGCGGCTGATCTCGACGCGGGAGTCTCCCAAGTCGAAGTCGACCTCGACGGATCCGAGCCGCTCCGGAGCGAGTTCCGAAAGCCGGATGACGAAGCCGGAGTGCCTGCCCTTTTTCCCGGGCTGGCAGACGATCCCGGAGGGGCCCGAGGCCGTCAGGTCAAAAGACGCCTCCAACCTCGAGGCGATCCACGAGGCGAGGTAGAGGGCGCTCATGCCGTGGCCTCCGGCATGGCGAATCTCGATCGTCGAGAGCTGTCCCAAACTCCTCGCCACGAGGGGCCGGTCGAAGGCGTTTGCGATGGCGTGCCGGAAGGCATTGATGCGCGTGAAGGCAAAATCATGCATCACGAAGGGTGCGGAAGCGCTCCGCTGGCTCTCGAGCAATCTCAGGAAAGGGTTGCGGGGCGAATCCCAGCTTTCGCTGTCGTAGAGAAGCCGGTCGATGCGCGAATAAAGCCCCTCCTCGAAGGCATCGGAGAATTCCCCGCGCCACCAGAAGGCGAGCGGCAGGTCCGAATCGAGATTGGCGAGGACGACGTTCCGCAGCAACCCGGGCGAACGCCCCGTGAGAAAGAAGCTGATCTGCTCGGTGCAGACCGATTTGGCACCGCTGCGGTCGATCTGGCAATGCGCCTGCACCCAGGCCCGCGCCCCCGTCTCCCGGGCGCGGATATCGGCATGGATGAGAAGGGCCCGGCACGCCGTCTCACTGGTGATCTCGGCAAGGACGTCGGCGTCGCGCTCGAGATCGTCCGGGTTCTCGTTGTAGAGCGCAAGGTTGATGAGCGAGGCACGCGCGATCCCGGCAGGGCCCGATTCGCCGCCCCCGCCGTCTCCGGCGAAAAGATCCTGGAGAGCCTTTTCGATACGGGATAGCTCCACCTCCTCGCCGAGGAGGGCAAAGCCGGGATGCAATGTGGAGGAAGCGGTCATCTCCCGCGATCATAAGCCCGTTTTTCCCGGTGGAAAAGCGATTCGGGCTGGAGAAAGGTTCCCCTTCTCATCCCCCATGTCCACGAGCACCCGAGTTCACCGCCTCGAAAACGGCATCCGCCTTGCCACGATCTCGATGCCGCACATGGCCAGCGTCTCCATGGGTCTCTGGGCAGGAGGAGGCAGCCGCCACGAGCGGCCCCGCGAGCATGGCATGGCCCACTTCGTCGAGCACATGCTCTTCAAGGGCACGTCGGACCGCTCCGCCGAAGAGATCTCCCGCCATATCGAGAGTCTCGGCGCCTCCATCGATGGATTCACCGTCGAAGACCACACCGCCTACCAGGTGAAAGGGCCTTCGGAGAAATTTGGCCGCCTCTTCGAGGTCCTTTCCGACCTCTACCTCAATCCGTGTTTCGATCCCGCCGAGATCGACTCCGAGAAGCAGGTCATCCGCGAGGAAATCGCGATGGTGCACGACCAGCCTTCGCAATACCTCGAGGACCTCATCAGCGAAGCGGCCTGGGGTCGAGAGCATCCCCTGGGACGCTCCATCACCGGCACCGAGGAAAGCCTCGAAAGCTTTCGCCGGGCCGATGTGGAGACCTTCCACCAGCGGATCTACCGGGGACGTCACACCGTCGTCTCCGTCGCCGGGAACATCGATCACGACGAGGTCGCCGATGTCGTCGCGGCCCGGCTCGGTTCCCTCGCTCCCGGCGAAGCCCTCGCCTGTGAACCGGCGCCTCCGCCACATCCCCAGCACCGCTTCCACGAGGACGGAGGCCAGGAACAGGCTCATGTCGCGCTGTCCTTCCGGAACGTCGACCGGCATGACCCGGCCCGCTATCCGCAAAAGCTTCTCAACGTCATCCTCGGAGAGAACATGAGCTCACGCCTCTTCCAGGTCATCCGCGAGCAGCGCGGCCTCTGTTACGAGGTGCAAAGCGATCTCATCAGCTTCTCCGACGTTGGCGCTCTCCAGATTTACCTCGCCCTCAGCCCCGGCAACCTTTCCGAAGCGCTGCGCTCGATCTCCGGAATCCTCGACGATCTCCGGCAGCGCGGAGTTACCTCCACCGAACTCGAAGAGGCGAAATCCTACGTCATCGGGCAGAACCGCATCAGCCTCGAGAACACTTCGGCGCAGATGATGTGGGCGGGGGAATCCCTCCTCTATTTCGACGACTGGATCGATCCCGATCACGCCCACCGGATGCTGGAGTCCGTCACCCTCGAGGACATCCGCGAGGCTGCCCGGGTGGCCTTCGACCCCGACACCCTCTGCTCCGCGATCATTGGTCCGGCCGACTCGCGCAGCCAGCTGGCCCAGTGGCTCGGTCGTTGATGCGGGATCTCAAGGCGTCGGCACGACGTGGAGCAGTCGCAGGGTCGATACCTGGCGGACGGGCCATTCGACGACCGTCGCTTCTCCGTTTTCCGCGGGTGGACCGGGCCAGGAGAGGACCAGCTGGACCCGTTGCTCGGCATGCCGCACCATGCGGTCGAGCGGATCGAACTGGATCCATCCCTCGACGGCACTTGAAGAAATATCGGCCTCCTGCCCGGATACGGCCTCGCTGAGATGACCGGAAAGCAACCCGGCGAACGCGATCCGCACCCCGTTCTGCCCCTCGAAACTGACCTGCCCCTGGTGCTGGCAGGAGAGCTCGAAAACGGCGGTGCCGAACTCCCCGAGCTGGCGCGTTCCGTGTACCGTCCAGGCGTCTCCGGGTGCCACCCGTTTCTCCGGAAAACCCTGCGGGATGCCCGCGACCAACTGGACCAGTTCTTCCGGCCCGAAACGGGGGATGCCAGGAAGAAGGGCGGCGTCATCCCCTTTTCCTCCCTCGACAGAGGCATCGACACGGCCCTTTTCGTCCAGCGTCAGATCCACGGAGCGGTTCAGGGTGGCCCGGACATGGCGACCCAAAGGCGTGTCCTGATCCCCCGGCTCGAGAGAGCGGTAATGGAGCACTGAGCCGCGGGAGAGAAGCGTCAGGTCGAGGCGCTCGGTCCGCGCCTTCAGAACGATGCCCGATTTCCCGTCGACCCGGACCTTCGCGTCGTAGCGGGCCTGATGTTCCATCGTGAAGCCGTCGCCGTTTCCGGCGATGAGCTCCGTTTTCATGAGGAACCGATAGGTGTTCCCGGGTTGGAATTCGGGCCGGATCTTTTCCGCCTTCGGTGGAGCCCCGGTGGTTCCCGGCAGCGGAAACCCGGGAACCTTCATCCCCGGAGTTCCCTTTCCCGATCCCGGCTGCGGGAAGGGAGAGCGGGGAGGTTCCCGCATTGCCGGCACCCCGGGGATCGCCGGAATCGGCGGCAGGTCCTCTTTCTCCTTCGCCTTCCCGGCATCCTGAGCCGGGACCGGCAATCCTGTCGCCCACGACAGCATCGCCGCCGCGATCAGAACCGGAACAGGAGCGAGGGAAGGTTTCACACATCGATCGAACCACAATTCACCGGAGCGGGCAACGGGCGATATCCGCGTGGCACCGGATTCGCGGCGCTTGCCATCCCCGGGAGATTCTGCGCATGAATGATGAAGAACCCAGCCACTTTTTCCTCTCATGTTGCTAGCCGAAATGACCTGGCCCGAAGTGGCCGCCCTCGACCGGGACACCCCGGTGGTGTTCCCCATCGCCGCCCTCGAACAACACGGACACCATCTCCCGGTCTTCACCGACTCCATGCTGATGGGTGAAATCGCACGGCGCGCCGAACTCGAACTTCGTGACCAGGTCCTCTTCGCTCCGCTCCAGTGGCTGGGCAATTCCCACCATCACCTCGACTTTCCGGGCACGATGTCGGCCGAACCCCGCGTCTACCTCGATCTGCTGGACGGATTGATGGAGAACTTCCTTCACCACGGTTTCCGCAGGCTCTTTTTCCTGAACGGACACGGAGGCAACGATGTCCCCGGAAAGCAGGCCGTCTTTGAGCTGCGGCAGCGCCATCGCCGGCGCGAGGATCTGCTTCTCCTCTTCGCCACCTACTGGAACCTCGCTCCGGACGCCGTTTCCTCCCATCCGGACCTGAAGCAGCGGGTCATGGGTCATGCCTGCGAGTGGGAGACCTCGATGATCCTGCGCCTCGCGCCCCAGCTCGTCAAAAACCACTCCGGCACCGACGAGGTGCCGTTCGGGAATCCCTTCGAACCGGCCTCTCGCGGCTGGATCATGAACGACCGGAGTGTTCCCGGTCATGTCGGCGATCCGCGGGAGGCGAGCGCGGAAAAGGGCGAGGCGCTCTTCCAGACCTTCACCGCCGCGACCGTGGCGATGCTGGAGCGGGTTATCGCGTGGGACGGATCGAGCTGGGAAGGTTGAAGCGATGGCCGGTCCCTCACGTTCATCCTCGTGGAAATGGTGGGTCTCGGGACTCCTTCTCCTCGCGACCACGATCAACTACATGGACCGCGTCACCCTGGCGAACGCCTCGGTGCGCGTGACGGAGGAGTTCGGCCTGACCGAACAACAATATGGCAACCTCGAGCTTGCCTTCGGCTGGGCATTCGCCCTCGGTTCGCTCGTCTTCGGGTTTCTCGCCGACCGCTTCCGGGTCTTCTGGCTCTATCCCTGCGTGCTCGCTGGCTGGTCGGTCATGGGCATGGTCTCGGGCTGGACCACGACCGCTTCGCAGCTGCTGGTCTGTCGCGCTCTCCTCGGCTTTTTCGAGGCCGGTCACTGGCCCTGCGCACTCAAGACGACCTTCGCCCTCCTCAACGAGAAGGACCGCACCATGGGCAACAGCGTCCTCCAGAGCGGTGCCTCGATCGGTGCCATCCTCACGCCCCAGGTGATGAAGGTCCTCCTCACCGACGAACTCGGTTCTTGGCGTTCGGCCTTCGTGGTCGTCGGCGCCTTCGGTCTCCTCTGGATCGCCGCCTGGTTCCTTATGCTCCGGCCGCGCGATCTCGAGACTCCGCAGGAGGAGGCAAAGTCTACCCCCGCGGCTCCCCTCGGAGGCATCCTCCTGAGTCGGCGCTTCTGGGCTCTCGCCCTTCTCATCGCGGGAACGCAGACCGTCTGGCATATCTACCGGGTCTGGCTCATGAAGTTTCTCCAGACCGGACGGGGCTACAGCGAAACGGCGGCACTGGACTTCCAGTCGGCTTATTACATCGCCACCGATGTGGGCTGTTTTCTCGCCGGATTCGTTTCCCTCTGGCTCATCCGCAAACGGGGCCTCGGAGCCCACACCGCCCGTCGCTGGGTTTATGCGGGAGCCTGCCTTCTCACCACCCTGAGCGTTCTCATTCCCTCGCTGGAAAAGGGCTGGGCCCTGCTCGCGGTGCTCCTCGTGATCGGAGCGGGAGCACTCGCCCTCTTTCCCTGCTACTACAGTTTCGTGCAGGAACT
>JAGRPC010000590.1 GCA_020439925.1 Verrucomicrobiia bacterium | reverse complement strand
TTCGACCCGCAGCCGCCCCGGCCCCGCCCCGCACGCCCCTCGCCCCTCCCCCGGGAGCGCCCGCGGCACCCGTTCCAAACCGGGCTCCCGCCGCTGGACCCGCGGCCCCGAAAGTGCCGGCGGCACCACGTCCGCTTGCGGCTCCCGCCGGTCCGCCAAAGGCCGCACCGGGATCGGTGACCGTTCCCCTGAAGCGGGTCGCCCCCGCCAAACCGACGATCCCCCTGCCGAAGACCCCTCCCAAACCGGGTTCGTGAGACGATGCAGCCGCCCATCTGCGATTTCTGCCACCGCGACGGACGCGATCACCCGACTCTGGAGTTCGCTCTCGTGACCTTCCGCGATTACCGGCCCATCGACAGGCCCGGACACCCCGACGGCATGCTCTGGTTTTGCGAGGACCACGTCGCGGCGGCTCGCACTCTGAAGCATCTCGATTCCGGCCCGGCCCTTCGCCGGATGCGCGAGACGGAGGCAACCGGAACGGATTAGGCCCCCAGGAAAAGACGATTCTCCGCCATGCGGTTGAGAGCCCTGCGCGTCTCGTGAAAACACTCGGCGAGGCGCCCGTAGATTTCACGCACCGCATACTCCTCGGCGAGAGGGTGGAGTCCCGCCGTTCGGAATGACTGTCGGGCGACACTCTCGTAATAGCTCAAGCCTGGTGCACCCCGGCGCTCCGCGCGCCGCTCGAGGAAGCGGGGAAAGAGCCCGGTGAGCACGAGGAAACGGTTGCCACACTGGACCTCGAGGAAAAAGCGCTCGAAAGGACCGGCTTCACCGATCCGCTCGACAAAGTCGACGTGATAGCTGAAGGCCGCCTCCGCCGGCAGGCGATCGCTGCGGGTGAGGGCGCCTCCGGCGTGATCGGCGAGCGTCGCGGCAACGTAGTCGGCGATATCGGCATCAACGATGCCGGCGTCGGCGAGGCTGCGTTTCACGAGCACGTAGAAGTAGAGCTCCGGCGTGATCGCCAGCGGCATGGTGAGTTCCATGACGGCGCGGAAGAGACGATCGTTTTCGAGAATGGCGTCGAGAGCGGCCGGTTCCTCGAACAGGGTGCTGAGGAACCCTCTCTCCTCCGGACTGCCCGCGAGGGTGGCGGCGATGAACTCGAAGTCCCGTGCCTGAAGACGGGACCGGCAACTGGTCGGAACGGCATTCATTCGGTCATGAACCGCTGAAACGGATTACCGCAAAGCCTGAAAAGATGAGGAATTGCTCTTTCTCTGACAAGCATTTCCTGCGCCAAGTTCAAATCAGGGCGGGGGAGAAAACCGGTCCGGAAGTTCGCGAGACGCGTAACGCAGGAGTTCCATGGTTTCGCGCATCGCCGTCGTAGGCGCCGGAGTTTCCGGCCTCGCCGCCGCCCTGCATCTCGCCGATGCCGGGTGCGAGGTGACCGTACTGGAAAAGAGCCGCGGCTTCTCCGGACGGGCCGCCTCGCGGACCCGGGAAGGCTGCCGTTACGATTTCGGGGCGAATTATTTCAAGATCGGCAGCAACTCGGTCGCCCGGCTCATTTTCCAGACACTCCCGACGGAAGGCCTTTCACGCGTCCTCGGCGACATCACCGCCTTCAACCGGGAGGGAGAGCTTCTCCCGCCCGATCCGGAGCGAAACCGGCATTCCCGCTGGACCTATCGCGACGGCATCAGTTCCCTCGGGAAACGCATCGCCGCGCTGGACACCTTCCAGGTGATCCGGGAAATCCGCATCCGGCGACTCATCGAGGAAAAGGGGACCTGGAGTCTTGAGTCCGATGACGGCACGGTCTTCGGCGCTTTCTCCGCCGTCCTCCTGACACCGCCCTTGCCCCAGACGGCCGATCTTCTCAGGGAAAGCCGGTTCGACCATCAGGCGCGAGCCGAGTTGATCGCCGACCTCGAGGCCGTCGCCTATCATCCGCAATTCTCAGCCCTTCTCGCCTTTGAGGAGGAAATCCGCCTGCCGGGCGATGCCTACGCGCTCATCAACGCCGATCGTGGACACGACCTCGCCTGGGTCTCCCTGGAAAACCGCAAGGCAAGACGGGTGCCCGCGGGGCAGAGCCTCCTCGTCGCCCAGTTGTCCCCGGATTGGACGCGACGGCACTATGAGAGCAACCCTGCCGAAGTCGTCGGACACGCCCTCGCCGAGACCGGACGCCTCCTCCGGCACGACCTGCCCGAGCCGGTCTGGACCGACCTGCAGCGATGGCGATACGCCCATCCCGCGGACCGCGTGGCGACCGCGGCCATGTCCGCCGTAGCCGCGGACGGCCTCTACTTCGCGGGAGACGGACTTATCGGGCGCGGACGCGTCGACGAAGCGATGGAAAGCGGTTTCGCCGCCGCCGCCGCCATCCTGCGGCGGATCGGGGGAGTGTGAAAAACTCCATCTTTTCAAAGAACTGCGACGAGCGCTGCCAAATTTCCCCATGCAAGCCTCCCCGCCGTGCGTAACCTCCGGGGACACGAAGCATGGCGAGCAAACGAACACGAAAACCGTCGACGAAAGATTCCCTCATCGAGATCCGCGGGGCGCGGCAGAACAATCTCAAGGGCATCGACCTCGACCTTCCCGTCGGAAAGTTCATCGTCGTGACCGGCCCGAGCGGTTCGGGAAAATCCAGCCTCGCCTTCCAGACGCTCTACGCCGAGGGGCAGCGCCGTTATGTCGAGACCTTCTCGCCCTACACGCGGCA
>JAGRPC010000090.1:13090-29615 GCA_020439925.1 Verrucomicrobiia bacterium | reverse complement strand
CGTTGTCTTGCCGGTCTCTCGGGAAGCACCAACAAAGCGGTCACCGAAGAACCTTTCGCCACCGCGCCCCCCTCCCAAAGCGGATACCTTCTCATCGCCGATGACGACAATGAAAACCGGGACCTACTTCGCCGCCTCCTCGAACCTCATGGCTTCCGTCTCGACTTTGCGGTGAATGGAGTGGAGACCATCACAAAAATGGAGGCGGAGGATTATGATGCCGTTCTTCTCGACATCCGCATGCCGGAGATGGATGGCTTCGAGGTCCTTTCCCGGCTTCGCGAGTCGGGTCGACTTGGCAACACCCCCGTCATCGTCGTGACCGGCCTGCAGGAGGAGCAGGACGCCGTCCGCTGTATCGAGAACGGAGCCGAGGATTTCCTTTCCCGGCCCATCCGTCCCGCCTTGCTCATGGCGCGACTCAGTGCCAGCCTCGAAAAGAAGCGCCTGCGGGAGAAGGTCTTTGAGCAGCACTTCACGCCGGAACTGGCCCGCGAACTCGCGCGAAACCCCGACCCGATGAAGATGCAGGCGCGCCAGGCCGAAGTCACGGTGATGTTCTGCGACATTCGCGGCTTCTCCTCGGTGAGCGAACGTCTTGGCCCATCGGCCACGATCGCCTGGCTCGGGGGGGTCATGGGTGAGTTTTCGAGTATTGTCATCGACCATGGCGGAGTGCTTGTGGATTACACGGGAGATGAACTGCTCGCGATGTGGGGTGCCCCCAACGAACAGCCCGATCATGCCGAACTCGCCTGCCGCGCGGCTCTCGGCATCCTCGAGCGACTCCCTGCTCTCGACGAGCAATGGCGCTCCGTAGTCGGGGCTCCCACCGAGGTCGGTATCGGCATCAATTCGGGAGAGGCTCTAGTCGGCAACGTCGGAACCCATCGCAAGTTCAAGTACGGCCCCCTCGGAACTGCCGTGAACCTCGCCAGCCGCGTCCAGGGTGCCACCAAGTTTCTAAAGACGTCTCTTCTCATCACCGGCGATACCGCTTCCCGGGTCAAGCACACCTTTCCCACCCGACGCCTCTGCCGGGTCCGGGTGCAGAACATCCAGACCCCGCTGGACCTTCACGAGCCCGAGGTTCCCGGAATCTATGGAGACTGGGACCGACTCTCCTCTCTCTACGAGAACGCCCTCTCCGCTTTCGAAGGAGAGCGTTTCGATGAAGCGCGCGCCGGTCTCACTGCCTTTCTTTCAGAAGTTCCGGCGGATGGGCCCGCCCGTCTTCTCCTCAAACGCCTCACGGACGCCGAAAGAGGGTCGAGTCTCCCCTTCGACCCTGTCTGGTCATTGCCCGGCAAGTAATTGTCGTGGGACGCAGATTCACGCCGCCTCACAACGACACACCGCGCGTATGCAACTGCACTCGTGACACCAGTCGAAGCGCCCACCGCACTGGGCAGGCAAGCCATTGAGCACCCGTTGGATCCTGCAATGGCAGGCACGGCAACCCGAACCAGCCCCCGTCGTGGCCACCACCTCCTCGACCGAACTCACGCCGCGGAAGTCGATCGCTCCCCGCACCGCCGCCTCACTCACCCCCGTGCAATGGCAGAGCGGCCCGTCTTTTCCCTCTTTCGAGGCAAAACGACAGACCGAAGCAGCGGCGGAGACGGGCGCGTTCATCTGGAGATTCAATCGCTCCCACCCTCGCCGATGTGCTGGGCGAGATAACGCTCGAGGCCAATGCGCTCGATCAGGTCGAGCTGGGTCTCGGCCCAGTCGATGCTGGTTTCGGATTCGACCACCATTCGCTCCATGAGGTCGCGGCTTCCGGAATCCCCCACTTCGAGGCAGAGCTTGACGCCCTCGTTGTAGGTAGAGACGCCCTTGGATTCCAGCGTAAGACTATCCTGGATCTGCTGGCGCGGGTTGTCACCGACGAGGATCTTGTCGTAGCGGGCGATTTCGGGAATGCCTTCGAGGTAGAGGATGCGGTCAATCACCTCCTCCGCGTGTTTCATTTCCTCGATCGATTCCTCGTAGAAGTGGGCCGCGAGCTTGTTGAGCCCCCAGTCCTTGCACATCTTGGAGCAGATAAAATACTGGTTGATGGCCGTGAGCTCGATGGTGAGACCGGCGTTGAGGGCTTGAATGACGTCAGGATTTCCTTTCATGAAAGTGATCTTGGCCAAGCCAAGAGAAAGCGCCAAGGGGATTCATCAAAACCAACCCATTGCGATAATGAGACTTAATCGCAATTTACACCTGAGGGCAAGAGGCGATTTTCAGGCATCATTGCGCCACGATCAACGCTTCCGAGGTTCTGGTTCCCCGACATCAGCGAAGGAACCAGAAAAGACGGCCGGTTCAGTCGGTGTATTTCACGCGGGTCGAACTGCCGCTCCGGTAGACATCCCATCCACCGGGAGCATCGGCGTAGACCGAAGAGGAATACACCCCATAGGGCCGGGTGGACCATCCGTAACGCCGGTTTGAAGTACACGAGGCAAGAATCAGAACCAGGAGACCGGGGACGAGAAGCAAGATGAGCGTTTTCATGAGTTCGTGCAGGCGGATCCCCGGCAGGCGGAAACCCGGAACCCTTTGTTCGCACATCACCCGTCGTGACGTCAAGTCCGGGCTTTGGGGAGAAGACGGGAGGCCGACGGTTTCCGGTGAGGTCGGTCGACCTCCTTTCCGAGGAGAATCGGAACGCCCTCTCACCCCACTGCCGCCATCACCTTTTCCGCGAGCACCGAAAAGACCGCCGAAATCGGGTTCGTGGAAGGATCGAGGGTAGCGATCGGTTCGCCACGGTCCGCTCGATCGCGGGTGGCGATGTCGATGGGGATCTGGACCAGGACGGGCACACCAAGGCGCTCGGCCTCGGCCGTTCCCCCACCCTCGCCGAAGATGGGATATTTCGTTCCGTGCTCACACTCGAACCAGGCCATGTTCTCGACGAGTCCGGTGATGGGCACGTGGACCTTCTGGAACATCGCGACCGCCTTGCGCGCGTCAATCAGGGCCACCTCCTGCGGCGTCGTGACGATGACGCTGCCGCTGATGGACACGGTCTGGACGATGGTGAGTTGGATGTCGCCCGTGCCGGGAGGCAGGTCGAGAATGAGGTAATCAAGTTCGCCCCAGAGGCACTGCCGCAGGAATTGCTGGGTGTATCGGGTAGCGAGCGGTCCACGGACGATCACGGGAGAGTCCTCCGAAAGGAGGAATCCCATGGAGATGGCCTTGAGCCCGTGCGCCTCGATCGGGATGATCTCGTTGTGTTCGGTGGCCATGGGTTGCTGGTCGGTGGCGCCAAGCATGAGGGCGATGCTCGGGCCGTAGAGGTCACAGTCGCAGATCCCGACCTTGGCTCCGGTGCGGCTGAGGGCGATGGCGAGGTTGACGGCCACCGTCGACTTGCCGACTCCTCCCTTGCCGCTGGCCACGGCGATGACCTTTTTCACCCCCGGGATGGAAGTCTGCGCGGCCGCGGGGTTTCCGGCCACCGGCTCGGGCGGATCTTTCAGGTCGAAATCGATCTCAACCCTGCCGACTCCCTCTAGGGTGGCCAGCGCCTCTTCGATGCCCTGGTGAATGGCTCGGGGAACGGCCGGATCACGGGTCGCAAGACTCACGAGGACCAACACGTCGTTGCCGGAGACGGTGATGCGCTTGATCAGTCCGAAAGAAACGATATCGCGGCTGAAGCCGGGATAGTTGACTTTCTTCAGCTTTTCCCGAACGGATTCTTCGTTGATCATGGGCGATGGAGGCTAAGGGAGTGAGAAACTTCCGATAGGCCAATACGGCCCGAAGTCCAGCCCGGAGGCAGAGGAATGATGGAAGCGACGAATCTCATGAAAAAGGCGGCGACTACGCTCTTCCCGAATGGGGAGGCGGAGCAGCGCGCGTTTCTTGCCGCCCTCCTCGAACCGGAACCGCGCGGCAGCGCAGTGGTCTGGACGGGCCCGCGCACAGCGGGGGAACTCGACACGGTCGAACGAGGGACTTTGCCCTCCTGGGTCCCCGACGAAATCGACCTCGTGAAACCGGGCGAAAAAATCGGCCGCTCCCGTGCTTACGAGGCCGGTGAAATCTATCCGCTCGACTTTTCCTCGGTGACCGCGGCCTCCGCACTCATCACCGCAAGGGACAGACTGCCCGAGGCTCCACGCGTCCTCGATCTCTGCGCTGCTCCCGGCGGCAAATCGATCCTCGCCTCGGTCCTGGTCCGGCCGGGACTCCTTCTCTCCAACGAAGTCGAAGGCAAGCGCCTCGGGCCACTGCGCCACAACCTCGCCCGATGCGGGATCCGGAATGCCTGCACGCAACGACTCATGCCGGAAGAGATCGCGAGCCTCGCCCCTGAGGCCTTCGACCTGTGTCTCGTCGACGCGCCCTGCTCCGGCCAGTCGCTCCTCGCCAAGGGAATCGCCAATCCGGGCTGTTTTCATCCGTCGACAATCAAGGGGAATGCACGACGGCAGCTCCGTATCCTCGAGGCAGCGGCGTTGACGGTGGCTCCCGGAGGATTTCTCCTCTACACGACCTGCACGTTCAGCGAACGAGAGAATGAAGGAGTGATCGAGAAGTGGCTCGAACGCTCCGGAGCCGGTTTCTGTCCGGTGGAGGTACCGCACCTCGCATCACTGCGGTCTCCCTTGTCGGAATTTCCCTCCTATCGCCTATATCCTCACAACTCTCCCGGAGTTGGCGGGTTCGCCGTTCTCCTTTGGCGGGAAGGAGTCCCCAACGGAGATTCACGAACGCTCCTCCCCTCACCGCTTCTCGACTATCCCGTGGGTCCGACCACGGCGCTTTCCCAACCCTGATGGACGGCTTCCTCGGCCTCCCGCACCGCCTCGCGGGAGATCGACCGCCCCAGAGAAACGTCTCCCCGACCCGGTTCCAGAAAGGGCGCGCAGGCGTGGAATTCCCTGGTATAGGCAAAACGGGGTTCGGCAAGAAGTTCGCGGGGCGGACCACTCTCGAGGAGCCCCCCTTCGTAGAACACGGCGACACGGTTTGCGTAGCGCTCCACACCGCGGAGAGATCCGACAGTGCAGAGAATGGAGGGTCCTCCTTCGTCGCGAATTCGGCGGAGAAGCTCCCGGTAGGCGATGCGGGAAAGCGGATCGAGTCCTTTCTCGACCTCCAGGGATATGATCAACTCCGAGCCCAGCAGCATGGATCTCACCACGCCAAGGCGCGCCCTCGTGAGGGGCGTGAGGGAGGCGAGGCGGCGTCCGAGGATCGTCTCCGGCTCAACCAGTCCGGCGTGAAAGAAACAGTCCTCCCACGCCCGGCTCCCCCTTGTTGCCAGCCTCCTGACCTCGCGCAA
Source organism: Verrucomicrobiia bacterium (assembly GCA_020439925.1). Classification (GTDB taxonomy): domain Bacteria; phylum Verrucomicrobiota; class Verrucomicrobiia; order Verrucomicrobiales; family DEV007; genus Arctic95D-9. Next base: position 24,316 of record JAGRPC010000090.1, on the reverse strand, counting down.
CCACTGCCGGACGGTGTGGACGGGTTCGAGCGGGACGATCGAGGCATCACCGATCACAGTAACCGGGCCGCGCCTCAGATCGCACAGACGGCGGCGACCGGCCCGGCTTTGAATCACCTCTTGCCCAAGAACGACGAGGCGTCCGGAAAGCAGGCGCAACCGCGGTGCGGCGATGCCTGCAAGGAGGCTGGCGAGCAGAAGAGGGCCGCTACCCGACTCCCCGGCAAGCACGAATATCTCGTTCCTCTTCAACGTAAGCCCTACATGGCGAAGACCAATTCTCCCCTCTTCGAGAACATCGGGGAGCTCGACGGTGAGGTTCTCGACCTCGAGCAGCGGAGCAGATTCAGGGTTCATGTCAGGATCACATAACCGGAGGCAACGGGCCGGTGCGCAACGCCGCTGAAACTCTCCAGCCAAGAAAGGAAAGAATCATCACCACCACCGCAGCGAGAAACCCGGGATAAATCGCCATCCATGGTGCTTCGATGAGATAGTCCTGCCCCAGGGCAATCATGGCACCCACTCCGGGTCTTTCGCCGGTGAGCCCGAGGAAGGAAAGGGCCATTTCCGCGAGCAAGGCGTGAGGCACCCAAACGGCGAACACTCCCGGAAGGCGCCTCAGGACTCCGGGCATGAGACGCTGCAGCACCACGTCCCGTCGCGAAAGCCCGAGAATGCGGGCCGCGACCAGGTCAAAATCTTCCTCACTTTCCCGGAACCACCTCGCCAGTACTGGACACAAGGGAATCACGAGCACCGCCGTCAGGCCAAGAACCTCAAGCAGCCGCCCTCCTCCACCCCCGGCGAGGAGAATGGCGGCCAATGACAGCCCCGGCACCATTCCGCAAGCGCGACAAAACCGCTCAAGCCTCTCAAAACGGTTCTCACGATCTTCAAAGACAAAGAGGGATGTCACGAGCAACGCAGCGCCTATGGCAAGAGAAACTGCAAGGACAGCGACGGAAACGCCCGTTGCGAGAGCAAACCGGGTGAGGCCATAGAGGTCGGCTCCGTTGACCGCCGTTCCAAAGGGATGCCCGGGTCCGGGAGCTTGCCAGGCAGGAGCGCCACGCAGTTCGAAATGCTCGGGAAGGCGCTGGTTCCCCATCGTTTCCCCCGAAAAAAGCCAGAGAAAAAATACGAGGTAAAGAGCCGCCAGGACAATGACGCGCCGGATCTTCCAGAGCTTGACGAGAGCGGCGCGGAACGAATGCGCCATCTGGGACTGGCGTCGGTTCATGGGAGCGGAGTCCGGTTCGAGAGGCATTCCCGCAAACAGGCGGCTGCGATGACAATCAGAGCGAGGACAAGGGTGCAGAGAACGATGCCCGGATACGAACCGGCATGCAGCGAATCCATCAGGAGGGAGCCGGTCCCCGGATAGTGGAAGGCGGTCTCGACGACGATGAGCCCACCCATCATCACGGGAAGGAAACGATCTGAGATCGCTGCCAGGCAAGGAGCCGCGAGACGGACGACACGGCGGTAAAAAATCTCTTCATCATCCGCCCCCGCAACATGCAGTCCACGAACCCACGGCCGGGAAACTTCACTCTCAAGGACAAAGGCGACGGAGCGAATCTGCCACGCAACCCCCGTCGCGACGAGCGGCACGGCCACCACGGCAGCATTCCACCACGCGAGGAGATCGGGGCCCCGCTCAACGACCAGATCGTCGGCAAATCCCGGCCGCTGCCAGTGAAAATAGGAATAGATCGCGACAAGGCCGACGAACCAGAATCCCGGCACACAGGCGAAGGAGGAAAAGGGCAAGGCGAGCCATCGCGAGCCACCGTAGCGCCTCAGGCGGGCACCGAGAATTCCCCAGGTGTAGCCGACCAACCAGACTGCGGGAACGGCAAGCGCGAGAACTCTTGCGCTTGCGGCGACACGCTCGCGGAGCAATTCCGGCCAAGTCAGAAACCGGGTGGCAAGGCTTTCGGGAACTCCCCCCCACGAATCCGGATCCCAGACGTGGGCTTTTGAGCCGCCAAAGACGCAAAAGGCGATCTCCACCAGAACGATGACAAGCAACCCTGCCGCTCCGAATCGGATCGAGGCGACGAGAACACGCTGGAGCAATCGACGCAACATGATTCAGGGCTTGGCTGGAATGCGTTTGACCCACCACGGGCGGGAGTTGGCTAGGGGAGCGCCGATGGACTCAAGTGGAACAGGCTCCTCTACTCCGGGAGCTCTCACCTCGATGGCTCCAGGTCGCACAGTGAGGAGGCGGCCTGAGTCACAGACGAAGAGACAAGGTTGCAAAGCGGCGATGGCACGCTGCAGGGAGGCGGTGAGTTCGGTAAGTTTCACCGGATCGGTTTCTTCCCAGATCGACTCGAGCAAATGGTCGACCTCCGCATCGCGCAGGCCACCGAGGTTGCCGCCTCCGGCTTGCGACGCCCCCGAATGCCACCAATCTCGCAAATCCCTTCCCTTCGGCAGTTCCCAGCTCACGAGCACGGCATCGTAGTCGCGTCCCGGCAATCGTCCGGCGAGAATCTCTTCCCAGGGGAGCGTCTCGACTTTCACCTCGATACCGATCCCGGCCCATTGTTCGGCCAACCCCAGAGCGAGACGGAGGTGGGTGGCGTTCGAATCGCTCACGAGAAGGGTGAAGGCGAGGGGCTGCCCCTGTCCATCACGTCGGTGGTCACTCTTCTCGTCGAGAACAAAGCCTTCGCGTTCGAGAAGGTTTTCGGCTCCGCGCGGATCGTAGAGTGGCAGCAGCATCGGCTCGGCAACCATGGACAGCCCGGGGGCGAAGAGACTCTTCACGGGAACCTGGTATTCCGACTCTTCGGCACGGAGGATCGCCCCGGGATCATAGGCACGGGCGAGGGCCTGACGCACGGGAGAACGGTCTAGGGGCGGACGATCCAGATTCCAGACAACAACATGCTGAAAGCGCGGCCATTCCTCGATGATTTCCACCGAACCTGGATTTCGGCGAGCCCACTCGCTGAAACGAGAATCGGGCTCGATCAGGTCCAGCGTTCCCGTCCGCAGGGCAAGGAGCATCGACTCGAGGGAGAAAAACTGCCGGTAGCGAAGCCTCGCCTCCCCGGGAACGCCGAACGGGTAGGCTTCGTGCGCCACCAGTTCCATTCCTCCGTCGCTACGACGCCTTTCAAGGCGATAGGGGCCGAGGCCCACCGGCTCGTCCAGAAAATCAGTGAGCGCCCGGCTTGGATTCTCAGTCGCGCCATCGCTTTCGAAACGATGGGCCGGCAGAAGAGGCAGTCGCTCCCAGATCTCGAGGAAGTTCGAGGGCACCTCGCGACATTTGACCCGGAGCCTCAGAGGGGAGATAACCTCGAGCGAATCCACGTAGGCGAAGGAGCGCACCAAAGGAAGAGGTGAATCCGGCCCCGTTGCAAAGGCGTGGGAGAAGGCGAGATCGCGCGAGGAAAAGGGCTGCCCGTCATGCCAGGTCACACCTCCGCGGAGATCGATGAGCTGTTCCCGAGCACTGGTGTGGCAACGCCTTCCCACCAGGTCGAGCCGGGGAGAGGCACCGGGGTTGGACTCGAGGTAGAGCCTAAGATCCCGCAGGACCCGGTCGGTTTCTCCTCGCAGGAAAAGCAACGCTTCCCGGTCCCCGTTGAATTCCAGCATGCGAACCTGTGACATTTCCGCCGAATCGGCCAGCCAATCCCCCACCAGCTTTTCCACCGAATGCGCCGACGACACCCTGACAAGAAGATAATCCCCGAGAAGCTCGGATGGCAGACCCTTGAGAAGCCTGGTCTCCAGATCCCCGTCCACCCCGTCGAAGACCACGGTCAGAATCGAATCCAGGCGCTCAAGGGCGACGGGCTTTGGACCTCCCGCTGGAGCCTCACCCGCACGAATCCGCGCCTCCGCCTCGCCAGCCGCCTCTTCACTTTCGCAACGGACGGTCAAGACGGTGCGGGACGTCCAGCTTTCGATCAGGTTGGGACGCAGGTGAAGGTGCTCGTCCCGCTTCAGTGTCGGTTCAAAAATCAGCCCGGCGATCTCGCCCTCGATCCCCTCCGCTGGGAGGAAGGGGCTGATCGGACCGATCGGACGGTTGATGGCATGGACGATCGCATCCGATTCATGCATCAACTGGAACTCGGCCACTGTCCGGAAAAGCCAGCTTCCTCCGAAGACGAGCCAGAGCGGCGACGAAAAGAGGATCCAGCGAAGCCAGAACATGAACAGACCTTAGCGCCGGTGAACCCTTTTTGGCAAAAACAGTTTGGAACCGTGAAAGATTTATCGGGCCATCGGGGAAATCATTCCGGTGCGACTCCTCCTTCACGACGGGTGGCTTTCGAATCTTCCAAATGGTGCCTCCTTTCAACGGTCGCGTCGTTCTGAAAGGTTGCGGGGAGGGCACCGGAACGCGTAAGCTCCCGGCGATGATCGAATTCCGCTCGCTCGGATCCATTTCCTACCCCGATGGGCTCGCCCTGCAGAACGAGCTCGTGGAGCTTCGTCACCTCGGCGAATGCGGAGACACCGTGCTGCTTCTCGAACACGAGCCGGTTTACACCATCGGGCGGACACGCGACCGCTCCAGCCTACGGGACTCCGGCGATCTCCCGCATCCCGTATTCGAGATCAACCGCGGAGGCCAGGCCACCTACCATGGGCCCGGTCAGCTCGTCGGTTACCTGATCCTCGACCTCGGCCTCCACGGCCGAGACCTTCACGCCTACCTAAGGAGAATCGAAGGCTTGTTGATTGATTTCGCCGCCGGATTTGGTATCGATGCGGATCGCAGGGAAGGCCTCACCGGAGTCTGGGTAGAGGATCGGAAACTCGCCTCCATCGGAGTGGGGGTCCGAAAATGGGTTTCGATGCACGGTTTCGGACTCAATGTTTCGAGCGATCTTTCCGGCTACGAAGCCATCACTCCCTGCGGCATCAGTGGCGTCACCATGACATCCCTATCCCGAGAATGCGGTCGTGAAATCACGGTCGAGGAAGCCGCCCGCGAAATCGAACCCCTCATCCGGGAGGCGTTCGCGCCGTCCGCGCTCTGCTGAGCGGAAGTCAAGATCCGACGAGATGTACCTGGTGGCGGTTAATCTGGAGAATCCCAAGGAAGTGGCGGTCGCCCAGGCCGTGGCGGGCCGTCCCCTGCGGATCGGACGCAAGCCCGAAAGTCTCGACGACGAGGCCGTCGATCTGCTTCGAGTCACCTGGGACGACCGGCTCGTCAGCCGCAACCACTGCGAGGCATTGCGACAGGAGGACGATCATCTCACCGTCCGTCGGCTTCCGGCGCTCACCGGTCGACGCACTCCGAACCTGCTTTATCGCCAGGCCGCCGCCAACGCTCGCGAACCGCTGGCGGACCCGGTGGAACTTCGCCTCGGCGAATCCTTCGTTTTTGGCGCAAGCGGCCTCACCGCGGTTTACTGGCTGAAGTCGCTCGCCGACCTCGAATCGGAGCTGGAGCGGTATCATCAGGAGCGCGATCGGGAAAAGGAGTCATACGAAGACGCTCCCGTCAGCGCCACCCGGCAGGACTATGACGAAGTCGAGCAACTCGACGAATACAGCCTGCGCCTCCAACTGAAACTGCTCCAGCGCGAGTTGCCACAGCAGGTGCTCAGCGGCTGGACCGACGAAGAGGATCTCTTCACCCGGGCTGCCGTCTTCCTCGAGAACGCCCTGCCGGGACAAAAGGGAGTCACTGCCGTTTTTATCGCCGTGGAGAAGGATGAAGACGGAGTCGACTACGAGATCCTCAATCCCGATCCCTTCGCCCGCGCAGACTTCCGCCCGAGCCGGACACTGCTCAATCGCATCAACCTCTCCCAGCCGAATCCGGCCGACATCCGCATCTGGGCCTCGAAGGACAACAATCGCGTCTTTTCCGCGGCCAGCCTCGGTGAAAAAATCGACTGGGTCATGATCATCCCGGTGGCACGCCTCGACGAATCGGCGGCAATCTACCGCGACGCCCAGCGACGCCCCGTTTTTCTCTACGTCGAAACCCGCCACGCCTCCGACACCGCCGCCGCCGCCTTCGTCCCCTTCATCCGGCTCATCGGATCCCTGGTCGCAAGCCTCCTCTCCGCGCGGGCCGACCAGAAGATGCAGGACCAGATGGCCGCCTACTTTTCGCCGGGACTTCGCAAGGTCCTCCGCGTCCGGGATCAGTCCGAGCTCGAGCCCGCCATGGTCGACTGCACCGTGATGTTCGTCGATCGGCGAGGCCACTCACGCCACCTCGAACTCGCCAAGAGCGACGAGGAAATCCTCGAACGTCTCGACGAGAACCAGAAGGTCGTGGGACTCATCACCGAGGAAGTCTTCCGCAGCCGCGGGGTCGTGACCGACTTCTCCGGCGACGGCGCTCTCGGTCTCTGGGGTTGGCCCGATTTCGCCGACGAAAACTCGAACCATGCCCTCCTCGCCGTCGAGGCGGCCGAGGCCATCGTGCAGCGCCTCGCCCACCGGGTGCAGTTCGAGGAGGAACAGAACCGGCACATGGCCGCCGTGCGTGTCGGCGTCAGCACGGGGCGCATCGCCGTGGGCAAGACCGGCCCGAGCCAGCAATGGCACATCAGCGTTTTCGGCAGCGTCGCGAATCTCGGAGCCCGCCTTGAACGCATCGCCAAGGAGTTTCGCGTTCCCGTGCTCGTTTCCGACGAGACCTATCGCAGAATCAAGGACAAGGGAGGGCGCAGCTTTCGCCAGCTCTGTCTGATCCGGCCCGCCGGTTTTGCGGAAAGTTATCCCATCCACGAGCTTGTCCTCCCGAGGGAACTGGGAGGTTCCGGCGTCTCCGACGACGATGCCCGCACCTATGAACGCGCCCTCAACCAATTCAATCACGGCCAGTGGGACGACGCCATCGACCTTCTCGACTCCCTCACCGAGGACGACCCTGCCGCCATGTGGTTGAGGGAAAAAGCCCTCTGGTTCCGAAAGAATCCCCCATCCGAGGGATGGGCCGGCGAAATTCAAAGCCTGACGAAGTGACCGAGGAAGATTCCATCAGGATCAAGGATTATGTCATCCACCAGCCACCGCTGGGCGAGGGCGCCTATGGTCAGGTCTTTCGCGCCACCTACCGAGGTATTTCGGAGCGGGCACTGAAGATCTTCCGCCCGGGGGCGGTGGATCTTGCGACCATGGCGCGCGAACTCGAAAAACTCTCTCAGGTCACCGAGCACCAGGGCATCGTCACCCTTCACGATTTCGACCTCCTCCACGATCCGCCTTACTACGCGATGGGCCTGCATGCCTATCTGAATTTCGACGGATCGTGGGAAACGCGCACCCTGGAACGACTCTGCGGCCACGTTGACCACCGGGAAGGCTGGCGTCTCATCCGCGATATCGCCGACGCCGTCGCCTACTTGCACCGAAACCAGATCATCCACTGCGATCTCAAGCCCTCGAATATCCTTCTCACCGACGAGACGCCCCATCACATCAAGATCTGCGACTTTGGACAGAGCCGCGGCCTCGCCGCGGAAGGCGCACAGCCGGTAGGCACTCCGCTCTACGCCAGTCCCGAGCAACTTCGGAATCCGCGTGATTCCGCGGACGGAAAGGGGTTTCGTTGGGATGTCTACAGCTTCGGCGTGGTGGCCTACAAGCTCCTCACCGGGGACCTCCCCCGCCTCGGCGGGTTCGCCGGCGCGGATCGCGGGGACTTCGACCCCGAATCCACCCTCTACGAAACCGGAACGGATTCCACGTCCGGGGACCTCGGCAAAGCCATTGATGGTAACCAGATCGCCACCCTCGTCGAAGCGGTCGAGGAGATCGAGTGGCCGTCCACTTTCTACATTCCGAGCGACCGAAAGCAACTCATCGAACAGTGCCTCAGCCTGGATCCTCGCGAGCGCCCCGCCGACATGCGTGAAGTCTGGAGCCGCATCCAGCAACTTGACCAGCAATCCGTGGTCAAGCGGGCCCGACGCCTCAACACCATCTTCGCGATCCTCCTCGTCGTCGCCCTCTGGGCCTCCGGCTTCGCCTTCATCCAGGCTCGCAAAGCCAGCCGAGCCACGTCGGAGGCCATGGTTGCCTCGGCAGCCTATGAAAAGAGCGCGGGGGCTGCCGTCGAGCTCATGCTCCTGTTCGTGAGCGAACTGAACAAGGGGGATATTTCCGGAACCGGGGCCGACCGCCTCTATTCCATCGTCGCGGAAAACTCCAAGACCTTCCTCGAGAACCGTTCGAAGGATCTTCCGACCTCAACCCGCATCCTCCGCTTTTCCGCCCAAACCGCGGCCCTGCGCGCCCGCCAGGCCCTCGAACGGGGAGATCTGAACCAGGCCCTCAAGGACTTCACGAGTGCCTACGAAATCCGGTCCGAACTGGCCGAGGACCCCAATGCTCCGGAGGACCTCCCCCTCCTCGCCTCCCGCGACCTCGTCGAGATCGGCCAGATCCACGAGATCCAGGAAAACTACCCGGAAGCGGCCGCCGCTTACTCCGAGGCCCTCGAATGGCGCAGCCAGGTCAGCGACGCCAACGGCATTTTCTCCCTCTCCCAGCTCAAGGAACTTGCCTCCAACTACCGCTCCCTGGCGCGGGTCCACGCCCTTTCCAAGGAGCCGAAGCAGGCCATCTCAACCCTCAACGAGATCCTTTCCATCCTCAACGCCCGCATCGAGGACGGACTGCCCTCGGACATTCCCGGTTATGCCGTCGAGGCGGTGCGGGTGATGCTGCAGCTCGGCAGCTACGAATACGCCGCCGGCGAACTCGCCTCCGCTTCCTCCACCTACCAGGATCTCACCGTCCTCGCGAAGTCTCTCGATAACGCGGCTCCAAGCATCGCCGAAGAAGCCGGGGCCGCCTACCTCGACGCCCTTCGCGCCCTCGGAACCATCCAGCTCGACCAGAAACAACCCGAGGCCGCCCTCGTCCTCTTCCGGGAGGAAATCAAGGTGAGGGAACAGCAGGTGAAGCGGCGCTCCTACGACGCGGATTCGCAAGTGCGCCTCGCCGAGGCCTATGCCAGCGCCGCCCGCTGCCTCGACCCGGAAATCCCGTCCTCCCGGACCTTGGCCGTATTCTACCTCGAACAGGCCATAGCCCTCATCGACAATCTGCCCAGCGATCTTCGCAACCGGGAGGATATCGCCGGAACCGCGGCAAGCCTCCAGACGGCCTTCAAGGCTCTTGCCACACCGGAGAACTGAAGCCCTAGGCGCGGACGCGGCCCTTGGGGAAGGTGGGAAATCCCCTTAAATTCCGTCAAATGTCCCGCCATCCAGGCAGTTTTCTCCTCCTCTTCCTTCTTCCGTCGTTTTCCTCGGCAGCAGGAGGCAGGATCGATTTCAATCGCGACATCCGGCCCATTCTTTCGGACAAGTGTTTCCAGTGCCATGGCCCCGACGAGAAATCCTTGAAGGGAGACCTCCGCCTCGACCATCGAACGTCGGCCATTGAAAGCGGAGCCGTCATTCCCGGGTCACCGGGAGACAGCGAGATCCTCTCCCGCATCCTCAGCGGCGATCCCGACGAGGTCATGCCGCCTCCGAAAACGAAAAAGACCATCTCTCCGGCCGAGGCCGAAACCCTTCGCCGGTGGATCGCCGAAGGTGCCGAATACAAGGGGCACTGGGCGTTCGAGCCGATCGAAGCCGCCGAGCCTCCCGGGCTGAAAGACGAAGCTTCCGCAAAGAATCCCATCGACCGCTTTGTCTTCGCCCGCCTCGAGGAGAGCGGTATCCAACCGTCCCACGAAGCCGATCCCGCCACCCTCATCCGCCGCCTCTCCCTCGATCTGACCGGGTTGCTTCCCGCACCGGAGAGAGTTGAATTCTTTCTCACCGAACATCCGAAGGATCCCGACAAGGCCGTCGAAAAACTCGCCGACGAACTCCTCGCCTCGCCTCATTACGGCGAACGCTGGGGACGTCACTGGCTCGACCAGGCCCGCTACGCCGACTCGAGCGGCTACTCCATCGACGGAGACCGCGAAATGTGGCCCTATCGCGACTGGGTCATCCGCGCCCTCAATGACGACCTGCCCTTCGACCGTTTCACCATCGAGCAGATCGCCGGAGACCTCCTTGCGAACCCGACCAAGGCACAGCTCGTCGCCTCGGGATTCCACCGGAACACCCTCATCAACCAGGAGGGAGGGACCGACGACGAGCAGTTCCGCAACGAGGAAGTCGTCGATCGCGTCAACACCACCGGTGCCGTCTGGCTCGGCCTCACCCTCGGTTGTGCCCAGTGCCACACACACAAGTACGACCCCGTCAGTCACCGCGAATACTACGAACTCTTCGCCTTCTTCAACCACGGCACCGACATCAACAGCACCGGTGCCACGGTGGAAGTGGCCGAGGGAGAGATGTTCCTCGAGAATCCGGATCCAGCGAAGCTGAAAGCCATCGACGACGCGAAGAGCGCTCTCGCCAAGGTCGTGGCCGCCACCGCAAAACGCCAGATGGAATGGGAAAAGGCGGAACTGGCCGGGATCGCTTCCGGCGGAAAGGAGACTCCCCTTCTCGCTGCCCTCCGGGCTGCTCCCGACAAACGCACCAACGAACAGAAGAAACTTCTCTCCGCCACGTTTGCCAAGGCGGACCAGGAAAAGGCCGGAGCCGAGCGGACTCTAGTCGCGGCACGCCAGTCGCTCGGTCTGGGGGGCGCCGTCAACGCGATGGTCATGCGCGACTTGCCCCAACCTCGCGAGACCTTCATCCACCTGCGCGGCAGCTTCCTCGACCACGACCTCAAGACGGGTCCGCTCAAACCCGGAGTGCCGGCCGTGCTCCCCCCTCTCCCCGGAGACTCCGCAAAGAAAGAGCGGCCCGATCGTCTCGACCTCGCGCACTGGCTCGTGCGTCCGGATCATCCGCTCGTTCCCCGCGTCACCGTCAATCGCGTCTGGATGCGACACTTCGGCAAGGGCCTCGTCGCGACGGAGAACGACTTCGGCACCCAGGGGACGTTTCCCACCCATCCCGAACTGCTCGACTGGCTCGCGCACGATTTCGTCGCGAACGGCTGGTCGATGAAGCACCTTCACAAGCTCATCGTCACCTCGGCCACCTACCGACAGTCTTCGCATGCCCGCGCCGACCTTGCCGAGACCGACCCTCTGAACACCCTCCTCGCCCGTCAGAACCGCCTTCGTGTCGAAGCCGAGATCGTCCGCGACGCGGCCCTGTCCGCGAGCGGATTGCTTCATCCAAAAATCGGAGGTCCTCCCGTGAGACCGCCCCAGCCCGAAGGGGTCTACGCGTTCACCCAGACGAA
>JAGRPC010000090.1:0-13028 GCA_020439925.1 Verrucomicrobiia bacterium | reverse complement strand
CGCTTCTATCGCAGCGCGCCCTATCCGCTGCTCACCACCTTCGACTCGCCGGATTTCCAAAGCGTCTGTACTGCACGGGTCCGCTCGAACACCCCCCTGCAGTCCCTCGCCCTTGCCAACGACGAGGCCCTCTTCGAGATCGCCCAAGGCTTGGGAGCACGCCTGCTGAAGGAAGTTCCCCACGGCGACGAGGCGCGCCTCGAACACGCCTTTCTGCTCTGCTACGCGCGCCCTCCCACCGACGCCGAACGTAATGCCGTCGCCTCGTTCCGGGAAACCCAGTTCACCTCCTTCACGAAGGATCCCGCTGCCGCCGGAGCCGTCGCCCCGAAGGGGAGCCCCGAGGGGATCGATCCCGCCGAGGCCGCGTCGTGGACGACCGTCGCGAGGGCCCTGATGAACACGGACGAGTTTATTACGAGAGAATGAACGACGGACTTTCCTCCCTCCACCAGCAGACCCGCCGCCATTTTTTCGGACAGTGCGGTGTCGGCCTCGGTTCCATTGCCCTGACCGATCTGCTTTCACGCGATTGCCAGGCCGCGTCGATGCCCTCCGATCCCATGGCTCCTCGCCGGTCCCACCACGGCGCCAGGGCGAAGAACGTCATCTTCCTTTTCATGGCCGGCGGTCCGAGCCAGCTCGAACTCTTCGAGGACAAACCGCGTCTCCGTGAATTCCATGGCCAGCTCCCGCCCGAATCGCTCGTGAAGGGCAAACGCTTCGCCTTCATCGGCAAGGACGCCAAGCTGCTCGGCGGGCAGCGTCCCTTCGGAACCTACGGCGAGGCGCGCATGTCGCTCAGCGACCTGCTCCCGCATCATCGACGGATCGTCGACGAAGTCACCTGGCTGCGCGGCATGAAGACCGATGTCTTCAACCACGGTCCCGCCAAGCTTTTCATGAACACGGGTTTCCAGGTCCCCGGGCGCCCCAGCATGGGGTCCTGGGTCACCTACGGGATCGGAAGCGAATCCCGTGACCTGCCCGGATTTGTCGTTCTCCAATCGGGCCCCCGCGGTCCCCGCGCCGGGAACGCGCTCTGGTCGGCGGGATTCCTGCCCTCCAGCTACCAGGGCGTGCCCTTCCGTGGCAGCGGCGACCCCATCCTCAATCTCGCTAATCCCAAAGGCATCAACGCGGAGCGACAGCGCGATTTTGTCGACCTCGTCGGGACACTGAATCACCAGCGTCTCGATCTTACGGGAGACCCCGAGATCTCGACACGCATCTCCGCCTACGAAATGGCCTATCGCATGCAGAGCAGCGCGCCGGAATTGATGGATCTGTCAGGCGAAAGCCAGGCCACCCTCGACCTTTACGGCGCGAAGCCGGGCGGCAACAGCTACGCCAACAACTGCCTCCTCGCCCGCCGGCTCGTCGAGCGGGGGGTGCGCTTCGTGCAGCTTTACCACACGAACTGGGATCACCACGGCGGCCCCACCGAGAACCTCGACAAGCATCTTCCCGAGATCTGCCGCGAAATCGACCAGGCCTCCACCGCACTTGTCCTTGATCTGAAACAGCGAGGTCTCCTCGAGGACACCATCGTGATCTGGGGCGGAGAATTCGGCCGCACCCCCATGGGCGAGATTCGCGACGGCGGAGCCGGCGGACGCGACCACCACATCGACGCCTTCACCATGTGGGTCGCCGGTGGCGGCTTCAAAGCCGGCAGGATCCACGGGGCCAGCGACGATTTCGGCTACGAGGTCGTCGAGGGCGGCGTTCACGTCCACGATCTCCACGCGACCATTCTCCACCAGCTCGGCTTCGACCACGAGCGGTTGACCTTCCGGTTCCAGGGACGGGACTTCCGCCTGACCGATGTTCACGGGAAAGTGGTGAGGGAGGTGTTGGTTTGAATTAAACCCTCCGCCATTGCGCCTGCCGCGACCTTTGACAAAGACTGCCTCGATCCGGCATGTAAAAAGGGTTATGTCTTTGGTCAGACCCTCTTTGCTCCTCGCCTGCAGTCTCGCCCTCGTCGTACGTGCGCAGGATGCGGCACCGAATCCGGTGGATCTCGATGCCGCCGACTTCTCCTCTCTCCAGGCAGCGCTCGATGCCCTGCCGGAGTCCGGAGGAATCCTGCGTCTGCCTCCAGGCACGGTCGAGATCCGGGAACCGCTCGTGCTTTCCAGCCCCGAAAGCCGCATCGAAGGATCGGGCGCTTCCACCCACATCAGGAACCTCAACGAGGAGGGCAAACCCGCACTCGTGATTCGTCCAAAGACCCTCGACCAAGACCCGAAGGCGCGGCTCTGGCGCGTGCAGATCGGGAACTTCCGCATCTCGGGAAATGAGAAGAGTGGTGACGGCGTTTTCGCCGAGGGCATTCAGGAGATCTTCATTCACGGTCTCTCGGTCGACCACAACGGCGGCCACGGCATCGCGTTGGTTGATTGCTACGAAGATCCACGGATCGCCGATTCGATCATCACCTACAACAAGAAGACGGGTCTCTTTATCGATGGCTGCCACGACATCGTCGTCAATGCGAATCACTTCGAGGAAAATCAGGACGCCCTCGTCTGCGTGGACGCCTTCAATCTCTGCATGAACGGCAACAACATTGACGACCACCTCGGCCACGGCGTCGTCATCGAGAACACCTACGGCTCGGTCGTCTCGGGCAACATGATCGAGGAGTGCAACGGCACCGCCATCATCCTCGATCGTGACTGCTACGGCATCACCCTCTCGGCCAACGTCATCGCTCACGACATGGGCGGAGGAATCGATCTGCGCGACGCCCACGGTATCACCGTCTCGGCCAATACTTTCACCCTCGTGCATCATTTCGGGGTGCGAGTTTCCGAAAACAGCGGTCGCATCGCCATCTCGGCAAACCACTTCGGCAACAGCCACATCGGCGAAGGCCAGGAAAAGCGGGTCCTCGAGCACGAGAATCCCGTCCAGCTCGACATCGGGCACGGCATCGTGCTGGAAGACACGCGATTCATCACCATCACAGGCAATCAGTTCACCGGACTTGACGGGCCCGCGGTGCGCGCCACCGGTGCCTGCGTGAAGATCCTCATCGACGGCAACGTCGCCACCGATCTGAACCGACGCACCCCGGATTCGAAAGCCACCTTCGATCTTTCGCCCGAGACCAAAGCCACCCTTTCAGACAACCTCACCGATTGAATCCCCCGTGACCCATGACCCCTGAACCCATGACTTCCCGCCGCCGCTTTCTCAAAACCGCCTCCGCCACCACCCTCGCCGCTCCCTGGATCGGCTGGAAGACCGCCTCCGGTGCCCCCAGCGGCAACCTGCGTTTCGCCAACTTCGGAGCCAACGGGCGGGCCTGGGGCGACCTCACCGAGATGTTGCAGGCACCGAACACGACCCTCGTCGCCGTCGCCGAGGTCGACCTCGCGCGAACCGACAAGCTGAAGGAGGCCCACCCCGATGCCAGGATCTTCCAGGACTGGCGCGAACTCCTCGACAAGGTGCACTCGGAGATCGACGCGGTCGTGATCGGGACTCCCGACCACATGCACGCGCCCATTGCGATGGCGGCCATGCAACTCGGCAAGCACGTCTATTGCGAGAAACCCCTCACCCGCACCCTGCACGAGTCCCGCCGACTCCGTGAATTCGCCGCGGAGAAGGGGCTCATGTCCCAGATGGGCATCCAGGTCGCCTCGAGCTCCGGCAACCAGACCGCCGTGAAACTCCTCCAGTCCGGTATCGTGGGCAAGGTGAAGGAGGTCCACAGCATGTGTCCGAAATCCTGGGGCGCGATGACCGCCCTGCCCGACAGCAACGAAGCGCCCCCCGAAACCCTCGACTGGGACAAGTGGATCGGCGTAGGGAAGATGCGCAAGTTCATCCCCCGCGAATTCCATCCGAGCAACTGGCGCAAGCGCATCGGCTACGGAACCGGGACCCTTGGAGACATGGGCTGCCACATCTACCACCCCTGGTTCATGGGCCTCGGCAAACCCACGACTCTGACGGTGAGTTCGCTCGGCCCCGCCCCCGTCGACGGTGACAGTTGGCCCCTCGACGGCAAGGTGCATCACCGCATGAAGGGAAATGCCCTCACCGACGGCGATTTTGACTTCACCTGGTATGACGGAGCGCAGCGCCCACCCGCCCATGTCATCGCCGCGGTCGGAACGGCCGAGAACGTCCCTTCGACCGGGTCCGTGGTGATCGGAACGACCGGCACCCTTGCGATTCCGCACGGCGGCGGTCTGCCGAAGATCTACCGTGACGGCGTCCTCTCGACCGAAGTGATCGAGGCCGTCGAAGCGGGTCATCACCACAAGAACTTTGCCGACGCGATCCGCGGCGACATTCCCGGAAAACCGCTCACGAATTTCGACTACTCGGGACCGATGACCGAAGCCGTGCTTCTCGGAACGGTGGCGATGCGCCTTCCCGGCGAAACCCTCAAATGGGACGAAGCGGCCGGAACCTTCGTCGGTTCGGATGCGGCCAACGCCCTCATCCACGAGAAGTATCGCGAGGGCTGGGAAGTCAAGGGGATCTGAGGCTCCTGCCTCCGGTCACTTCTTGCGGAAAACAAGGAAGTAGTTCTCCTCGAAAAGATCCAGTTCCTCGACCAATTCGAAACCGGCCTCCTCGATTTCCTTGGAAAAGACTTCCTTGCCCGCGCGCACGTGGCCGAGGATCCAGTCGGAGCTTTTCCCCTCGACGCGTTCGAAGTCGAGCAGGGCGACACGCCCTCCCGGCTTCAGCGCTTTCGCGATGGAGGACATGGTCTTGTGCGGAAACTCGAAGTGGTGGTAGGTGTCGCAGATGAAAACGAGATCCACCGAGGCTGGAGGCAACTTGGCGTCGTCGGGCGCACAGACGATGCCCTCGACCTGCTTCATCCCGCGAACCTGGCAGGACATCACGGTGTGGTCGACAAAGGTCTTCGCAATATCCACGGCGTAAACCTTGCCGGCGGGACCCACCTCGCCTGCGATGAGCCGGGTAAACAGTCCCGTGCCGGCACCGACGTCGGCTACGGCCATCCCCGGAGTCAATCCGAGCCGGGAAACGATCGCCTCGCGGTTGTCGTAGACCTCGCGACCCTCCTTTTCAAAGCGCTCCACGAACGCTTTCGGCTCGGGGTTCTGGAAGTTGTCATTGATGCCGGGATTCACGCTCTTTTCCTGGGCAAAGAGAAATGGCGACGAAAGGAACAAAACCGGGAAAAGGCCGAAAGCGGGAAATCGAAGGTTCGGGATCATGATGGAGGGAGAAAGCTGAAGTCCTGATGTCTGTCAATCATGGTTGTTTCACATCCACACGGATGGCACCACGCAGGTCGCCCACCGCATAACCGGTCGCGGTGTCCTCAGGGTAGAGCGAGGCGAGCACCGACGTCAACTCCGCCGGAAAAGTGGCGGGGTTGCCGTGGCATTTCAGGCAGAGCTCCTGCACCACGAGCGGCTGGTAATAGCGGGTGACCTCGCCCTCACGACGGAGGGTCACCTGTGGTGGAGACTGTGTGGCCATCGTTTCGAGAACCTCTCGATCAACGGCGTCGGGCGCATTCATCGGATTGCGCGTCTTGAGACTGGTACGCCTCACGGAGACGCCTTCCAGCGAGCCCCCCGCCGCCGCGGTAAGCGGCATGGCCACCTGCTGGCAGACCTCAACCGCACCCACGGGTCCGCCGGATTCGAGAGCCCCCTTCAACTGGCCCCCGAGGCTCTCCATGAGGGCTTTTGCCACCGCCGCACCAATCAGTTCAGCGGAACTGTCGGAGAGTTCGGAGTCCTTTGCTTCGGGCACGACTCGATCACAAGCGGACAGAAAACACGCTGCGGCCAGCAGAATGCCTCCATTTCGGGCAGAATTCCCGCGCAAGAAAAAATTCATTTATAATCATAAAGCGATATAAAGGTTCAGCAAAGGCTTTTTCGCCTCTCGCTCCGGGAGTCCCGGGCTTGAAATCGCAGCCAGATGGCGCTAAGACGCGTTTTCTATGATTTCATCCGACGAAGCCCTGGAGCGTCTCCGCGAGGGAAACCGCCGCTTTGCCGAAGACCGGCCCAGCGAGAGCGGTATCAGCGGTGCCGCCAAGCGCAGCCAACTTCTTGCCGGGCAACAGCCTTTTGCCGTCATCCTTGGCTGTTCCGATTCCCGTGTCCCCGCGGAACTGGTTTTCGACCAGGGACTGGGTGACCTGTTCGTGATCCGGGTCGCCGGCAACATCGTCGCCCCCTCCCAGATCGGCTCCATCGAGTATGCCGCGGAGGTCACCGGAGCCCGCCTCGTTGTTGTCATGGGTCACTCGAACTGCGGAGCGATCGAGGCCACCATCGACGAACTGCAGCGCCCCCAGGCGAACCGCTCCCGCAACCTCAGTTCCATCGTCAACCGCATCCGCCCTTCGGTTGAGACCCTGCTCGAGACCGGCCTCTCCCAGGACCGGTCCTCGCTGGTCCGCTTTGCCGTGAGATCCAACATCCGGGCCTCCGTCGATCACCTCCGGCACGGATCGGAGATTCTCGAACGGCTCATTTCCAAGGAGGGTCTGTGTGTCGTTGGCGCCGAGTATTCCCTGGAAACCGGGCTGGTCGAATTCTTCGACGGGCTCCCGAAGATGCTGGATTGATTGGAAGAAGCAGCGAGACGCCAGGAGGCCGTGTTCTCACTTCGCCTTCGCACTCCAGAGCGCAAGGTTGCGGAACTGGGCGCCCTCTCCCCGGGCCACCATTCCGACGCGCCCCTTCCGATCCTTGAATCGCTCGTGCCGCGCCTCGAGAACGTGGTCGTCAATGCGGGCGCGCCAGAGGTCGCCACAGACCTCGACGGTCACGCGATGCCAGGTCGAGGGGTCGGTTTTCACCTCGATCTTCACCAGTTCCTCTCGCCGGGTTTCCTTCGCGATACCACTCATTTTCTGGATCCAGATGGCATCCGGAGTGACGACCACGCGGCCGAGGTGATGGTTCGGATTGTGAGTATCACGACAGACGAATCCGACCTGGGGAGAAGCGCCCAGCTTGAATTCACCGGTGAGAACGAGGTCCCCGAGATCCGTTACATATTCACAAACCGCTTCGTGACCGTTGGGGCGCTTTTCACTGGGTCCTTCCTGGATCGCATAAGCAGCGCCTTCGACGATGCGCCACTCCCCGATCCCGCCACGCCATCCGGTAACGGACGGCTGACCCTTCGGAGCGAACGACTCGGGACGGTCAAAAGCCTCGGCGGAAACGAGGGTGTCGGGAACACAGGCTTCGGTCGCCGGCGGTGGGGTGTCCGCGGAGCAAAGCCCGGCGGGCAGCAGGAAAACGAGGGCAAGGAATCGGAAGTTCATGGTCTTCCCCGATCCTATTCAGGTCATTGAGGCAGGGCAACTGCAAACCCCAATCGGTTTCTGATTCAGAGCCGGCGACGATCGACGCGGGCGGCGAGGCCAGATATTTCCTCGGGAATCGCAATCCGAGAGCTGAAGACGCCCACGCGATCGCGCCCGTTCCGGGGCTGGCTGCCGACCCCCGGCTTTTCCATCATTCCCCGAAATGAAAGCTCTGATCGCGATCCTCGCCGGTCTGGCGGGCCTCACCTCACTCAGCGCCGCCGAACCGCCGCGTTACAACGTCCTTTTCCTGATTGCCGACGACCTGACGAGAACGGCACTCTCCTGCTACGGCAATCAAGTCTGCGAAACCCCGAATATCGACCGGATCGCCGCCGAGGGGGTGCGTTTCACGCGAGCTTACTGCAACGCCACCTACTGCGGCCCATCACGTGCCTCCTTCCTTTCCGGCTATTACCCGCACGCAACCGGCGTCCTTGGCTACACCAGCCCGCGACCACAGATCGGAGATCGCGCGACCCTTCCTCAACACTTCAAGAATCACGGAGCCTATGCCGCACGTGTCGGCAAACTTTACCACATGGGCGTCCCGGGCGGGGTCGAGGATCACGGTGGAGATCCATCCGAAGAACGTTACAACGGGGCTGATGATGCCCTCTCGTGGACCGAACGATTCAACACTCCGGGACCTGAATGGCGGGCTCCCGGCGACGGGGAAACCCTCGAGGGCAATCCCGACGGCAAGAAGCCGGTCGTGGGCGGAAACACTTTCGTTGTGGTCGAAGCGGACGACGGCGACCTCGCTCACTGCGACGGAAAGACCGCGCGAAAGGCGGCCGAACTGATCGCCATGCACTCGGATGGTCGCTTCTGGATCGGTGCGGGTTTCGTGCGTCCGCATGTCCCCTTCGTCGCGCCGCGCCCCTACTTCGAAGCCTTCAAACCCTACGAGAAGCTCGTCCTTCCGCCGAAGCTTCCCGGCGACTGGGACGATATCCCGAAGGCGGGCATCAACTACAAGACGAGTGTGAACATGCAGATGGACGAGCGTCGTCAAAGGAAGGCGATCGGCGGGTATTACGCCTCCGTCACCTATCTTGACAAACAGGTGGGAGTCGTCCTCGACGCGCTGGAAAAATCGGGACAAATGGAGGAGACCATCATCGTTTTCACGAGCGATCACGGCTATCACCTCGGCGAGCACGACTTCTGGGCAAAAGTCAGCCTGCGCGACGAATCCTCCGGCGTCCCTCTGCTCATCCGCGTTCCCGGAAAGAAGCCAGCGGTTTGCGATTCACTGGTCGAATTGATCGACCTCTACCCAACCCTTTCCGCCCTCTGCGGCCTTCCGGCCCAGGATCGACTGCAGGGAATGGATATCTCCCCCCTCCTCGATGAACCTTCCCGCTCCGTCCGGGAAGCGGCCTTCTCGGTCGCCCCGATGCGGGAAGGATTCCTTCTCCGCACCAAGGAGTATGCCTTTATTCAATACGGCGAGGACGCCGCCAAAGGGATCGAACTCTTCGACGTCGCCAAAGATCCGGACCAGTTCCGGAATCTCGCAAGCGATCCCGCTCACGCCGCCACCGTGGCTTCATTTCGGGAAAAAATGGACGAACGCCTCAGTCAGGTTCGCCACAACGACCTGGGAAACTAGTCTGTCGAAAACTGGATCCGAAACGGGCCGGTCACAGTTCGATTCCTTCCTGGGCCAGCACTTCGGAGAGGGCCGCTTCCATTCCGACCCGGCACTCGGCGGTGGTGCGATGCAGGTAACCATGGAGGGCCGCATCGGAGGGATTGCGATCCTCACATTGTTCACTGTAGCGCTCGAAGGCAACCAGGCTGGAAAGGAGGTTAGCGAGGTGCTGGGGACACTCGCACTTCACGACCGATGAGAGGCGGGCGATCCTCACGAGTTGCTCGTCGCTGAAGATCCTCTCAGGGATATCCGCAGGAGGCCGGGGAAAAGGACGATGTTCTTCCCCACCCGTCGTTGAAGAAACCGGACGCCCGGATCGAAGAGCGAGTTGAATGTCGGCGATGCAGGCCAATTGGATCTCGGCCGCATCGACCGGAGCACGCAGGGCGGTGATGCGCTTGATGTCGAGCGGGTGAATGGTGTCCTCACGGGCGAACTGATAAACGAGAATCGCCCGGCGCACCCCCAGGCGGGCGATGAGGTCCTGGATCCGTTGGATATCCTCAGGAAAAAGGGTGTCGTGCTCCAGAATCAGCAGATCGGAAGATCCGGGCCTCAAGCTGGACAAAAGCTCGTCATCCGAAACAAACTCCCCGACCACCCTCATCGCGGGGGTCGAGTCTGCAGCAGCCCGCACCGCCTCGCGGACACGGGCTCCAACCAGGGCGATTCGACAGACTCCGACCGGAGCGGCCACCTCCAATGCTTCCTCCGACACCCGGGTGTCCAGCACATTGGCAAGGCGTTCCTCCAATTGCGCCGTATTCAGCCGGGCAATCGTGCCAATGGCGTGACCGTTGTCCACCAAGGTCTTGAGGAGGGACAGGCGCTGAATGTCTTCGCGGGTGTAGCGGCGGCGCTTCGAGTCACTGCGATGAGGTTCAACGACGCCATAACGTCGCTCCCAGACCCTGAGGACGTGGGAAGAAATGCCGGTGAGCCGGGCGACAGCGCTGATCTCGAAGAACTCGTCTTCGTGGGTGTTCATGGAATTCGCGGGGAAGTTTGAGCGGTTTTGCCGAGAAGGTTACGAAAGGCAGCGAGGATTTCGGGCTTTTTTGAGAAAAAGTTCTTGTCTAATTTCTGTTCATAGACAAATCTTTGTCAACCGCGAAACCCAACCAATGATGAACACCGAATCGAATCCCATCCAAGATCGAAGTGCCGAAGCCGATTTGATGAAGCGAATCGCCGCCGGGGATCAGAAATCTTTCGCGGAATTCACGGAAAAGTATTCCGCCCTGATCTTCTCGACCGCCTTCAAGGTCCTGAATCATCACGAAGACACCGAAGATGTTATGAACGAGGTCCTCGCGACGATGTGGAAGAAAGCCGACACCTACCATCCGAAAAAGGGTACCCTCGTAACCTGGATCTGCACCACTACCCGGAACCGTGCCATCGATCGAGTTCGCAGTGTGCAGCGCCGATGCGCTCTTTACGACCGCTTTGAGGCGAAACTGGAGGGAGATGCGCCCGAGGCCTCCATGACCGGACGCGAGCACCTCTACCTCTCCGATGCCCGACACATCCTGAAATCGGCGGTCGTGGAACTCTCGCCGGAACAGCGGGAGGTGATCGAACTCGCCTACTTCGAGGGACTCACCCAAAAACAGATCGCCGACCGCATCGAGAGTCCTCTCGGTACCGTGAAGGCTCGCATCAGACGCGGAGTCGAGCGCCTGCGCCACTCGATCAATGATCGTCTCAACGGCGAGGGCAACCTGCTCCTCAGCGGGGTGACGGAGTGATTTTCAGCGCCCGGGGGAGAGACGGGCTCCTACTCCTTCTCGTATTTCGTCCACGCCTCGGAGATCTTCGCCGATTTCTCATCACCCCGGTGAAGGAGGATGCGATGGCGCATGATGAAGGTTTCCCCTTTCTTCAGCACCACGGGCGCTTCCTCCGATTCTCCGGCGACTGACTTCAGACCGAAAGGGTTCGCCGTGAAAAGGCCGTAGGTTCTAGCATGCCAAGGCGTCGGGTGCCGAAGGCTCGAGGGGTGATTCAGAATCGCGATGCCGAGCACCTCCCCTCCCTTGGCATCGACCGGTCCGTTGAAATCGCACCACGCGGCTCGCTTGCCCCAGGCCTCTTCGCCCTCGAATCCGGTGCTCGTGACGATGCGACCGCCCTGCTCCGACTTGACCGCCATGGCGTGCGCTACCCGGATACTGAGTCCGGCATCCTTGGCATCGGCGAAAACGACGGAATCCGCGACTCCGGTAAAGACGAAATCGGCATCGATCACCCGCGATCCATCTTCCGCAACGGAAAAGATGAAGGTGCGTACGTCTGACGCCATCACGTTGCCGGCGGGATCGAGATAGTCGCTCGCCACTTTCAACACCGCCCGCCGGCCTGAAGCGGAGGCTTCGAGCACTTCCCGGTGCCGGGTTGCTCCGAGCGTCTTCTTCAGTTCCTCCAGCTTGGCATCGTCACCCTTGGCCCGTTCCACGAGGGTGAGTTCCTCATGCCAGGTATCGAAGTTGTTGACGAACTGGTGTCCGAACCAGAGCGAACGATGGTGGGGGTGGTCATGTGCCTCGCCTTCAATGTCCTTCATCGGATAGGACCGGGTCATCTCCTTGCCGGTCGGACCGATCACCGGGTAGAAGTAAGGTTTGTTTGTCACCGGGTCGGCGGTGACATACTTGGTAAAAAGTTCACCGTCGATTTTAACAGCGATCCCGTCGGCTTCTTCGACCATGGAAAACTCGACGGCACGAAGGGAGGTGAAACTGGTGAGGACTGCGAAGAGCAGGGCGGCCGGGAGGAAATGTCGGGGGTTCATGGAGAGATCGTGACGTGCTTCCGGGATGGAATCGCATTCCACCTCCCAACGCAAGCGGCGAAACGCGTCCCTTTCGGGTGTCACTTCCCGGAGGCGCTCAAAAATACCTTGGTCACGGTCTGTTCCATGCTAGAGAGAAAAACCCCTTCCCATGCCTTTCGAAAAAGACCATTTGCACGAATCCATACTCACCGAAGCGCGCCGGGATTTTGTCACCCTGGAGGAACACCTCACCATTGGCGAGGCACTCGAGAGCATTCGGCAGCGTGGCGTTGGCGACAAGATTGTCTACTTTTACGTGATCGATTCGAAGGAACGGCTCGTTGGGGTCCTTCCGACGCGCCGACTCCTCACCGAGCAGCCCGACCGACCGCTCGCACAGACGATGATTCGCAATGTCGTGACCCTGCCAGACACCGCGACGGTGTTCGAGGCCTGCGAGCTTTTTGTGATCTACAAATACCTCGCCCTACCGGTGGTGGACACCGAGGGACGCATCGCCGGCATTGTCGACATCAGCCTGCTTTCCGATGAAGTGTTCGATCTCGCTGACCGGGAACGGGCCGGGGCCTTCTTCGAAGAGGTCGGTTTCCGACTCTCTCAGGTACGCGATGCCTCCCCCCTGAAAGCGTTCCGCTTCCGCTTTCCCTGGCTCCTCACAACGATCGCCAGCGGTACAGCCTGCGCGCTTCTCGCCAGCATCTACGAGGCCACCCTTGCCGAGAGCCTTGTCCTCGCCTTTTTCATGACTCTCGTCCTCGGTCTCGGGGAGAGCGTCAGCATCCAGTCGATGACCATCACCATCCAAGCTCTGCGCTCGGCTCCTCCAACCCTGCGTTGGTATGCCAAAGCTCTGCGACGGGAAGTGGGAACAGCGGCCCTGCTCGGACTCGGCTGTGGCGTCCTCGTCGCTATGATCGTCTGGCTCTGGCGCGGCGAAGCTCTGGCAGCCGTCACGATTGGCACGAGCGTTTTCGCCTCGCTGGTCGGAGCCTGCGTCGCCGGCCTCAGCATGCCGGCCCTGCTTCACGCCTTCAAGCTCGATCCCAAGATCGCCGCCGGACCGATCACCCTGGCAACGGCCGACGTCACGACCCTCCTGATCTATCTCAGCCTCGCGACCTGGTGGCTGTGACAGGGTCGAGTCCGACACACAACCCTCCCTGCTCTCAGTCCTTGCCCTCTCGCAAGAGAGCGGTGAGCATTCCCTGGAGGAGGGCCAGTTCCCG
>JAGRPC010000089.1:12187-12380 GCA_020439925.1 Verrucomicrobiia bacterium | reverse complement strand
CGGCGCGTGCTTCCTCGGGTGTCAGCTCGCGATCATAGAGCCGGGCTTCGAGGATGCGACCGCGAAGAGGGCGGTTTCCGACGGGATCGGTGCCATGGCGCAGCCCGAGGAGCACCTGCGACTTCCCGGGCTCGTAGGGCTGGAGACCGGCCTTCCGAACGGGTTCGCCGAATGGCTCGCCGTTGCGATAGCC
>JAGRPC010000089.1:0-12154 GCA_020439925.1 Verrucomicrobiia bacterium | reverse complement strand
GAGAAGATGGACCGGCCCCGAGGCGGCATCCATCTCGGCCGGGCCGTTGAAGTCGAGGGTGCGGGCAAACCCATTGCTGCCGGCGAGCCACTCGCCCTTGCGGCGCTCCGCATAGACGATGCTGTCGAAGAGGACCCCGTCGAGGGTCTGCACGGTCATGACCCCACCCGCTGCCTGCTCCAAGGTGGCCAGCTGGACGGTGGCTTCGAGGGTTTTCGCCCGCAGCGCAAAGGGAAGGGGAACGCTCTCGGCATGTCCCTTTCCGTCGACCACGAGGGATCCTGCATCGATCCGCGCGCTCCCCTCCAGCTTCAGGTCGATGCCCGAGACGAGGTCGCTCGTCCCCGTCTTGAAGTCCCAGTGAGCGACGGGCCGGAGGGCACTGGAGGAATCGATGGGGTCGGATCCTTCCGACCGGGAGGCGAAATCGGCGGCGTGCCTGGCCTCGAGGCGCGAACGCACCGGATCGACAAGGGCGGCAAGCTCGGTTTCGAGCCGCTTTTGTTCCTGCTGGATCGAGGAAAAGCGCTCCGCATCGGCACGGTGCTGGTTGTCGAGGGAGGCGAGGAACTCTTTCGCGCCAGCCAGTTCCGCCTCCGTGGGAAGGCGATTGAGGGCTTCCTCGAAGAAGGCACGGACCCTTGCCTCGTCGCCGCTCCCTTCCGTTTTCGCGAGCAGGCGAGCCGACCAGCGTTCCGCCTGGTCGAGGAGGAAAGGATCGTTCAGGAGGGTGAGGGACTGGGCCGGGACGTTGGTGACGTCGCGACGTCCCACCGAGGAGGCGGGAGTGGGAAAGTCGAAGGTGGTGAGGAAGGGATCGAGGTCGTTGCGCTTCACCCGGAGATAGACCGAGCGGCGGGGAGCGGTCCCGGTGACGGGCTCTCCGTAGCGGGTGGAATCGAGCTGGCCGGAGACGGCGAGGAGCGAGTCGCGGATCGCCTCGGCCTCGAGGCGGCGAAGCGGATAGGAGGAGAGGAGGCGATTGTCGGGATCCTTCTCCCTCGCCGCCAGCGAGGGGCCGCCCGCCTGACGCCAGGTCTCGCTGAGGACGAGCTCCCGGACGAGGCTCTTGAGCGACCAGTTCATCTCGTGGCGGAAACGCCAGGCGAGGTGATCGAGAAGTTCGGGATGACTGGGTTCCTCCCCGAGGCGGCCGAAGTTGTCCGTCGTCGTGACGAGCCCTTCCCCGAAAAGGTGATGCCAGACCCGGTTCACGAGGACACGCGCGGTGAAGGGATTTTTCTCCGAGACGAGATCGCGGGCGAATTCGAGCCTTCCGGTTCCCTTCGTGGCGTAGGGAGTCGAGTCGATGGCCTCGAGAAAACGGCGGGGAACGGGATCGGAAGGTTGCTTGTGGTCGCCTCGGATATAGAGCGGCTGGTCGAGTCCCGTCTGCTCCCACACGCCCGGTGCCCGGGTCGGGAAGGGAATTCCGGCTTCGAGGTCGCGGTAGCTCGAAACCAGGGTGGCGAGCCCGGCAGGCAGAACGTCGAAAGTGTTCGGCAGCCAGCCGGTCGCGAGAATCTCGTCGAGAAGAATTGCCTCGGCGTCGGTGAGCCTGTCGCCCTTCCCCCAGGATCCGATGAGGCTCCGCAGTTTGGAATCGACCCGCTGCATCGCGGAGGCGAAATCTGCGGGAGCCTCGGACCCGGCCGCGAAGAGGGCGGAAAGACCTTCCTCGTTCCCGTTGGGCGGAGCGGGGGATCCCTTCGGCACGAGGACGGCCTCGCGCACGCCGAACCAGGATCGTTCCGCTCCGTTCACGAGAATGGGCGCGTCGCCTCCGGTGGCGAACTCGAGGTGGAGGCGGTCGCCCTTCCAGTAGGCGAGATCGTATTTCACCCAGCGCCAGCGTGCCTCGTTGAGATTCGTCACGGGAAAGATCGTGCCGCTGCGCGGATAGTGCTGCACGACGTATCGGGCCGAGCTCACCTCGCCCGCCACCCGGTAATACAACTCATACTCCGCCTCGAGGTCGAAGGGGGCGGAAGCGAGGAAGGCGCGGTGCCGCGTCGAGAGGAGATGCGAGTGGACGCCCGACGGAAGGATGCGGCCGACGACGGGTCCATCGGGGGAGAGGGTATAGTCACCGGCCGGAGAGGGTTGATTCGCGGAAAGCCCTTCCCCGAAATGGCTCCATTTGGTGTATTCGTCAGGGTCGGAGAGGTCCCATCGCCTTTTCGCGGATGCGGTGAATCCGGCCGTTTTGCCCATGGACTCCACCGACTTGGCCAGCGCGTTCGACCAGACACGCGCGAGGCTCTCCGATGGTTCGGCTTTGGCGAGGTCTCCGAGGAAGGAGACTGACGGGCTCGTGACGGGGCCGGTTCCGGACTTGAGGAGCTGCTGCCAGCGTTCAGGGTCCCGGGGCAGGCCGGCGAGCCAATGGGCCGCGATTCCCTCGCGAATCTGCCTTTTGAGAGCCGAGAGCTGGTCCCGGTTCTTGTCGAGGACGCCGGGCGCGTCGACGGCGACCGTCGCGGGGAGGGTGCTCGTGAAGATGCCGAAAAGGGCGTAATAATCTTTCTGGCTGATCGCGTCGAACTTGTGGTCGTGGCAGCGTGCGCAGGAAACGGTGAGTCCGAGAAAGGCCTTCGTCACCGTGTTGATCTGGTCGTCCGTGAAACGGACCCGCTCGTCGAGGGCATCGGTCGGGGAGAAGCCGTGGAAGACCATGCGAAGGTGACCGGTTCCAAGGGCGCTTTCGTTGAGTTTCAACTCGGTGTTGATCCTTGGATCGTCGAGAAGATCGCCCGCGAAATGTTCGAGGATCAGTCGGTCGACGGGCACGTCCTCATTGAAGGCCCGGATGAGATAGTCGCGGTAACGCCATGCGCTGGGGATCGCTGGATCTCCCTCGCTGCCGTGGGTGTCGGCATAGCGGACCCAGTCCATCCAGTGGCGTGCCCATCGTTCGCCAAAAGCCGGGGAGGCGAGCAGGGCGTCGACGAGCCCGGTCCACTCCTTGTCCGAGAGGGTCTTCCGGTCGTCGATGACCGAGGTCTGCTCGCCGAAGACCGTCGCGGGAGGCAGTCCGGTGAGATTGAAGGAAAGCCGTCGCAGGAGGGTGCGTGGATCGGCGGGCGGCGAAGGTTCGAGACCTTCTCCGGAGAGGCGGGCGCGGATGAAGCGATCGACCGGATGCGTCGCTCCGGCCCCTTCGGGAACGGGCGGATTGGTGATCGGACGGAAGCTCCACCATTGCGCGCGTCGAGCCGAGACCGCGGTCCAGTCGGTGTCCCTGGCGACCTCTTCGGGAGACGGTGGGCGGTCCCTCGGGTCGGGCGCTCCCATGGCGATCCACTGGCGTATATCCTCGAGGACCGGCGCATCCAGCTTCGCGCCGTTCTTCGGCATCTTGAGATCCTCGATCTCGTGGGTGAGAGAGCGCAGGAGCAAGCTCGCGCCGGGGTTGGCGAGGTCGATGACGGGTCCGGAGTCGCCTCCCTTCTGCCAGCCCGATCGTGAATCGAGGAGAAGGCCTCCCTTCGCCTTCGTCGCTTCGGAATGACACTCGTAGCATTCCTGCGCGAGCACCGGCCGGATGCGCGATTCGAAGAACTCTCGCTGGGCATCGGTCAGGGCGGAGGCCTCCGCCCCGGAAAGGAGGCGACCAAGCCCGAGGACCGCCAGGCCCGTGATCTGGATCAATCGGTTCATCCCTTCAGTTTCCGCTCGATCCGGTCGGCCGCTTCGCGGCAACGCTGCGCGAAGCGGGTGAACTCCTCTTCCGGCATCCGGTTGATCGGAGCCATCACCGTGATCGCCCCGACCGGCTGACGGTAGTCGTCAAAAATCGGGACGGAGACGCAGTGAATCCCTTCCACCCCCTCGGCGCGGTCAACGGCGTAGCCGAGGCGGCGGATCGACTCGAGTTCGCGAAGAAGGTCCTCGCGACGCGCGAGGGTCGTCGCGGTGTATCTCTTCAGCTGCCGTCCCTTGCCCCGGAACCAGGCCGCGAGCGCCTCCTCGCCCCAGTGAGCGAGGATCGCCTTTCCCGGGGCGCAGGAGTAAAGCGGTACTCGCATCCCGACTTCGCCGCAGACCTGGAGGGCCTGAGTGCCTCGGAATTGCTCGAGGACGAGGGCTTTTCCCCCCGCCTCGATGATCAGCTGCACCGTTTCTCCCGTTTCGTCACGGAGACGACGCAGGGCCTCGTGGGCGCAGAGGGCGAGACTGCGTTCGCCGGTCCGAGGTCCGGTCAGCTCAAGGAGACGATTGGTGAGAACGTAGGCCTTGTTGTCCTCGCGCTGCGTCGCGTAACCCATGAGGACGAGGGTCTTGAGGAGGCGGAAGACCAGATTCTGGGTGAAGCCGCTGCGCCGCGTTGCCTCGGCCACGGTGAGGCCGGCCCCGTGGCGGGAGAGAAGGTCGAGCAGGGCCAGGGTTTTCGCCCCGGTCGGGGATGGCATCCCGTCCATCGCGGACGCGGTTTCGGGCAGGGTCGCAAGGGGCTCCATTTTTCTTATAAGCGAAGATAGTCGCAAATAAGAAAGGCCGTCACTGGCGTCATCGTGGGGCCGGAGGCTTGCACTTCGGGCAAAGTCGGCGACGCTCGCTCAGGTGTCCGGGCTTCCAGTCAGCCCGGTTCCTCCCGCATGACTCCGACAAATTTCCGCACGGCCATCTGCCTTTTTTTGTTCTACGGGGCTTCGCTCTCGGGACAGGAGTTTTCCTTCGAATCCCTCTGCAGGGAGGCCCGCGAGATTGCCGCAGCCCCTTATGCCCCTCCTGCGGACACGCTCGCCGACTACTGGAAAAACCTGACCTACGATGGCCATCGCGACATCCGCTTCCGGATGGAATCGGGCCTCTGGTGGAACGAAGGGCCTTTCTCCATCGATTTCTTTCATCCCGGCTGGACCGCGAAACAGACCGTGGGGATCCAGGAGGTGAGGGACGGGCTCGCCAATCCGCTCGCCTTCGACCGGACTCTTTTCGACTACGGGAAGCAGGCGGTTCCCGAGGGTACGCCTTCTCCGCCCGGTTACGCCGGCTGGCGCGCCCGCACGAAACTGAATTCGCCCGACTACATGGACGAGTTCCTCGTCTTTCTCGGGGCGAGTTACTTCCGGGCGGTTCAGGCGAAGGGTCACTACGGACTTTCCGCCCGCGGGCTCTCGATCAACAGCGGTCTGCCCGGTGTGCCGGAGGAGTTCCCGAATTTCACGCGGTTTTACCTGGAGAAACCCAAGCCCGGCGATGCCGCCCTCATCGCCTGCGCCCTGCTCGAGGGCGAGAGTGTGGCGGGAGCCTATCGTTTCACGATCACCCCGGGCGAGATCACGACGATGGAGATCGAGGCCGAACTGACCCTGCGTCGTCCCGTGCAACAGCTCGGCATCGCGCCTTTCTCCTCGATGTTCTGGTACGGTGAGGGCACTTATCCCAAGCCCTACGACTTCCGTCCCGAGATCCACGACAGCGACGGTTTGCTGATGGAAACGGCGGACGGCGGCTGGCAGTTCCGTCCCCTCGAGGTGACGAGGGACCAGGTCAGGCACTGTGTCTTTTCCCTCGAGAATCCCCGCTCCTGGTCGCTGCTGCAGCGCGACCGCTCCTATTCCTCCTACCTCGATGTCGAGGCCGCCTATCATCACCGGCCCAGCGTGAAGGTCGAGCCGGTCGAGGGGTTCGCGCAGGGCAGGCTCCACCTTATCGAACTGCCCACGAACGACGAGACCAACGACAACATCATCCTCGCTTGGGAGCCGCAGACTCCGCTCGAAGTCGGCAGGCCCCATCGCTTCCGTTACCGTCTCCACTGGCTTCGCGACCTTCCTGCCACGGGACTTTTCCAGGTGAAGGCAACCCGCCCGGGCCATCCCGTGCAACTCCCGCAGCAGGTCCTCATGACCGTCGAGTTCGCCAAGCCCCTCGTCGCCGAGCCGAAGGTAGGCGATCCGAAGTGGGACGACATCACCGGATGGGAACCCGAGGTGAAGATGAGCCGCGACGACGTCAAACTCATCCACGTCGGTCTCTCCGACCTCAGCATGGCCAACGTCGACGATCTCCCCGCGGGGCTCGGGAGGAACCCCGACGTCCACATGCCCCAGGTCCTCCGCGCCTTTTTTGTCTTCGAACCCGCCGAAGGTGTCGACGAGATCGATCTGAGCTGCGAGCTGAAGGACAAGGACGGGAAGGTGGTCTCGGAGAAGTGGGTCTACCTCTGGCGACGGGGTTCGTGAGGGATCGTCTGCCGGATTTCAGCGGGATGAGGAATCGGCTCCTTTTTCGCACCGCTTCGGGTCCTGCGTGATTCTGGCCGATTCGGCGCCACGAATCTTGCCCCTTTCCGGTCCCTCAATTCCGCTCTTGCCGTAACCTTCGGGATCACGGATCGTTTGCGACCGTTTTTGCATCCCCCTACGAAAACCTGCCCATGATCTCCCGCCTCCTTTCTGCCTCCTTCCTGCTCGCCGGCCTCCTCGCACCGCTCCGTGCGAGCGACCCGATTCCATTGGCCCAGGAGAACAGCGACATCCCCACCGATTCGGCGGTGACCTGGGGTCTGCTCGAGAACGGCCTGCGCTACGCCATCCTTCCGAATCCCGAGCCGCCCTCTCGCGTCAGCATGCGGCTTTTCATCGACGCGGGTTCGCTCATGGAAAACGACGACCAGCAGGGGCTCGCGCACTTCCTCGAGCACATGGCCTTCAATGGGACGAAGAACTTTCCCGCGGGCGAGATGGTGGAGTACTTCCAGCGCCTCGGGATGGGCTTCGGCAGTCACACGAACGCCCATACTTCCTTCCACGAAACCGTCTACAAGCTGGAGCTGCCGAAGTCGGATGCCGCGATGATCGACGAGGGGATGAAACTCTTCCGCGACTACGCCGACGGCATGCTTCTCGACTCGAAGGAGATCGAGGACGAGCGCGGGATCATCCTCAGTGAGAAGCGCACCCGCGATTCGGTCGGCTGGCGCACCTTCGTCGAGCAGATCGGCTTCGCTTTCCCGCAGCAGCGCATCTCCAAGCGCATGCCCATCGGCATCGAGGAAGTGATCTCGGGGGCGCCGCGGGAGCGTTTCGTGGAATTCTACAACGAGTGGTACACGCCCAATCGCATGGTGGTGATCGTGGTCGGCGATGTCGAGGTGGCTGCGGTGGAGCCGATCGTAAAAAAGTATTTCGGGGATCTTTCCGCCCGCGAGAAGAAGCCCGAGCCGCCCATGGGCGAAATGTCGAAGCGTGGATTCGCGGTCCATTATCACCACGAAGACGAGGCGGGTGAAACCTCGGTCTCGATCGAGGCGCTGAAGCCGCGCGTCAATCCGCCGGACAACAGCGAGCGTCGTCTCCACGACCTGCAACTCACGCTCGCGGGTCGCATGGTCGATCGCCGTCTCGAGCGCCTTGCCAAGGCGCCCGATTCCCCCATCAGCTCCGCGAGCATGAGCGCGGGCGACTTCTACGACCTCGGGTTCGCCCTCTACAGCTCCATCGACGCCGATTGCAAGCCGGAGAACTGGAAGGCCGCCATGACCCTGATCGAGCAGGAGTTGCGCCGTGCTCTCGAGCATGGTTTCACCCAGGCCGAACTCGACGAGGTTCGAGCGAACTTCCGCGTGATGTACGAGGAGGCGGCCAAGCAGGTCGCGACCCGCCGTTCCAGCGACCTCGCCGACCAGATCGCCGATCGTCTCGGCTCGCGCCGCGTCTTCACGAATCCGGCCGACGACCTGCCTCGCGTGCTCGCCGCCCTCGACCAGGTGACGACGGAAAGTTGCCGCGATCATCTCCGCAGCCTCTGGGTGGATGCCAACGAGACGCTCGCCTTCGTCTCCGGCAACGCCGAGATCGAGGATGCGGTGGCCACGATCAAGTCCGTGGTCATGGAGAGCCGTGCGGTCGCGGTGAGTCCGCCGGAGGAGAAGGAAGTCGGAGCGTTCGCCTACTCCGATGTGCCGGAATCCGGCAAGGTAGCGGAGCGAGAGGAAGTCGAGGATCTCGGGGTGACCCGGCTCCGCTTTGACAACGGGGTGCGCGTCAATCTCAAGGTGACCGACTTCGAGGATGCGGTTGTCTACGTGAAGGCGCGCATGGGCGCAGGTCTTATCACCGAGCCGGTGCCGGGGCTGAACTTCTTCCTTGGCAGCATCTTCACCAAGGGAGGGCTCGAAGCGCACAGCGAGGACGATCTTCAGGCGATCTTCGCCGGAAAATCCGTCGACGTGAACTTCTCCGTCGACGACGACGCCTTCACGCTTTCCGGTCAGACCACGCCGGAGGCAATCGAGGACCAGCTCCTCCTCATGAGAGCATTCGTCACGAATCCCGGCTTCCGCGAGGAGGCCGAGACCGAATTCAAGCGTGCGCTCGATTACCTCTATCAGCAGCTCGAGCGAACTCCGGGCGGCTTCGCACAGGACGAAGTCGCCGCGTTCCTGCACGGCGGCGACAAGCGCTTCGGGTTCCCCTCGCGTTCCGAGGTCGAGGCTCTCTCGACTTCGCAGGCCCGCGAATGGGTCATGCCGGAGCTGGAGAAGGGCTACTGCGAGGTGACGGTGGTGGGTGACTTCGACAAGGAGGCGGCGATCGCCCTTCTCGCGAAGACCTTCGGAAACCTTCCCGAGCGCATGGCGGAGAAGCCTGCTTACGAGAAGGAACGGATCGTCAAGTTCCCCGCCGGCGGGGAGAAGGAGTTCCTTTTCGAGTCGGAGATCCCGAAAGCGATGTCGGTCGTCCACTGGCCCACCGCCGACATTTTCGACATCAAGAAGACCCGCCGGCTCGGCATGCTCTCGGCCATCCTCGACGACCGCCTCCGGGTGAAGGTGCGTGAGGAGCTCGGCGATGCCTACAGTCCCTTCGCGCACAACCTGCCCAGTGACACCTGGAAGGACTACGGTTACCTCTTCGCCTCGGTCACGGTCGATCCCCCGCAGGCGGAGAAGGTCAACGGAGTAATCGCCGACATCGCCAAGGATCTTGCCACGGGCACGAGCATCACGGAGGACGAACTGGAGCGGGCGAAAAAACCCCAGGTTGTCTCGATCGAGGAGATGCGGCGCACGAACCGTTACTGGATGAGCAGCGTCCTCGAGGCCTCGCAGGAGTATCCCGCCCGCCTCGAATGGTCGCGCAGCTTCGTCGACGACTACAAGAACATCACCATCGAGGAGATCAATGCCCTCGCCAAGGAATACCTTCGGGACGACACCCGGGTCTCGGTGGTGATCAAGCCGAAGGCTCCGACGGAAGCGCCTGCCTCGGGTCAGTGAGCGTGTTCGATTCCCGGCAGCCTTCTTCTCCCGTCCACTGCATGAAGAGGTAGAAGAGGAGGAGGCAGTTGAGGACCTCGGAGTCGAAGAAGGTGTTCTCGAAACATCCCGAGACGAGGAAGGCGCACACTCCCGGAACGAAAAAGAGGGGGTGAGGGTGCCTTCGTGCCTCGCGCAGCCAGCAGAGGCAGAAGGCGAGGAACGCAATGCCTCCGGCGAAACCCGTCGAAGCAAAGGCCTCGAGGTAGTTGTTGTGGGCGTGGCCCTGGAAATAGATGACCTGCTTCGGCTGTCCGCGCTTTCGGACGACATCCTTCTCGAAGCCGTAGCGTTCCTTGATCTCGGCCGAGTGCAGCTCGAAATTGCGGTAGCCCCATCCGAAAACGGGACGCTCCAGGAAACTGAGGGCGGCGGCCTTCCACTGGTTACCCCGTATATCAATTTTCGTGTCGAGATAACGCGCTCCGTCGGCGCGGGCGACGAGGGCTCCGGCGACGGCGATGCCGACGACAAGAAGGCTCAGCTTCCAGGACCGCATCGTTGCGATCACGGCAAACCCGGTCGCCGCGCCGAGCATGGCGCCACGTGTGTAAGTGAGGTAAAGAGCCCCTCCGCCCAGCGCCAGCATCACGAGAACCATCCACCAAGGCAGTCTCGTGACCGTTCCCCACTGCCGGGGAAGAAGGGTGAAAGTGGCGAGGAGAATGACGGTGAACTGGAGGGAGTAGGCAAAGGTCATGACCTGTCCGTAGAGTCCGGAGACCCGACGGATGTCGACGACACCTTCTCCGAGGACGGGGTGATGTCCTGTCCACCAGCCGCTGAGTCCGGCAACGATGGCGAGGGCCAGGGGCACGAACCAGGCGAGGACGAGAGTGTCGCGCCGCCATGGCTGCGGCAGGACTTCACGGACGAGCCAGGGCATGCCGGAGAGAAGAAGGACAAAGGCGGGGTAACGCAGTTTGCCGAGGTGTTCCCAAGGGTTGGCGACAACCTCGAGATTCGCGAGGATGGAAAGAAGCGAGACGAGGAGGAAGGCGGCGAGGCACCATGCGCTAGGGCGCCAAGGTTTCGAGGAGAAGGTTGATCGGCCACGTTCGAGAAAAGCCTTGAGGAAGGCGGCGACGAGGAAGACCTGCCCGGCTGCGATCGGTTTCGCTCCAAAACCGACGCCGGTGACGAGGCAGAAAAGACCCGCGGCAAAAAGATTCGGCGCCGAGAACCAACTGGCGCGGGGGCGGAGCATGGCGATGCCGTTCATGTTCGGGGTCTCGACGGAAAGAGGAGCTGCGGATTCCCCGGAAGTGGTCAGCGTCGCGCTGCCTCGGGTTTCAGCAGGAGGGAACCACGGATAAGGGAATCCGCGTAGTGGCGCAAGGATTCCTCGTCCCCTTCGTCGATGAGTTCGAGGAGCCGCCCGACTTCAACGGGTTCCAGTTCCTCGCCCTCGTTCTTTTTCACCACCCAGATCCGGTCGAGGTGCGTGCGAATAACATCCTCGTCGTCGGTGAGCAGTTCCTCGTATTCCTTCTCCCCGGGTTTGAGACCGGTGTAGACCACCGGAATGTCCACGTCGGGTACGAGGCCGGAAAGCTCGATCATGCGGCGTGCCATGGCGTCGATCTTCACCGCTTCTCCCATTTCGAGGACGAAGATGCGGCGATCTTCGGGGATCGCACCGGCAGCGAGGACGAGCTCGACCGCTTCGGGAATGGTCATGAAAAAACGGGTGACGTCCCTGCTCGTGACGGTGACGGGACCGCCGCGTTCGATCTGCTCACGAAAGATGGGGATGACGCTGCCATTGCTCCCGAGGACGTTTCCGAAGCGCACCGCCTTGCAGTTCGTCCCGCGCGGGGTGCGCTCGATGACGAGTCTTTCGGCGAGCCGCTTGCTGGCCCCCATGAGACTGGTGGGTCGCACCGCCTTGTCCGTGGAGATGAGGACAAAGTCCTTCACCCCTTCCTCCTCAGCCACGCTCACGGCCACCTGTGTGCCGATGACGTTGTTCTGGAAGCAGGCGAAGGCGTTCCGCTCCATGAGGTCGACGTGCTTGTAGGCCGCGGCGTGATAAAAAAGATCGACCGATCCGGCGCGTCGGATCGCATTGCGCAATTGCTCGGCTCTCCTCACGTCGCCGGCGCAGGCGATGATCTCGATGCCGGTGTCCCGGGCGAGACCACGCAACTCGCGTTCGATTTCGAAGAGGTGGAATTCGCTCACTTCGTAAAGCACAATCACGGCGGGGCGGTAGCGGAGGAGCTGGCGGCAGATTTCCGAGCCGATGCTGCCGCCCGCCCCGGAGACCAGAACTCGCTTGCCGCCGATGGCTCCGGGAAGCAGGTCCGAGGCGATCTCGTAGGGGACCCGGTAAAGGAGATCCTCGATCGCGACCCGGCGGATGCGACTCACATCGACCCGTCCCGAGGCGATCTCGTCGATGGAGGGAATGACGCGGTAATCACAGGCGATCTGTTTCTCCGAGAGATCGTCGACCACTTCACGAATCTTGCCCGGGCCCGTGAAAGGGGGGAGGAAGAGCAGGGTCGAAACCTGGAGGCGGTTTACGAGATCACCGGTGTTTTCCAGTCCCGCGTAAATGGGAACTCCGCGAAGCTTGGCGCCACCGTGGCGCTGGTTGTCCGAAATGATTCCCACGACCCGACCGAGATCGTCGGCGTGGCGCTGCACTCCACGCAGGAATCCGTCGGCTTCCTCGGGGTCGCCAAGAAGAAGGATCCGCCGTTCCTTGCCGTCTTTCGCCCGACGTCGGCCGCGCCGACCTTCGCGCATGACCCGGACGGTGCCCCTTCCGCCGATCTCCCAGAAGAGGAGAAGCATGTAGGTGATGATCAGGACGGACCGGGGGAAATCCTCGAAGGAGAGCCCGTTGCGGACGTAGATCAGGACCAGGGCAAACCCGGT
>JAGRPC010000589.1 GCA_020439925.1 Verrucomicrobiia bacterium | reverse complement strand
GGATGGCGGGCTCGTTCGAGAAGCCGAGAGCCGAGCCGTGCGCGAGGCGGTCGAGCTGGTCGCGGATCGAGGCATTGATGAGCGGATGACTGTGCCCGTGCAGGTTCGTCCAGATCGAGCTGTTCCCGTCGAGATAACGACGCCCTCGCGAATCGGTCAACCACGGACCCTCCCCGTCGACGAGGACGAGCGGATCCTCATCCGATCCGCACCAGCCCCGCATCTGGGTGAAGGGATGCCAGAAGTGGGCGTGGTCGAGCCTACGAAGCAACTCCGTCGGGTCGGATGGCAGGGAGGAATCGTTGGAGGAGGGACGGGACAAGGGTAGGTTCGCGAAGGGTGGTCGGCCAAACTTGGGGACGGTTGAAAACCCCCGCAACGAAAATTCTCGGGAGGGTTCGGATCCGGAAATCAGCCGATCCGCCGAGAAAACCGACGACCGGTCCCGGAGCGGCACGGGTTCACGACTCCCGCGGAACGCTTCGAAAATCCGGTTGAGGTTGCCCTTCGGTCCTGAACCCTGCCCCTTGTTGTGTCTTGTGCGTCGCTTTCTCGGTGAAACTGCGCAATCAAAGTTCAGGCTTCATGATCTTCGTCATGCGAACCACGGGCAGAAACAGGCCGTCCCGCATCGCAATCTCACAACGCTCAACAACAGAGTAGCCGAATGCGGCATAGAGGGGCTCGCCAGCCAGTGTCGCTACGATGTCCACGGTGCGAAAACCCGCCGCGATAATCGCACTCTCACAGGCTGCCATGATACTGCGGCCAATGCCTCGCCTCGACCAGGCTGGATGCACAAAGAATGCCCGCACCCGTGCCGCGTCCTGTTGCGGATCGAGGAGCGCATCCTCACCCGATCGACCGCTGTCTCCTCCATAGAGCGAACACCGTCGGCTCCAACCGCCGCAGCCCACGATAACTCCGTCACTCTCGGCAACAAAATAGGTGCCATCACGGATGATCTGCCGGTCAACGCTAAACACCGGTCCAAGTGCGGCCTCCATCTGGGCTGTTGTATAGAACGGTGCCTGCAATGCGCGAACCGAAACCGGGATCAGAACCTCGAGTGCCGACACATCGTCCTCACGCGCTAAACGCAGTGGCCAAGTCGCCGTCTCAAGTCGTGGTGTTGTCGATTTCACTGGGCGCTGCCAGGTTGGCGCGACGTCGAGGCGACTCAGGGCTGCAAGCCCTTGAGTCCGCCGTCATGTTCGTCTTCGTGGTGTTTTAAACGTTATCGCGGGTTCGTCTGGTAGTACGCTGTGCCAGTGTCTCGGTCGTAGCCAATCGAGTATCCTCCTGCACTACCCCTTCGCATCTCGCCCCGTAGTCCGTTCGTTATTTCTATTGTGGTGGCCCGACGATGCTTATCATAATCAAAGTCTTCGGGAAGATCCTGATCTCCCGCCCGGTAGCTATTATATCGTTCTATAGGGAAAAATCGTTTCCCTGTAGGTTCAGAGACATCGGTAACAGGTTGGTATTCGATGGAATCGCGATCTCGGTGGGCGGCTGTGGCAGCCCATTCGAGAAATCCCGCCTCACTAATCTTGAACTCGAAGGCCGTGAATCCATAACTACGGCAGAAGTTGATATCCGTTGCTTCGGCAGGGAGCCAATCGACGCTTTTGACGCCCTCGGCGATCTCGGGTGGACGGTTCACACTTTGGACCCACTGAGCGATCATCACTGCACACGATCCGAGAAACAGGATGGGGATCGCGAATGCGAGGAATCTGAGGAGCTTCATTCGGGGGTCTGATCTCAAACTCTTTCCGGACGAACGTCAGGTCGCAGGCGATGGCGAAGCCATTGCCTGCCGACCCGTGTTATCCGATAATTTGATCGCTTCATCAAGAGCGTCGAGCAACGAGTAAAATGCGTTCTCCAAGTCCAAGGTGGGCGCACCCCGAGGTTCGCTCGCAGGATAGGTATTATCACCGACGCGAACCAGTTGGCGAGCGCCGTCCCAATACTGGACCTTCCATTGCGATCCATCATGAATGAACGCACCAAGTTGACTTGGTTCGTATTTTTCCTTCCACGTCTGAATGGAAGCATCTTCCACGGAGTCCCAGACCTGACGCGCAACTACGGGAGTCATGGCCAAGCGTCGTTGGGTCGTCAACGGATAGGTTGTCTCGGATTGGGCTTCCTTTGGTGAATATATCTCCAGAATCACCTCCTCCTCCGTGAGGAGATAGCGCCTCTGTTCTTGGAAAGCTCCGCCTAAATCCAATTCTAGGTGCCGAGAGGATGCGCTGGGTGAAACACTGATGGGCTCAAGGTGGGTGCACGACGTCGCAATTGCGGTCGTCGCTCCACAAGCAAGAACACGCAGGAAATGCATCATTTCTGGATAACAGTCTTTATTCGTATGACCTCCCCGAGTGATATCAGGAAAGGCACGTTTCAGAAAAATCCCGAAAAACTCCCGTCCTGACAAGGAATTTTGAGGCGAACGTGCGTCTATCAGGCCCTCGGAGCGGGCGGAATCGAGGAGACCTTCCCCTGGCTGATATCACCGGTCTCGGGGCGGTTCGGGGGCGCTGTCCCGCGGGCAAAAGGGGGCGCCCGAAAAGTCGCCGACGGGTCGGCGCTGCCTGAGGGCGACGAGGACGGTCCCGCTGCGAGGACCGTCCCTGAAGGCATTGCTCTGCGACCTTTTTTCTTGAGAATGGCCACGACGGGGGCGAAGGGTCTGCTTCACACCCGATTGCCATGCCCCTCGAAAAAATCACCTCGGTCGCCGGTCGCGGCGTCTACGTTCCCGGATCCGACATCGACACGGACCGCATCATTCCGGCCCGTTTCATGAAGTGCGTCACCTTCGACGGCCTCGGCGAGTATTTTTTCTACGATGTCCGGCACGACCAGGACGGGAACCTGAAGGA
The DNA here is from genome assembly GCA_020439925.1 of Verrucomicrobiia bacterium. Taxonomy (GTDB): domain Bacteria; phylum Verrucomicrobiota; class Verrucomicrobiia; order Verrucomicrobiales; family DEV007; genus Arctic95D-9. The sequence goes on along the minus strand of JAGRPC010000589.1, from coordinate 90 downwards.
TCACCCCCTGAACGATCCCAAGTTCTCGGGGGCGGGAATTCTCATCTCGGGGATCAATTTCGGTTGCGGCAGCTCGCGGGAGCACGCTCC
>JAGRPC010000088.1 GCA_020439925.1 Verrucomicrobiia bacterium | reverse complement strand
CCGAGGTTCGCGATGTCCTCGAGGAGAGCGGCGTCCGAATCGGAACGCGTTCCGAGTCCGATCACGCTCACTGTCGTGGCTGCTGCCCGCATTTCCGGGATCAATGTCTTGTATTCACCCGGTTCCTCCGAGTCGGCTGCGTCGCTGAAAAGGATGAGGTGGCGTTGACCCAGGGGTGCGTTCTGGAGCTGTTTCCAGGCGGCCTGCAATCCTTCGAAAACAAAAATGCCGCCCCCCATGGACTGGATGCGACGGATCTCGTGGATCAGTTCGCCCCGGCTCTTTCCGACATTGACCAACGGGGCGATCTCGTGCGCCTGGCTGTCGACGGCGAAAACCGTGACCGCATCGAGACTGCCGAGCAATTCCACGGCCCGAGCGGCTCCCTCATTGGCCAGCTCCATCTTGCTGTGTCCGCTGGAGGTGGTCATGCCCATCGACCCCGAGCGGTCCATCACGATGGCCATGGCCACGCCGAGTTTGCGATGCTCGCTTTTCAACTCCATCGTCACAGGCAGGAGGGGATCGAGAGCGGATTCGTAATATCCTCCCGAACCGAAGCTGCGATGACCTCCGGCCATGAGGAGTCCTCCTCCCTGGTCGCTCACGAAGAAGGGGATGGCTCCAAGAAAATCGTTTGGTAGCTCGTAGGCGGCGACGTTGTTGAGGATCACCGCGCGGCTGCCCGTCAACCGTCCGGGTTTCAGGGTAAGGGGCTCCTGGACGACCTCGACCTCGAAACCCTGGGCCCTCAGCACCGGGGCGACGGGATCGTCCTGGTAGTTCGTCACGAGTAATACCCGAGGACCCGAAGCGATTTCGATCCAGCGTTCCTGGCGATTGTTGCCGGGATAGGCATCCTCCGCGGGAGAGAGGGTCACCTGATAGCGTTGGCTTCCTGGTTCGGGGGAGCGATCGGCGAACCGGAAGAGTGCCGTGCCGTTCTCCACCTTAAGTTCACCTTCGTGGAGCCGGGTATCACCGCGGAAGATCTGAAGGGGGACCGATCCGTCGGCGTTTCCCGCCACGCGGATTTCCACGAGGTAGGGTTCTCCCACCTGCGCTCTTTCGGGCATGTCGAGGGAAACCACTCGATAGTCCGGAGCCTCGGGAGCGCGCACGAGCCGGTAATCGAGAGGAACTTCCGCTTCGAGAAGCCGTGCCGACGCCTGGGTGAGGGGATCGGTGCTGTAGCCATCGGTGAAAAGAAGAATCCGATTGTGGCGGGCCGGATTGACGCGCGCGAGCGTCTCGAGCAGGGCCAGGCCAGTCCGTGTCTGATCGCGGTTTCCGGAAAACACGGTGCCTTCACTTCCCGTTCCGGCACTGACTTCTCCCGCATAATCCAGAAAGTGAAGATGGTAGTTTGCTCCCGGACGGGATCGTTCCAGGAGCGTCCGCCACTCGGATTCTCCCGCGTCGATGAGGTCCTGGGCCGAGCGAGAACGGTCCAGGAGCACCCAGAGATCGATCCCTCCCGACTTTCTCACGATCTGGGGTTCGCAAAGCAGGAGGGTCAGCAGGAGCAGGAAAAACACTCGCAGCGGCTTCCACAGTTCGAGCGTGCGGAAACGCCAGCCCAGCAGAACCCAGACGGGAATCAGAAAAAGAAATTGAGGCGCCGCCAAGCTCATCACGCGGGAAGACCGTAGCCTAGAAAATCCGGGATGCGGGAAAAGAGAAAAGATAGGTCATTGAGTCAGAAAGGTTTTCAGGAATTCTTAATTATTGAGAGAACTTACGCAATTTTGATTCTAGAAATTGAAAATTATCCTTGCCTTTTCATAAAAAACATATTTTCTATACAGTGAACCTTGTAAGTTCCCTGTTATGAAAATGGTATCCGCTTTTTTCGGCATCGCTCTATTCGTTGGCCTCGTCTCGCCAGCGTCGGCCCAGATCAGTGAAAACGATGCTTCCGTTGCCGCTCTGGCCGTGCAGTGTGCGATGAGTTCCGGTTATTCTCCCGAGGATTACGAAGAATACTGCCGAAGACTTGCAAAGACGCTGGGTATGCTCTCCGGGGAGCAGCAAACGAGAGTCTTTGGTTATCTGCCTCAGCCAGTGGCTGCAACGGCTGCGGGAAGCCTCGCGACAATTGGCAACGCGACCGCAGGTAGCACGACCGCCAACTCCACGTCAACCACGGAAACTTCCGGTAATATTCAGGCAAGTACGAACGGATTGGTTGATTTGGTCGGAACGATCAACAGCCTTCTTGACGGAACTGCTTCGGTGCAGAGCAGCACGGTTGTGGCGGGTTCCACTCTTGATCCCAACGCGAGTAATACGACAACGGTTTCGGTGGCCGGAACGACTGCGTCCCTCAGCGCCTCCACCGGATCGGGGTCTTCGGGAGGCCTTGCCGCCTTTCTTAATTGGCTCAAAACCATCTTCTGAGAAAGCCGGTTTGAGCGTTAGGGGCCGTTGAGTTGGGCGAGGCTTGAAAATGCAGATCCATCGCCGGTCGAAAAAGGTATACAATTCGCGTTGCGGGTCGCGTTGATCCGGTTCACGATTCAACATGCCTCAACTTGAGAAGACAGCGATTGTAACGGGGGGAGGTTCGGGAATCGGCCGGGCCATCAGTGAGACCTTTGCGGGTGCGGGAGCCCCCGTTGCCATTTTCGATCTGGACGAGAATTCCGCTTCTGAGACTGTCGCTGCGATCACCGGAGCCGGAGGAAAGGCGTCGTTCTTCCGATGCGATGTTTCCGATGCGGAATCGGTGGGCGCAGCGGTGGCGGCGGCCCGGGCGGAATTCGGCTTTCCGGGAATCCTCGTCAACAATGCGGGAATCGCCAATATCGGCACGGCCACGAACACGAGGGAGGATGATTTCGACCGCGTCATGCGGGTGAACGTGAAAGGCGTCTACCTCTGCCTCCAGTCGGTCCTGCCACTCATGGTTGAAGGCGGGGGTGGAGTCGTGCTCAACATGTCGAGCATCGCCGCGATCACCGGACTGAAGGATCGCTTCGCCTACTCGGCGAGCAAGGGAGCGGTCCACACGATGACCCTCTCTGTTGCCGCCGATTACCTCCAGCACGGAATCCGCTGCAATGCAATCTGCCCGGCCCGTGTTCACACGCCCTTTGTCGACGGTTACCTCGCGAAAAACTATCCGGACACGAGAGACGAGATGTTTGAAAAGCTCTCCAAGGTCCAGCCGATCGGCCGGATGGCGCGTCCCGAAGAGATCGCCAAGCTGGCTCTTTATCTCTGCAGCGAGGACGCCTCCTACATCACCGCTCAGACTTTCAACATCGATGGCGGTTACATGAACCTTCGCAACTGATCGAAAGTCCCGAGCGTAACCTGCCCGACGTAAACCCATCAAGCTTCTTTGATCATGAAACGAACCCTCCTTGCCGCCCTCGCCCTCGCCTCCATGCCCCTGTTCGCCGCAGACACCGTCCACGACTTCAAGGTCAAGAACATCAAGGGAGAGGAAGTCGACCTCTCCGGTTTCAAGGGTAAGGTTCTCCTTATCGTCAATGTCGCCTCCCAGTGCGGTGCCACGCCGCAGTATGATCCGCTCCAGTCGGTCTACGCAAAGTACGCCGACAAGGGGCTCGTCGTGATGGGCTTCCCCGCCAACAATTTCGGCGG
>JAGRPC010000087.1:2749-13792 GCA_020439925.1 Verrucomicrobiia bacterium | reverse complement strand
TGTGCGCGAAGTTGTGGATCTGGTCCGGCACGATGTGATAACGGATCATGTGGGCATGATCGACTCGGGCCGACGCCTCCTGCTGCCAGACGGCGTCGGTGTAACGCTGGAGCTTGGAATAGGTGTGGCCCGGCATGTGCCACATGTGGGCGATGCCCGGGGCGGCGGGTCCGCAATTGGCCGCGGCCTTGAGAGCCTTCGACGGATCGGTGCCGTCCCAGAGATGAATCTGGAAGTGGTTGGCGGGGTGACGGGGGTATCGGGCGAGGATCTTCTCGGCCAGCAGGTTCATCGCGTAGTGGCTTGAGACAGGCAGGTCCTTGCCGCTGTTGTAGAAGACCTGGTGGAGGAGGAAGGCCTCGGCCTCGACTTCGTCCGGGTATTTCTCGAGGATCTTCTCGAGAGAACGCACGTAGTCACGAAGGCGCTTCTTCGCGTCGGTCTTGGGGTCCTTGAAGTAGGCGGCGAGTCCGTCGATCCAGAGTTTTTCGCGCTCGGAGGCCTGTGCCTTCCGCTCCACTGCCTCGTCGATGAAGTTCTTCCCGCGGGTGTCGTTCTTGAAGTTCGCCATGGCCATGCCCCAGTAGAACATGGCCGCTTCGGGGTCGAGTTTGGCGGCCTGGCGGAAACTGCGCTCGGCCTCGAAGAACCAGTAGCCGTGAAGCTGTCCGACGCCCTGGGCAAAAAACTTCCGGGCTTCTTCCGACTTCGTCGTGACTTCGAGGTGGACTTCACCGGTGCCGGGGATGAGAACGGCGGCCTGGCGGGGGCCTTCGTTGAAGACCTCGCCGTGGTAGGAATGCCCGGCAGGAGTCTCGTTTTTTTCGGTCGTCTCCTGCGCTCCGAGGGGAAGGACAAGAGAGGTGGAAAGGAGGCAGAGAAGCCGTTTCATGCGAATCAAAGGGGTTTGATGAAGATATTACGGAACTGCACGAGGCTGGAGGCGGGGGACCAGGTGCCGTCCGGTTTTTTCCCCCCGTGGTGCTGGAGAGCGATGCGGCCTTTTTCCGGGACGTCCGGGAGGAGGGCGTTCTCGATGATGGTGTGGCCGTTGAGAACCACCGTGAGGCGATCGCCTTTCATGGTGATGACGAAGGTGTTCCAGTGACCGATGGGGTGATCGGCCTTGAGTTTTGGCGTGACACCGGCCCGGATTTCCTGGGGCAGGGTCTCGTTGTTGCGGATTCCGTAGACCTCGCCCGACCCGATCGGCCAGCACCAGATGTTGAGCTGGTATTTTGACATTCCCCGCAGATAGATGCCGGAATCGGCATTCGGCATGGGATGGGTCAGGTTCTTTCCGTCGGGGCCCTTCACCGTGCTGCCGTCGGGGAGCACATACGGCACATCGTAAAAGCCCGTCGTCTCCTTGATGCGCCAGTCGATCCTGAGCTCGAAATCCCCGAATTCCTCCTCGGACCAAAGATGCTTTTCGCCGCTCGCTTCGGACTGGGCGTCATAGTCGATCACGCCGTCCAGCACTTTCCAGTGCCCGTTGTCGCCCTCTGGGACAACCCAACTGCCGAGGTCCTTTCCGTTGAAAAGCGAGCGAAATCCCTCGGGCGCGGGATCTGGCGCCGCGAGAACCGGGGGAGAGAAGAAAGCAAGCAGGGCGAGGTGGAGAAGGGGGACGCTTTTCATCGGGCGGAGAGTGTAGCAGTCCTGAAGCTCCGCGGACGATTTCTTTTGTGGTCAAGCCAAGGCGGGATCATGCGATGGCCAGACTCCCGCGCACCCAATAGGGTTTGATCCATGACCCGACCCTCTTGCATCCCGGTGCTGATTCTTGCTGCGTTCACCTGCCTCTCGATTCGGGCGGAGGAAACGCGGTCGTTCTACCTGATAGGCAATTCACTCACCCAGGACACGGTGCCATCGAAACTGGATGGAGACGTGCAGTGGCACGTCGATTGCGGCAAGAGCCTGCCCTACATCTACGAGAATCCCGGAGAGCCCTGCGTGAAGAACTCGACAATCTGGCCTGAGGCTTTCAAGGCGAAGCAATACGATTTCATCTCCGTCCAGGTCCACTACGGGAGTATGCTCGAGGAAGATGTCGCGGTGCTCTCCGAATTTGTACGGATGCAGCCGAAGGCGGTCTTCGTGATTCATTCCGGCTGGGCGCGTTCAAAGTCGCGGGCCGAAGAGTACTCCGCATCATCGGCGGAAGGGAAGATGCAGCACAGTCGCGCCTACCTCGATGCCGTGATCGCCAAGTTGAGGGAACTTCATCCGGATCGCGTGTTCCGGCAGACCCGGGCACAGGAACTCCTCGCCCGGGTTGCGGATGACATCGCCGCGAAGAAGTCTCCCTTTTCGCAGATCGAGGACCTCTATCGCGACGACATCCACATGAACGTCGTCACGGGGCGCTACCTTATGCACAACGCGATGCGACATGCCCTCGGTCAGCCGCGTTCGGTCGCCGGCTTTGAAACCATTCCATCCGTGGTCAAAACCTACCTCGACCAGGTCCTTGACGGTTTGCCGCCCGTGGAAAAATGAGGGTGCCGGGGCGCTGCCGGGGGGCAAGGAAGGTCGCGTCTTTCGGTAGTCCCGGCATTCGGGCTTGCAGGTTGGCAGAAAAGCAGGCAAGGGCTTGGAATGAACGAGCCCGAGTCAGACGGCGAGGCGGTAGCCAGCCTTGCGGAAGTGGAGATCAAGGACGCCCAGGTGATTTTCTCCTCGGTATGGAAGGGGCTTGTAGAGGACATCGGACTCGAGAACCTGCGCTTTCCCAAGGAAATCATCCTGCTTGGCGGGGCTCCCGGATCAGGAAAGGGGACCAACACGGGCTTCATCATGAAGGCGCGGGGTTTCACCTGCCCGCCCATCGTCGTCAGTTCCCTTCTCGACAGTCCCGAGGCCCGGGCGCTCAAGGACAAGGGAATGCTGGTCGGGGACCGTGAAGTGATGGCGATCCTCATCCGAAAGATGCTCGAGCCCGAGTTTCGCGACGGCGCCGTCCTCGACGGGTTTCCGCGAACTAAGGTGCAGGTGGAGTGCATGAAACTGCTCGTCAAAAAGATCGGAGCCCTCCACCGGAAGTATGCCGATACCCCGCTCGCCGCGCATTTCCGCCGCCCCACGATTCACGTGATGGTGCTGTTCGTTGACGAAAAGACGAGCGTGGACCGCCAGCTCTTCCGCGGGCGGCAGATCGCGAGGCACAACGAGGAGGTTCTCTCCTCGGGTGTCGGAGAATTGCAGGAACTGCGTCCCACGGATCTCGATGTGGAGGCGGCCAAGCATCGTTACCGGGTCTTCAAGGAAAGCACCTGGGACGCGCTGCAGTCGCTGCGGGAGGTCTTTTTCTATCACCTCGTCAACGCCCAGGGCAGCGTCTCGGAAGTGGAACAGAACATCCTGAAGGAACTGCAATACCAGAGCTCCCTCGAACTCGAGCCCGCCACCTTCGAAATGGTGCGCGACATTCCCCTGGCCCACGAGATCGTTGTTCATGCCCGCCAGGAACTGGTCCGGAGGCTCGATGGATACGCTCGGGAACACCGGGATCTCTTCGGGCGCGTCGTCACCCTGATCCAGTCGAAGTTCATTCCCATCATCCAGCGCCACGCCATTTCCGGCCGTGCCGTGATCAACAACGAGGATGAAGTGCTGGCGGATCCGCTGGCGCTGGCCATGTTGATCGACGTCTTTTCAGACCGGGGTTATCACGCGGTGGTGGACAAGCAGCTCTCGAAGATTCCCGAGCGAGTCAACGTTCACACCGGGGAGATCGAATTCCGCCCCAACACCACCTACCGGATCCGAATCTATTTCGAAGGATCCGAAATCCGGCAGGGCGGACGTTGAGTTGCGTTTCCTTCCGTGAGTCACGGCAGTCGGTCACTGCTCGCTGTGTCGGAGGGAACTCAAGATTTGTGGTTGTTCCGGAGGAAAGACCGGCTCCATGCCTTTTCAGGGAAGAGGACGTTCGGTCCTATTCCGAGAGATCGCGTTTTGCCGTTCCGGGAAGATTCGGAAGCCGCAACTTTTCCGGCTTGCGCAGGCCCCCGGAAGCATTACATTTATGAAAATTATAGTTAATTTTGGCGCTTTCTTCCTCCATCCCTGACGGCTTTGTCCCGCCCTCCTTCTCGGGAGAATCAAGCGAAGGACCGGATCCTTCCGCGGCTGCCGGCGATGGATCGATGATTCAGGAGAGAGGATTGGCGGGCGAGGTTCTTGAACTTTTCAGCGCTGGTGCCTTTTCCTTCTGGGAGTGGAGACCGACCGACGACCAGCTTTCAACCCATGGTTTTCTGCAGGGCGGCACTCTCACGGATTGGTTGATGCGTATTCATCCACGCGACCAAGTGGTCTTTTCGGAGTTTCTTGACCAGGACTGGGAGAATTCGAGCGTTTCGACGACGATCGACTACCGCTTCAATTCCAACCGCCAGGGCAACTGGATCCGCCTCCGGCACACCGCGAAACGAGTCGAGCGGGACGGCAAAGTCTTGATCTCTGGTATAGTCGAACTGATCACTCCTCCGCATCGTTCCCGCACCCTGCTCGAGCGAATGGAGAAGGAAATGGTCGAAGGGGAGACCCGCCTGCGGGACTTTCTCGGTGGAGTCAATTTGCTTCAGGAGAATCCCGACCTCCGGTCCCTTCTCGCGGTGCTCCAAAAGTCTCTCAGGGCGGACGCGGTCCAGCTCGTGAGGCTGGATTCCAGGCTCGATATCACGGGCATGCACTCCGCCGGTGGGTCTGGGAGCGCACATTCTTTCCGCGCTCGTGCTCTCGGAGGACCCTTGCGACGAGCCTTGGGGGAGCTGAGGGAGGGGCAAAACGGATCCGGGGTGTTTTTTCTCGATCTGGACCCTGTCGAAACGGAGTTTCCATGGGTCGTTGCCGCTTCGGTACACGACCCCGGTGCGGCCTTGAGCGGGGTGATTTGTGTTGGCTATCGAAACCTGCATGGACGGTCCGGCACGCATCGGTTTCATTCGTTGCTTCTCTCCGCAAGGGGCATCGCGGCTGCCGCCTTCACTCGTGAGCAGGAGGAAAAGCAGAGGGCGGAAATCCTTGCGCAGCTGCGCAAATCTTTCCGCTCCTCCGGAATGCTTCGCCTTTCCCGGGATCTGGTCGGCCAGTTTCGCGGAGGTTTCACGTCTTCCTGTGAACTGCAGGAATCTTCGGGAAGGGGATCCGAAAGGACCGGTTGGTCTTTGCCTTCCCTGACCGATCAGGGGGTAAATGCGGAGGCGGCGTTAGCGAGATGGCTCGAGTCAGGACGTCAGGTTGCCTCCGAAATGGAGAGTTGCGATCTCAACCACGCGGTGGAGATCGCGGCCAGATTCTTGTGCGGGATTCTCGACAGTGAGTCCGAACTGGAATTGGACTTGGCTCCCGGAGCCCTGCCGGTGCAGATCAACGGCAGTTTGCTCCAGGAGCTTGTCCTCCTCCTGATGGTGAACGCACGGGACGCGATGCCTCGGGGTGGCAGGATCATTGTGGGAACGAGATGTCCACTCTCGGACAACCATGGAGAGAGAGTTTCCATACCGGACGCAGTCGGCCCCTGTCTCTATGTTGCGGACGAGGGAGCCCCCCGTCATGCCTCGTCACTGGGCTGGCTTTTGAAACAGCCTCTTTCGCCGGAATGCGAAGAGGCTCTGGCCAACCCGGCCCTTTATCTCCTCGGCTCAACCGTCGCGGATCTGGGAGGATCGATCGGCCTGGCGGAAGGGAAGGGACCAGGGAACCGGATCTGTATTTCGATCCCGGTGGCGTCGGGACAGTTGTCCCGTTCTTCGCGGCATCGAAGGTCGGCTTCGTTCGCTTGCGGAGATTCCGTGTCCCCTCTCGAAGGGGCCACGATTCTTCTCGTGGAAGATGAGATGGCGGTGAGAAAGCTGGTCCGCAAGTTGCTTGAGGTGCTCGGCTGTTCGGTGATCGAGGCGGTCACCGGGAGGGAGGCTCTCGAGATGTGGCCCGAGATCCGGGAGGAAGTTTCCCTCGTAGTCTCTGACATCGTCATGCCCGAGGGGGTCTCGGGTTGGGACTTGGCGAGGGAGCTCCATCATCGTCATCCGGATCTCGGTATCCTTCTGACCAGTGGATACGGAGACCGGCCCGTGGACCACGGATTGGGGGACATCCCAGTGATTGGATTCCTGCAGAAGCCCTACACCGTCGACGTCCTGCGTGAGTCTCTCGAACGTCTCTCCGCCACAGGTGTGGCCCTGAGAAGCTGAAGTTTGCGATCCGGCTCGTGTTTTCCGCCGGGTCAGAAGAGTTCGAAATCGATCAGGTCGTCGCCCACTTCCGGCTTCAGCGCGGTGTCATCGCTGCGATTCTTCGTGACGAGGATGGCGATCGACTGAGCATCCTCGACTTGGTCCACTTTGATCCAGCCCAGAATCTCGGCCCCCCGCCTGACCGCGAAACGCTGATCCTTCTGGACGCCCTGGTTGGCACCGGCATTGAAAGTGACGATCCCCCAGTCCTTGTCGTAACTGGTGACCTTGGCGAGAGAAGGTGCCGCCATGACCTGTGAACGCATGCGTTGCATGCGCGCTTCGACCTCGGGATTGCCACCGGGGGGATCATTGACCGCATTCCGGAGGAAGTCCGGAAGTTCCGAGGTGATTTCCGCACCCGATCCGGAATCCAGCGGGCTCTGATAGGTTCCCGGAGCGGAACCAGCTCCGTTGAAGGAACCCGCGGGCGCTTCGTTCGCGGCCAGCTGGTTAAAGCGCTGCTCGGTGGTTTCCGACTGCTGCCGGGCCTGTGCGAGAGATTGCTGGAAACGGTTGATGTCGGGATCCACGGGGGAGGGGAGGGAAGACTCGACCCTCTGGGCCGCATCGGCGAGTGGTGACGATGGATTGGCGGTTGAAGGGGGGGCTCCCGTGAGGTAGACGGGATTTCCCTGGGCATCATAAAGTACCGTCGTCCCGGAAGGGATACCGGCCGGGCCCCCGGAAGATGCGGGCTGAGCGCCTGCTGGTTGAAGGGCAGAACTCATCGGACCGCCACCATGGAGTTGCATCATTCTCGCCTCTTTCTCCGCGAACTCCTTTTCGAGGGAGTCCCGCACATACTGGCGGTAACTCATGGCGCCGACGACAAGGAGCAGCACCGCCGCGATGCTGAGGGCAATAGTCGCGGTGTGGTTGGCCGGACGGCGTTCCCCGATATCGTCTGGAGAGATCATAAGTGCGCAAACTTTACCATATCAACGACCGGGAGCCAATCTTCATCTCAACGGGGTGGCGGGGACAGTTTCCCGACGACCAGGGCCGGAATCTCCTCTTGGCTCAGCGATGGTAAGGTTCTCCTTTCAGGATGGTATGGACGCGGTAAATCTGCTCAAGAAGCACCACCAGGGCGAGCTCGTGCTGGAGAGTGAAGGCGCTGAGGGAGACGACGTGATCGGCAGCCGACCGCACTTCAGGGGCATGGCCATCGGCCCCTCCAATGAGAATCGCGATCCGCTTCACCCCGTCGAGCTGCCAGCCCCTGACCCGTGAGGTAAATTCCAACGTAGTCCAGGAGTCCCCCCTCTCGTCGAGGACGATCCGAAGCGCGCCTTCGCTCGCCGCAAGTTGCGCTCCCGCGTTTTTCTCAGCTCCCGCGTCCTTGCCATCGGCGGACAGATCGACCGTTGCATACCTCGTGAGTCGTTTCCGGTATTCCTCGACCCCGCTCCTGGCGTAGCCGAGGGAAGGTTTTCCGATTGCCAGAATCTGCCATTTCATGGGGAGCTGAAGAAGAGGGGGTGGGAAGTTTTGCCTGCCGGGAACTTGCAACGTGCGTTCCTCAGGCGCAAGGTTCGCCCTTGCCTGCTACCCTTTCCAGTGACTACCTCGACCGCTTTTCCGGTCTGGCCCGCCTCTACGGTTCCGGGGCTCTTGAGAAGCTTCAAGCCGCCAGAATCGCCGTGGTCGGGACGGGCGGAGTGGGCTCATGGACGGCGGAGGCTCTCGCCCGCAGCGGGGTTGGACAGCTCACCCTGATTGACCCGGATGAAGTCTGTGTCACCAACACCAACCGCCAGCTTCCTGCGCTGACGGGAGCGTATGGGCGCCCCAAGGTTTCGGTGATCGCGGAGCGGCTTCGATTCATTTCTCCGGAGATCGAGGTGGAGGAGATTCTTTCCTTCTTCACCCCATCGAACGCCCGTTCCCTGCTTGAGGTGGATTACGATGTTGTCGTGGACGGGATTGATGACGTGAAATTAAAGGCTCTTCTCGTTGTGACCTGCCGGGATCGTGGGCTTCCTCTCGTGGTCTGCGGGGGAGCCGGAGGGAAATGTGATCCGGCTGCCATCCGCACCGATGACCTTGCTTTTGCGACGAATGACCGCCTCCTTCGTCTCGTGCGGAAGGAATTGCGCCGTTCCCACGGTTACCCTCACGAGTCGACAAAAGCACCTTTCAGTGCCCGAGCGGTTTTCAGCGTCGAAAATGCCCGCTACCCCTGGTCGGACGGGTCGATTCGCACGGATCCCGAACCCGGTAGCCATCTTCGGCTGAACTGTGAGACTGGCTTCGGGACGGCGACTCCGGTCACGGGTAGTTTTGGGTTCACCGCGGCGGCCGAGGCGATTGCCTTGCTTCTGAAAGCGGAACGGTCACAAGCGTGAGCCGGCTCTGGAGCGGGGACTGCTTCCCTTCAGTTGAGCGCGACGAGAACTCTCACCTGTTCCGCCTTGCCCTCTCCTCCCCGGAACCGGAGGTTGAGGGTTCGTCGGTCTTCGCTCAGGAGAATTTCATCCTCGCCCGACTCCAGCCCCCGGCGAAGCGAGTCTCCTTCGATCGAAACAACATTCGTGCCGACGGTGGCATCGGAATTCTCGAGCCGGTCGCTGGAAAAAATCACCCCGACGACAGGATGGGCGAAAGTCAGGGAGGTTTCCACCTCGTCGGACGACTCACCGGCCCCGGAGGGAGTCAACTGGAGGAGATAACTCCTCATGGGTCCGCGCGTTTCCAGGGATTCGCCGGGGTTCTCTCCGGCCACCGCAAATTCTCCGGCCACGACGCGATCCACTTCCATCGTGCCCGCGGTTTCGAAGGTATCGTTCTCCACGAAGACCTGCACCTCGCCTGCCACTCCCCCAGCTGCGGAAATCACCGAACCGGGCAGTTCCACACGCACCGGGCCGAGCTTGTCTTCGACACCGGCGAGAAGTTCCCAGGCTTTCGAGAAGGCGCGCGGGTTGTAGGGGACATCGACGAGCCGGTCGCGAAGATGGTCGACCTTGACCGCTTCGAATTCGGAAAGGTCGCGACATTTTCCGCTGGCACCCAGGCAGATCCCGCCGTCACCGTTGAAGACCACGGCTTCGGTAGCCTGCTCTTCCCGGGCATCGATGCCGATGAGACGAGCCGGTTCGGAAACACTAAGGCCCCGAGACTTGAGTTTTGTGGCCTGGCGCCGGGCTTCGGAGCGGTTTTCTCCTTCGGGCAGGCGGGCAAGGGCGATCCCTGCATGGACTTCCGCAGAGGCATCTTCGCCCACTTCAAATCTAGCGGGTCCTTCGACCGAAAGTTCTCCTCCTCCGTTGAGCTTGAGCGAGACCACCCCGCTCTTGAGCTCGTAAATCCCTGGGCGCAGCGTGCCGTCCTGGCGAGGAGATGCGCCGCTTGTCCAGACCGCATCAGAAGTGGAATTGACGATGGAACCAGCCACCCCAGAGGACGCGAGACGACCCGCAGCCAATTCGGCGGCGAGGAAGGCCCCCAAAGCAATCGCGGCAGCGGCGGCGCCGAGCTTGAAGAGGCTGAACCCCCATCCGCCGGGGAAGGGGATGATCTTGTCTTCTTCGGATCCAGGGACTTCCGCAGGAATCTCTCGCTCGAGGCGGAGCGCAAAGTCCTCGACAAAATGATCTTGGCGGGTCTCCGCCCACATCCGGGTTTCGAGGGATTCGATGAACGCCGTTTCCCCCTTTGACTCCGACACGGCCTGTCTCAGCCATTCGTCTTCGACGAGGGATCGACGCAGATTCCGTGCCGCTTCCGGGTCTGACCAGAGTGCCTTCACGACCTGATCGCATTCGTGACGGTTCACCGAACCCTCGTGAACACGATGGAGCAATTCCTCGATTGGAAGTGACCTCCCCTCGAGAGCCGCTTCAAACTCCGTGACGGGATCGGTGTCGGTCGAGCCAAGGGCCTGGCGCAAAAGCTCGGAGAATCCGAGTTCGTTGGCGAGGCGGGAGGCGAGCCCGGGATTCTCCGAGGCTTTCTTCGAGAGATCGGCAAAAACCGATTCACAGGCTTCCCCGTGGAGAAGCTGCCGAATGAGATCATCCTCTGTCGGAATCGGTTTCATGATGGTTAGCCGTGGGCGGGCGTGAGCCTGATTCTTTGCTCCATGCACTCGCGCAGCGAGGTGCGGAGGCGTTCAAGCGCCTTGCGAACCGCAGGCGGGTTCATGGCAAACTCCTCGGCGATGTCCTGGGCGGATTGTTCCTCTTCGTATCGGCATTTCAGAAGTCGGAGGCTCTTTTCCGGAAGGCCGCGAACGCATTCCTTGAGCGCATTGAGACGGGCGAGAGCGTCGTCGCCCATTTCTTCTGGCTCGTGATCGCTCGCAGACGATGAGGAGAGGAGGACATCGGTCAGGTTATCCGAGAGGATGCGCTTGCGTCTGGCGTCCTTGCGGCGCTCATTGATGACCAGGTTCCGGGCGATACCCCGGAGCCAGGCTCCAAAATCGCGACCTCTTTCAAACTCGTCGAGTCGGTTGTAGGCAACGATGAAGGCTTCCTGGGCAACATCGTCAACCCAGAGAGGGTCCACACCCAGAGATCGCACAAAACCACGCAGCCCGGCATGGTAGGTGCGAACTTGTTCGATAAAATGTTCCCGGTCTTCGGAAGTCATGGCCCCTTCTCTGGGATCTTGCCGCCAACCGGGCTTTTGTGACCCGGGAAACGTCGGATTCGGGTAAAATACTCCGGAAACTCCATTCCCGCTACCCATCGACGTCGTTGACACCGCGGCGCCCTCGGTTATTTTTCCCGCCCGTCTTCTCGGGATGGGGCATCGTGCCGGAGTAGCTCAGGGGTAGAGCAACGCA
>JAGRPC010000087.1:0-2740 GCA_020439925.1 Verrucomicrobiia bacterium | reverse complement strand
TGCGTGGGTCGGGGGTTCAATTCCCCCCTTCGGCTTCCTCCTGGATCACGGTCGATCGGGCAGTAGGGTTCACCCTCTTTAACCCAAGGCAGGAGTCAGTGGCCGGAAAAGCCCTCGCCGCTGCAGGAAGCGCACATGCGGGAGCCCGAAACCGATTGTTGTCACAATTTCGGCTCGCTAATGCCAAGGAATTTGGAAATAGTCCTCATCCCATCTTTTTCGAACCGACACGACCATGAGCATTCCCGATCTCACCCAATCGCTGGCCGCTGACCCGACCAACTGGGAGCGCCGTCTCGCCCTTGTCCAGGCTCTCATGGCCGAGGGGCGTCACGAAGCCGCCGTCGAGGTCGTCAATCAGGGCGAAGCGATACCCCACGAGGCGGCACCGTGGCTCGCTGCCGCAAAAACCTACGCGGCTGTTGGTGCGATCGAGCAGGCAGGATCCCTCGTCGCCACGGCCCTCGAGATCGACCCGGATTTCGCTCCCGCCAAGTCCTACCAGGCGGAACTCGCTTCACTGGCTCCTCAGATCCCTGTCGCCCTCACCGCGGAAGATGTGGACGACGAGGATGCCTCCGCCCTTCAGGCCTCATCCGCCAAGGCCTCCGCTCCCCTCGTGCGAAAGGCCGCGGAAGGAGTTGCCGATACTCCCATCACCCTGCCGAAGGTGGCCTTCTCGAATCACGAGATGGAAGCTCTCAAGGAGGCAGAGGAGGCGGCCAAGCAACGGCGTGAGGCCACGATCCGCCGCGACAAGTTCAATTCACTGACGATCACGGTGCTCGTTCACATCGGCATCTTTGTTGCCCTCACCCTTTACGTGACCCAGACACCGCCTCGCGTTCCTCCCCAGATTGTCGCCTCGTCGGCCACCCAGCAGCAAGAGGAGATGATCGAAAACGTGAAGATGGACAAGCCGACGCTGGAGCCGACCACGGCGGTAAACTCCTCGATCGCTGACATCATCTCGGTGAACGCGACCTCTTCCTTTTCCGTTTCGAGTGTCGACGTGCCCGTGGCGGACATGGCCGTGCAGACGGGAATGCAGTTCAATCCCTCGATGAGCCTGGGTATGCCCACCTCGACGGCTTCGAAGATGATGTTCGGCCAACCCATGGAGGGCGAGGTCCTCGGTGTCATTCTCGATGTGTCGGGATCGATGGCCGAGTTCCTTCCGGTGGTGGTGAGGGAAGTGGACAAGAATTTCAAGGACTCTCCGGTTGTCTATGTTCGCAATATGTTGATTTCGAACGATAACCGTGAGGGTGAAGTCCGACTCATTGTTCCCGAAGAGGTGGTTGCCTACGACCCCGTCTACAAGACTCGCACTCCCTACTGGTTCCTTTGGCACGATCTTCCCCGGAAGGCGCCCCAACGTTATGTCGACCGGCTCATCGAGACCTTCAAGACACGCCCCAACCAGTTCCTCACTGTGGCTCGCTGGGAAGGCAGCAGCACGATCTCGGCGGTGAACATGCTGATGGAGGAGAAGATCGACTCGCTCTACATCTTCTCCGACTTCGAGGACTTCATCGACGAGGACATCGCCGCCGAACTGGGCCAGAAGCTCGGCCGTCGCAAGATCCGCACCTACGTGCAGCCGGCAGAGAAGAGCACCGATTTCCTCGATGTGATGACCAAGAAGGTGGCCAACAAGACTCTCGGCCGGCAGATGCCCGCTCTCGTGTCCCTGCTTCGGGGAACCGAGGAGACTGAGGTCACTTCCCTGATGAAGGACAATCGCGAGGCCGATATCGCCGCCCTCGCGAGCATGAACGTGAAACTGGCGACTCCCCGCACCGAAATCTCAGACAAGCCTTTCTATGCCTTCAAGCCGAACGCGAACTGGACGGAAATCCACCGCCTCTCCGAGCCGGAGTATGATGCCATTTTCTATGGGCCCGAGGCGCGGGTGGAGATTTTCCTGAAGAACGCCGAGGGGCAGTACATCCAGAATCCGATCACCTTCTACTACCACAGCTGGAAGGAGATTCCGGATCACCCCGATCCGCGCTATCGCCTTCGCACCCGCAAGTTCCTGCGCCTTGAGGAACCCCCCAGCTTCGACGGCAAGGAAATCATCTGGAAAATGGTGCTTGAGGATGAGTTGAAGTTCCGTGTCCACCTCTACCTCGGTCGCAAGGGAATGAACGCGACCTACGTCGCGGATCCGCCGAAAGACGGTACCTACGATTCCGCCCACATCTACTTCCGTGTTCCGGCGCTCGCCACCGAGAACAAGGACCGCTACTACGGATTCGACTTCCCCGCCGAGGGACTGAAGCTCGATCAGGTGCGCGAAGCCGTGAAGGCGAACGAGGTCATCTTCAACCTGCCGCGTGGCGAACGCGATCGCTTCATCAAGCAGTGGTCGATCTCCGGCTTCGACATGGGTTACAACACCCGGAAGTACCACGAACTCATCCGCCAGATGCCCACGGGGATCCGCGATGTGGTCGTGCAGGGGCCCTCCTTCGGTCCCCGGAAGTTCCATGCCCGCACCACCAGCAGCAAGATCTTCCTCAATGGCGGGGCCGGCCGGGCCGACATCGAACCGTGGGAAAGCTACTGGTTCTCGCTGAATCGGGGGCGCGAGGAGCGGACCAAGTTCACCAAGACCGAGGCCATCGAGATCCAGATCGAGTGACGGTCCCCGGTCTTTACCGGTCCTTGCCAGCGGCCTCTCCCGTGTGTACCGCTATCCGGAGAGGCTCTCATGCATATCGAAACCTTTCAG
>JAGRPC010000086.1 GCA_020439925.1 Verrucomicrobiia bacterium | reverse complement strand
TGCGCCGACATCGCTTTCAGCTACCAGTTCCTTGAGCACCTCCATCCCGACGACGTGGATCCCCACTTTGAAATGGTTCGCCGCCTCCTCAAACCCGGCGGTGTCTATGTGTTCGACACCCCCCATCGCTTCTCCGGCCCGCACGATGTCTCCGTCCACTTCGGCGATACCCTCGATGGTTTCCATTTCCACGAATGGAGCTACCGGGAGATGCGAAGCCTCTTGAAACGCCACGGCTTCGGCCGGACTGCGATTCACCGGAAAGGTCGCCTTCTCCGAAATACGCCGCTCAACCTGGCCCATGACGGCGTCGAAGCGCTGGTCGGCGCGCTTCCGAAACAACTCCGTCGCCGTTTTTCCGACCGGCTCTTCCAATCCGTTTCACTCGCGGCGTGGAAGAACGACTGACAAACCAGATCAAACCATTGATGTCCCTGGCCAGCAAACTCATCCGAGGCTCGGCGCTCAGTGTTTTGGAGCAGACCTTGAAGGTCGCCGCAATGTTCATCACGACTCCCCTGATGGTGCATCGGTTGGGAGAGGAGCAATACGGGCTTTGGATTGTCGCGCTGGCAATCATCGCCTACCTGCAGTTGCTCGATCTCGGTGTTTCCTTTTCGGGAACCCGGTTTCTGGGCCAAGCCATTGGTTCCGGGGATCCGAACCGGTTCCAGGCAACGGTTCGCACCCTGAATTACCTCTTTGGTCGAATCGCCCTGGCGGCGGCTTTGACAAGTCTGGCCCTGGCCTTCTTGGTGCCGCTCTGGCTGTCGGCGGATGCCGTGCTGCTCGAAGTGCGCTGGCTGATTCTCGCACTTGGTCTCGCTACCGCACTTCGGTTTGTGACGAGAATCTATGAGGTCATCCTCAAGAGCCATGTCCGCTATGACTTGATCGGACTCATCGCCATCTTCAAGACTGTCATTCAATCAAGCTGCCTCATCTACTTCTTATCCCTGGGTCACGGATTGAAAACGCTCCTCGTGATTTTCATCCTCACGGACCTCGTCGATCAGGCATTGCTGCGATTCTTCGCCCGGAAAGTCGATCCGCGGAACGGCATTTCGTTCGTTCGGAGGCGCCCCGCCGAACTCTCGCCTTTCCTTCGATACAGCGTTTCGGCGATGATGGCGAACCTCGGCCACCAACTCCGCAACGGAGTCGACCCCGTCATCATCGGACACTTTTCCGGCATCCAGCAGGTGCCGGTCTATTCCATCGGAGCCCGTTTCCTCTCGCTTTTCACCGACGTCATCAATGCCATCTTCGGAGGAAACTTCGTGGCCGCCTTCAGCCAACTCGATGGCAGGAACGACCGTGAAGGGCTGCGGCGAAATTTCCTCAAGACAACCTCTTTCAGCAGCGCCTTCGCCGCCATCGGAGGTGCGGGGATCGCAATTTTCGGACCACCGTTCATCGAACGATGGATCGGCCCTTCCTTTGCGGAGTCCGGACAAGTTCTTATCATTCTCACCGCTCCCACCTGCGTGATGCTTGCGCAATATCCCGTTTGGAGCTTTTTCTACAGTCAGAACAAGCAACACTGGCTCGCGATCGCCTGTCTCACGGGCGGCGCTTTCAACGCGATTCTGAGCATCGTGCTCGTCATTAAGGTCGGATTTCTGGGGGTGGTCTACGCGACCGCCACGGAACTCCTCCTCCTCTTCGGCCTATATGTGCCCTGGCTGATTTCACGCAGCTGCGACTGCGGTTTTTTCCGTTTCTGGGCGCACCTGCTTCGACACTCCATCCCCTACCTGATTCTGGGCGTCCTGTTTGCACGCCTGCTCGGTGACTATCTCGCTCCCGACTATTTGCGCCTCTCGCTTCTCGGCGCGCTCTACGGAGCCGTGTCGCTGCCCCTGCTGCTGTTGGCCACGTTCACGACCGCAGAACGACGCCTGCTGCTATCTCGTATCTTTCCCCGGGTTTATCGCGAAGGCTGATAGCCTCCGTTCTGGCGCGATCGGATGAAATTCTCGAGCTCCCTGGAGAATGCCCGCCCCGCTTCGGAAGACATGTGGTAACCGTCCGGAAACGCCGAAGCAGGCCATTCTTTCTCCGCGGCCTCGGTGAAGACATTGATCCCTCGCGCCCTCGCAACGGATACCACCGATTCGGGCAGTTTGTAGTGCTCTGGCAAGGGTACGGCCGCGATCAAAACCTGTTCCGGCTCCACTCCGAGAGAATCAAGAAGCAGTTCCAATCTTGAAGTGGTGTCGGCGGGGCGAACCGACGCCGGTTCATCTCGACCGGAACGGTCCTCAGCTCGTAAGCTGCTTGTCTGGTTCAGTCTTTGAGCGGTGACTTCATATCCGGGCACCCAACCATAAAACAGGAGAGGTTGAACCCTCTCCCGATTGGCGAAAAGGCGCGAGACACCCGCCAGTGCAAAACGACAACGAGCGCCGATGTCGGAGAACCAATTCCAGGCCACATCCAATCGATCACGAGAAGACACATGGTAGGCCGACAATTTCTCGGGACTGCTGACAGCATGATCCACGAGGTGCCATGGGCCCGCTACGATGATGATCAGATCCGGAAGCTCGACCCCAAGATCGGGCGCAAAAGCCTTGCGGTAGGCCGCCGCCCATTCGTTGATACCGCTGGCATCCGGCGTGATGTAGAGAACCTCCGGCGGCTTCCCCTCCGTTGAATCGATAGCAACCGCGATCTCGTCGGGAAGGATTGAGGCCCTTGCCAATGAATTTCCGATCACCAGGATGGATGCCCTATCCTCGTTCTTGGCCTCTCGGACGCGGTCGGCAATTTCATTCTGGGCCAGCATCTGCCGGACATCGGCCGAGAGCCGGGGCTCGACCACTCTGGAAACCGCTTCGAGGGCCGTCAAAGCGACCACCAGGGAAACCACAACCAAACTTTCCGTTTTCAACGAGGAACTCTGTCAGAATTGAAAATAGATGAACTCCACTGGCTTGGGAGCGGCGAAAAACAACAACATGAGAAGAGCATAGAGATACGCGAATACTCGAATTGGCCACGGCAGTCCTAGCAGTCTTGCGGAGTCATTCTGCCTCTCCATCCAAAACTCAAATGCAAGCCAAGGCCCGAGAAAAAAAACCATCAGGCAAATGCCGGTCGTCAGGAAATCCGAAAACTGCCAGGGTGCCGCCAACGAAGAAAGGAGCGCGATGGCGGCCCCGAATGATTCAGCGCGAAAAAAGACCCAGCCGAGGCACACAAGGTGAAAGGTAACGACGATTCCAAGAAGTCTCGCACCCCGCCCGTTTCCTCCCGGAGAGCGCGCGAACCAAGGACGATGGATCGCCAACCAAACTCCGTGAATGGCTCCCCAGATCACGAAGGTCCACGCGGCTCCGTGCCAGAGACCGCCAAGGACCATCGTGAGGATCAGATTCCGCCTCGTTTTCCACTCCCCTTCCCGGTTCCCACCCAGGGGAATGTAGAGATAATCCCGCAGCCAGGTTGA
Organism: Verrucomicrobiia bacterium; assembly: GCA_020439925.1. Taxonomy (GTDB): domain Bacteria; phylum Verrucomicrobiota; class Verrucomicrobiia; order Verrucomicrobiales; family DEV007; genus Arctic95D-9. The sequence continues at coordinate 34,042 of JAGRPC010000086.1, read as the reverse complement.
GAGACTGATGTGCCAACGCTGCCAGAACTCGCGCGGATTCGCCGCAAAATAGGGCCGCCGGAAGTTCTCCATGAGATCGAAGCCCATCCATTTCGAAACCCCGATGGCGATGGCGCTGTAACCGGCGAAATCTCCGTAGATCTGGAAAGCAAACGCGTAGATCCCCAGGAGAACCTCGGCTCCGTTCAGTTCGCCGGGCTTGGCATCGAACACGAAGTTGGCGAGCCACGCCATGTTGTCCGCGATGACCACCTTGAGAAAGAGCCCGGTGATCACGAGGTAGAGGCCCTCCCGGAACAGCGCCTCCGAGACCCGTGGACGGGGATTCTCGACCTGCGGAAGGAGGTGATGGGAACGCTCGATGGGACCCGCCACCAGCTGCGGAAAAAAGGAAATGTAGAGGGCGAAGTCGAGGAAATGCCGACACGGAGTGGTCCTCCCCCGGTAGACGTCGATGGTGTAACTGAGCGCCTGGAAGGTGTAGAAGGAGATCCCCACCGGCAGGATGAGCCGAAAGCCGGGTTCCCAGTGTTCGAGTCCGAGAACCGAAAGGACTCGATTGAATTCTGTCAGGAAGAACCCGAAATACTTGAAGACTCCCAACACCCCCAGCTCGACGACGAGGGAGGCTGTCACCCAGTATTTTCGCACCGTTGCATCGGCGCTCGCCTCGATCCGCCGAGCCGCGAAGAAATCAAACGCCGTCGTGAAAAGGATGAGGAAGAGAAAGCGCCAGTCCCAGCACCCGTAAAAGAAGTAGCTGGCGAGAAGAAGAAACCGATTCTGGAGACGATGTCCGAGACGGTGGTAGACAAGCAGAACCACCGCTAGGAAGAGCCAGAAACTGAAGCTGTTGAACCACATTGACCGCAGGGCATGCAGACACCGGTTCCCGTTGCCCCGCCCGGACCTCTTAAGGGTTTTTCTGGCAGTTTTCCATGAGAATCTTGCCCCCGTTTCGAGCCACTTGCCGCCAGTGCGAAGCTTCAGTCACAAGTTGGGCCGGAAACCACCTTGACCACCCCGCTTTCCTTCTGGAACTTCCCAGTGATGCTCCGTCCCGCTCTCCATCCATTCGAACCGGTGTTAATCCGGCAGAAAACAGGCCGCGTTCCCTTCGTCGCTCCTTCTCAATCTTCCCTCGTATTTTCTGAAGCTGCCCGCGACAGGGCTTTCACAGGGAAATGAAGGTCCTGACCGTAAGCCACCTCTATCCGAACCAGGTCGAACCCTTCAAGGGGGTTTTTGTAGCTGAGCTAACTTCCGCCATCCGCAACCTGGAGGAAATTCGGGTAGCGGCTCCGATCTCGTGGTTCCCCATTCTTCGCCCTCAAGGCGAAATCCCCCCGTTTGCGATCCGCCAAGGAACCTTCGTTTACCATCCTCGCTATCTGGCCCTGCCCAAGGTAATGAAAAACATGCGCTGGATCACCTACCAGAAGGCTTTGGGAGGGATCCTTGATGACTTGGCCCGCGAAGACTTCCGACCCGATATCCTTCACTCCCACTGGCTTTATCCCGACGGCTACGCCGCCGCCAAGGTGGCACGAACGATCGGAGCTAAGACCGCAGTAACGATTCACGGACACGCCTCCCTCGGCATGGGGATCAGGGGGCTGGCCACTCCGAAATGCCGGGAGGCACTCGAACTCACGGACTTGGTCATAGCGGTGAGCGAGGAACTCCGTCAGATCCTCATCGCCAGCTTCGGCGTGGCTCCCGAACGAATCAAGGTGATCCACAATGGCATCGATCCGGGAAAATTTTTATACCGGGATCGGGAAACGGCGCGACGTGCACTCGGGTTGGCTTTGAACCGTCCGATCATCCTCTGCGTGGCTCGCTTGTCGGAAGAAAAGCAGATCCACCTTCTTGTCGACGCGATCTCTCGGATTCCCGACCCGTCCCTGCAGGCCTTCATTCTCGGGGTAGGTCCGCTCCACCATGAAATCCAGGACCTGATTGTTCGGAAAGGCCTTAAGAACCGCATCATCCTGAACGGAGGCGTGGCCCACGAGTCTCTCGCGGATTGGTACTACGCAGCCGATGTTTTTTGTCTGACCTCTGCCCACGAGGGGTGTCCTGTCGTCATCCATGAGGCGCTCGCTTGCGGCCTACCGGTGGTCTCCACTCCGGTTGGCGCCGTACCCGACCTCGTCTTCTCTGGTGAAAACGGCTTTCTACCCGAGCCGACTCCGGACTCGATCGCCTCCGCCATCAAGGAGTCTCTGACTCATGGATGGGACCATGCGAAAATCTCCGAAGAGGGCCGCACCCACACCTGGGACAGGGTCGCCGACCACACGACATCCGAGTTTGCACGCTTGCTTCCGGGTGGCCAAGCTACTAGAAATTCCCCGCACCAATCATTCTGATGTGTGGTTTCTTCGCATGGTTTCATCCCTTCGGCCTCGCAGGTCGCGAAACCGATATCCGGACGGCAACCGATCTGATGTCCCACCGCGGCCCGGACGGATCCGGGCTGTTTGTGGAAAATGAAGTGGGACTGGGGCACCGACGTCTCAGCATCATCGATCTATCCGGAGGGACCCAACCCTTTCACAGCGAAGACGGCCGATATGTGCTCGTTTACAATGGCGAAGTCTACAATTTCGCTGAGATCCGGAAGGCCCTCGAGAGCAAGGGGCGTTGCTTCCGAACGAACAGCGACACGGAAGTGATCCTGCAATCCTATGAAGAATGGGGAACCGCATGCCTCGAACGCTTCAACGGAATGTTCGCGTTCGCCATTTGGGACCGGATCTCAAAGGAACTTTGGGTCGTTCGCGACCGGATGGGCGTGAAGCCGGTTTATTATTGGACCGACGGCGTCAGCTTCGCCGCCGCCTCGGAAATCCGCCCACTCCTGTCGATCGGCGTCCAGCGGAAAGAACTCGACGAGACTGTCGTCGATGCCTATCTCAGCCTCGGCTATGTCCCGGCGCCTCGCACCATGTTCAAGGGCATTTCGAAATTGGAGCCCGGAACCTGGTTGAAGTTTTCGTGTCTGGGAGTTCAACGGGAAGTTTACTGGGATTTCGCAGCGATCGAGCAGCGCGAATCCGATCCCGACGATGAAGCAAGGCTTTTTGAACTGTTGGTAGACTGCACCCAGGCCTGTACCGTGAGTGATGTTCCGATCGGGGTTTTGCTGAGCGGAGGCCTTGATTCGAGTGCCACCGTGGCCCTGATGCATGAAGCCGGGATCGGCGAGATCAATACCTTCACGGTGGGCTACGACGGGTCCGGCACGGAGGATGAAAGCGAATATGCAAGAATGGTCGCCTCGCGCTACCACACCCGACACTTCGCCCACATTCTCGGTTCTTCGGATTTTTTCGAGAGCCTCGACCTCCTCGTGAACTTCACCGAGGAGCCGCTCGTCGAGCCCGCGGCGATCGCTCTTTACCAGCTCTCGAAAATGGCGCGAAACGAGGTAAAAGTTTTGTTGTCCGGCGAAGGAAGTGACGAAATCTTCGCCGGCTACGGAATTTATCAGCGGATGCTGACGCTCGAGCGTATCCACGCCAGCCTTCCCGAGCAAGTCTGGTCGTGGACCGGAGCGATCAAACCTTACTTGTCGCACCTTCCCTTTTCGAAATATCTGGATTGGGCGACGACCCCCCTTGAAAACCGTTTTAAGGGGACTTCGGCGAATCTGCCTCCTTCGAAAAAGCATCGATTGTTCCACAAGGACTTCCTGGAGAAAACCGGCGGATATCTGGACGACACTTTTTCGAACCTGTTTGCGAAGCTGCCTCCCGGAAAGTCGGCTCTCGGCAAACTTCTTTACATCGATTCCAAGACCTGGCTACCCGACGATCTTCTGTTGAAGGCAGACAAGATGACAATGGCCGCGTCAATTGAACTGCGGGTTCCCTTCCTGGACCACCGCCTTGTCGAGTTCGCCTCGGAGTTGCCAGACCACGCGAGGCTCTTCCGCGGGGAGTCGAAGAGGCTTTTCCGGAGAAGCCTTGCTGATCTCCTTCCGGGTCCGGTTCTCACGCGAAAGAAGATGGGCTTTCCAGTCCCCACTCGGCGATGGTTTTCGAGCGAGCTTTCCCCCCTGATCCGCGACCTCCTCGAGAACTCCCCGAGGCTTCCCTGGATCGACCCCAATCATCTCCTAGGAATCCTCAAAGCCCCCGGACATCTCACGGAAGAGCAAGGACGCCTTTTGATGACCCTGCTTGTGCTGGACTTCTGGCGTCGCAGCAACAACGTATAGCCAAGTCGTAAGATTTTTCAGATTCTCCAGCACCATGAAGTTGCGGCTCCTAGATTATCTCGCCTGCCCAGCCTGTCGATCCCCTCGACTCTCCGTTGCCCCCCTGAAAGAATCCTCCGAGGAGATTGAAACCGGCACCATCACCTGCTCAGATTGCGGCGTAAAATACCCGATCATTGACGGGATTCCGAGGCTCTTCCCGGAAGCCCGAGACTACTTCCATAGTTCCGGAGGCAATAGCGTCGGAACGACGAGTCCGCATTTTTCGACCCTGCAACAAACCATTGAAAACTATTCCGCCTACCAAGGAAAGGTCTACGCCCCCCTTGCAGATCGCCTCAAAAATGAAGAGATTCTCGAGGCACGATCCGGCCTCTTGATGTCCGATTTTGCAGGATCCGTGTGCATCGACGCCGGTTGTGGCGTCGGGCGCTTCGCTAGGGCGATGGCCCGGGCGGAGGCCCAGCTTGTCATCGCGTTTGATGCCGGCTACGCGGTGGATGTGGCCCGATCGCAATCCGGCGATTACGCGAATATCGAATGGGTTCAGGCAGACATTATGCGGCCCCCATTCAGGAACGAAACCGCCGACCGGGTCATCAGCATCGGGGTTCTCAATCTCACTGGGACACCCGATCTTGGATTTCAAAACCTCTCCAAGCTTGTGAAGCGCGGAGGAACCTTCACCATCTACATCCACCTGTGCGAGTATATTCCGTGGAACAAGCTCTACAGTGTCAAAACGTCGCTGGGCAGACTTTATGATATAGCCGTCAAGGAGCGGCTACGTCGGCTCGTCGCCAAACTGCCGGACGGAACCCGTCTCTCGATCTGCCGATCCCTTTGGCGCTTCAGGTGTTTCGTCGTCTGGATGGAGAAACGAGGCGCCCCGGGACGTCTGCTTGCTCGTCTTTTGTTGAAATTCGGTCCGATGTACTCGGACAAGCCGCTCGAATCCGCGGAATCGAACATCGCGCGAAACTTTGATTGTTACTCGACTCCCAACCAGCATACAAACGAACTCTCGGAAGTGATCGATTGGTTCGACAAGACCCGCCGATATCGTCGAATCAGATTCACTCCCTATCGCCAGAGCGTGACGGGATGGGCAGATAAACCGCGAGAGGACAATGAACCCATGCTGATCGAATATTACCCCGCGAAGTCGATCGAATCCATCGAAGCTGCCGGGGTGGAGGTCTGACCGTGCCGACCTCGATCGATGCCAGGCCTTGCGGCGAGTCATTGATCCGGATGCAGCAGGCAAATTCTCATTGTCCCTGATGCAGAAATCCCACCGCGCGGTGCCCTCCTCGGTTCCTATCTTCCCGACCGTCTTGAGTAGCACCCACGTACCGGCTCTGGACGGTCTCCGCGGGGCGGCGGTCCTCATGGTGGTTGCGATGCACAATTTCGCGATGCCAATGGGATGGATCGGAGTGGATGTGTTTTTCGTTCTCAGCGGTTTTCTGATCACCCGCATTCTGCTACAAAGCCGTGAAAGCGAACGATACTTTGTTCCCTTCTACGCACGCCGCGCACTCCGAATCCTTCCCGCTTATTTTTTGATCCTACTTGTCACTTTCGTGACCCACCCTACGACTCATGCAAAAATCTGGTGGTATGCCGCCTATCTTTCGAACTTCAACTGGGTCACCTCCGAATACGAGATTCCCTGGCTCTATCACACCTGGTCTCTCAGCATAGAGGAGCAGTTTTACCTGATTTGGCCCTTCGTCGTTAGGAAATTCCCCCGAAAGGTTCTCCTTTCACTCTGCGGATTGTTGCTCATCGGAAGCATGGGAGTTCGCGCCGGAGCCAGCTTGACCCGAGGTGACGAATTCCTCTTTACTTACAGCCTGTTCACTCGCAGCGACGGAATTGTAGCCGGTGCCGTTTTTGCCCTGCTTTGCGTCGGCGGCGCCCCACCTGGCTGGCTCACGCAACGCCTGGCAATCTCCGGCTTGGTGGTTTCGGCGACTCTGCTGTGCGCGCTCGCTCTTTTTGGAGAACTCTCATTCAGTGGGATGGGGTTGCCCATGGCTATCGTCGGAGTTCCCTCCGCCGTCCTATTCTCCTCTTCGCTGTTCTGGATTGCGTTTACCGGACATTCGGCCTTCCCCTTCTTGCTACTCGAACACCCGATCCTCCGACACATCGGGAGGATTTCCTACGGACTTTACCTCTACCATGTGCCGATAACGGCTTTCGGCCGCAAGTTCTTCCACTCGCAACCTCTCACGCCTACCTATTTCCTGATCGGAATCGTTCTCACGGTTCTTGCTTATCTTTGCGCGCTGGTTTCCTGGCATTGCCTGGAAGCACCGGTCAACCGACTTAAATCCCGTTTCCCGGCCGCTCCCAGTGTTTAGGGCCTTTTCGAACCTCACAAGTGGATCGGGCCGTCTCCATCGGCGCGGTTGAAATGCAGTCTCCCCAGAGATTCGGAAAAGTCACCGACGAGTTTCGCAAGCTGCGGGGACAAGGAGATCAGAAAATTCGATGGGCCGGACAACCAGCCGTTCCGATCCATTCCGGCAAGCCAAGCGTCCTGTGTCTGGTTTGAAAGGATCAGCTGGCAACCGAGGCCGCGCAAAGTCCGCTCCGCTCCATCGATCACATCCCGCTCCGAACCGTTCAGGCACATGCAATCCACAAGACTTCCCACGCGCAGGTTGCCGAAGTACTTGTCGCCCTCCATCTGCGTCGCCCTGACAACCGCCCAACCCACAACTCTTTCCGAATTCTCCATTCTTAAAATGAGGTTTTTCCCGGGGAAACGAACAAAAAGGCAGTTCTGTGAGTTCCGATCACGGACAGCGGTGAATCGGTTCGCTTCCCGGGATTCAGTCCAAATCCCGTCGCACCAATCCCCGAACTCGTGAACAATCGAGACTTTCAGCCCTGCTTCTCTGTTCCAACCACCCCGAATGCCCTGATACGCAGCTATTCCCGCCTGCCCCAACCCGCTGAACCGTCCCGCTTGTGAGAGCCACTTCAGAAGTCGATTCTTTTTGAAAACTCGCATCTCCCGAAGGAAGGCACCACTTTCAACCACCTTGAAACGGAAGGGCACTTCGGTGATCGGCCACCCCGCCGCTGAAAGCAATTTCGGCAGCGGCTGTTCCCGATTTCCCATTCCCAGGCAATAGAGCAATGGTTCCTGCCGTAGTGCGGCTCGCAGCATTTGGACGCCCAGCAGTGCAAAACGGCGATCCCAGATCCCTTCTGAAATCGGACCTTGATAATTGCAGGCAGTTCTTACTTGCCCATCCAAGATGAAATCCTGCTTCCTTAGTACAAATCCGCCCCGAACCTCCCCGCCTTCGACTGCCAGAAAACATTCCCGAACGATAGGCTGATCCGCCGACTTCTTTGACAACCAACCAACGTCCGCGGTGGCTCCGAGAAGAAACGGCGAATCGTTCAAGACGGCCCGGGAATTGAATCTCCCGACCATTTCGTCGTGGGCCGGACTCCTTTCGACAATCTGAATCTTCATCTCACGAGGATCCGTGCCGCAACTTGCTCGACAGCCATCTCCACTGCAGGTTTTTCCTCTCTTCCCACCCGATTGGATGAACTCCTCCGTTTTGTTCGGCAAGGTAATCGAGCAGCCTCCCCACCGGAACATACCATCCACCGAGAGCCGCAAGCCTGGTCATCAAGGCGGTAAACCGGCCATCCAACTTCCCGTTCTCAAAAAAGCCCTTCCCGAAATGGGTGTAGACGATGCATCCCCCGCCCCGCTCCGCCAAGCGGTCCTGGTTTTCCTCCTTGAGCAATTCATTGAAATCCCCTACATCCCCGCCTTCAGACGAGGCATACCACGCATTGGCCATCGGGAACCGCTGGTCGTGATAGGGCATGAAAGGGCAGACCGACAGGGTATCGATCTCCCGGAAAACGAAGTTCCTGATGTATTTGACTCTCTGCACACAGTGGTCCCCCCAGAAAAAAACGCTTCCCTCCCGATGACCGGAGGATTTCGGCCGGCCCCGGAAATTTGCGAGCAAGTAGACGAGTTTTGCGAATCCACTCAACCTCTCCTGCCCCCAATAGATGCTTTCCTCATTCTGGAAATGATTCGACATCGACACCGGGTCGTGGCCGATCCTCTCTCGAAACAGATCCAGTGCCTTAATGGTTTCATCTCTGGGGGATCCGTGACATCTGGCCCCATGCCACCCCACTTCGAATCCCTTGGCAACCAAAGACTGGATCCACTCGAGGTAGGCGGCATCTTCCGTGCTTAGACCAGTCAACTCCGTTTCAAACCGAGGAGCCAGAGTCCACACCGATTTGGTCGTCCGGAAGCCGAGATCCGAAAGCAGGTCGTAGACCGGACGGGTGTTTGTCAGAAAATCGTTGTCAGCGTCGTCGAAAACAGTGAACGCAAATTTTTTGTTATCCGGCCAATTCATCCACGAATCTCGTATCGTCGACCTGACTACCACCCTTCCCATCGTGGGTCAAGGACCCGATGCCCATGACTTGCCGATCATGAAATCCGCCCCCCACACAACCGGAATCCAGCGAGCTCTGTATGTGGCGTGGAGGAGTAACCGTCGGAGTTTCCAAAACCGCAGTGAATTGACTCTTGAATTCTTCCGGTCAATCGGGAAACTAGGAACGCGCTCTACGCTTGGAGCTTTCGTGAAATCACGGAACCCCGGCCCGCGTCCGGAAATTCGCAAGCCGGTTGGAGCCAGCGCCAGAACATTTTCGCCGACCTGGGTTTCGATCCGACCGTCACTTGAAAGCCATTCCCTCAGAAACACATCAACCAGCGGGATTCCCTCCCATTCCGGTTCTCAAAAAGCTCCTGCTCATCCGGAACTTCGAATCCAAACTTCTCTCGCTGTTTCATTCGGGCGTCCTCAACGGAACCACCCACACCTGCATTGGACAAGAGGTCGTTTCCGTGGCCGCCATCTCCCTGCTAAAGGAAGGAGATCAGGTCTTCAGCAATCACCGGGGACATGGGCACTACCTGGCCCGATATGACGACCCCGAAGGACTCATGGCCGAAATCATGGGGAAGGAGGGAGCCATCTGCGACGGGGTCGGCGGTAGCCAGCACCTCCGCCGCGACGGCTTTCTCTCCACTGGCGTGCAGGGCGAGAGCCTTCCCGTGTCCGTGGGAGTTGCGCTAGACATGAAACTACACAAGCCGGGTGCCGTTTGCATGCCGTTCATCGGCGACGGCACCTGGGGCCAGGGGGCTGTTTATGAGGCCCTCAACCTCGCCTCCCTTTGGCAGGTTCCCATTTGTGTGATCGTGGAGAACAATCGGATCGCACAGACAACCCGGATCAAGGAACACATGGCGGGGGATATTTCAGGTCGTTGCCGGGCCTTTGGCGTGGCCCATGAATTCATCAGCACGAATGACGTCGAAACAGCAAGAATCCTGCTTGCTCCCCTCATCGAAAAGGTCAGGGACGGGGGGGGGCCGTTGGTCGTGGAGTTCCTGACGGACCGCCTTTCCTCCCACAGCAAGGGCGATGACACTCGCCCCGAAGAGGAACTTTCGGAACTTCATGACCGGGATTGGCATTCCCTTTACCGGGCCCTCGACCCGGACCTTTTCGAACAACTCGATTCGGAATCACGCGAGATGATCGAGGAGATGACAAATTCTTTGCTGACACGGCGCCCCTCGGAGTGGGATCCACTTCCCCCCACCAAGCGACAGTCCGCGTGCTTGGATCTTTCTCCGGACCGCCCCGGGGAATTGGTCGTCGAGAATTTGAACCGCGCCCTTCACCTCGTCATGGAGGACGAGAGTGTTTTTTTCCTCGGTGAGGACATCGCCGATCCTTATGGTGGCGCCTTCAAAGCCGGACGCGGCCTTTCAACCCGTTTCCCCGGACGAGTCCTGTCCACCCCCATCAGTGAACTCGGTTTCACCGGGGTCGCAAACGGCTTGGCCCTTTCCGGCCGAGTCCCCATCGTCGAGTTCATGTTCGGGGACTTTGCCCTTCTCGCATACGACCAGATCGTAAACTTTGCCGCGAAGTCACCATCGATGTACGGTGAGCGTCGGAGACACACCGTCTTGTTCCGCATTCCCGTGGGCGGCCGACGCGGTTACGGTCCCACCCACAGCCAATCGGTCCAGAAACACTTTCTCGGAATTCCAGACCTCGACCTCTACGAAACTTCCCCCTTGCACGACAACACGAAACTCATTCCACTGATCCTCTCGTCCGGCACCCCCTCGATCCTTTTCGAATCCAAATCACTCTATGGCTGGCCGGTTTCGACCGGCGACCGGGTGGATGATCTCTACCATTTCTCATCCTCGGAAAATGGTTTTTTCGCACGAGCCTTCGTCAGCGACCAGCCCGACCTAACGATTGTCACGACAGGAAGCATGTTTCCGGATTGTCTCGGAGCCGCCAGAAAGCTTTTTTTCGAGCACGAAATTGATTCGCAGATCATCGTCCTTGCTCGCATCTATCCCTTTGATCTCGACTGGCTGGGCCACACAACCACCTCTCGAGCGGTTTTCCTGGTCGAGGAGGGATCAGTCGAATGCGGATGGACATCTGGCCTGTCCCGGGAACTGCGCGAACTCGAACGGTCGGGGATCAATGTTCAAACGATTGGTTCTGTCCATTCGATTATTCCGTCTTCCAAGCACCTCGAAGCTGGGGTCATCCCCGGCGCCGACCAAATTGCGGCACGCATTCTCTCAGATCTGCATTCATGACACCCGTAACGGTTCCCACCATCAATGCCAATGACGTTTCCGCGAAACTGGTGGCATGGACGAAAGACGACGGCGCAACGGTCTCGGCGGGGGAGGTCATCGCCGTTCTCGAAACCACAAAGGCATCATTCGATCTCGACGCCCCTTGTACTGGAACCCTCAGGATAGCGGCAACGCCAGGAAGCTCCCACGCCTTCGGAAGTACGATCGCATGGATCCACGACGGGGAGTTCTTTTCACCTCCCGAACCAGCGAACAACACCGTGTTCCAGGGGCCGGCAATAACGACCCCCGCCGAGGAATTGATCCGTAAACATGGTATCACACGGGAACAGATCCTGGCCTTGGGAAAACAGATCATCCGGTCCGGTGACGTGCTTTCACTGCTCTCAGATCACGACGCGGCGTCCCAAATCCACCCGCTGAAAGATATCCAGGCGGCGGTAGCCCGAGTGGTCTCCGAATCACACAGGCTCATTCCCGATTCGTTCTTGTTAAAGCGGGTTTACGTCGACGATGTCATCAATGCTCTGAGAGAGTTTTCGACGAAACATCGCCTGTTTCTCGGACTCCCCGAGTTACTGGTATTCGTGGTGGCAAGATTGGACGGAGAGTTTCCCCTCTTCTATGGGAAAGTTGATGGCGAACTGAATTTCACGCCAAAATCGCCTCCGAACGTTGGAGTAACAATGGACGTGGGAAAAGGGCTGTTCATCCCGGTGATTCCGTCGAGTGCATGCACGAATCTTCCGGAGATCGCAAAGGCAATGATGAAGCACCGTATCACCGCATCAAAATCCGCATTCAAGGCCGAGCATCTTGAGGGGGCTTCGATTTCGATCAGTATCAACAGCGACTCCGATACCGTATTCGTCGCCCCGATCATTCCCCCGGACCAAACCTGTATGATCTCGACCGGTGCCGTCCTTTCGGAATTCTCGGGTCTTGATGATGGGCTTCCTCTCTTCAAAAGATTCGTTAACATCGGTATCGCCTTCGACCACCGGGCCATCAACGGCTCCGACGCAAATAGGTTCGCACAGGCAATCAAGGAGCGATTCGAGTGCCCCGCCCCCTCAGAATGGGCCTGATTCCAGGCCTCCTTTACCACTTTTCCAATTAGACTTTCCCAATTAGAAATTCATGACTGATCGCGTTCTGAGCACCGTTGCAGAGTTATTCTCGGCGGATCCTGCATCCCTTGACCTGGAGTCCAGCCCCATGACCGTCCCCGGCTGGGACTCCGCCGGGCACCTCCGTCTTGTCCTCGCCCTTGAAGAACGCTTCTCCGTTGTCTTCGATGATGACGAAATCGTCGAACTCGTAAGTGTTTCAAACATTGTGGAGTTGCTTGAAAAACGCAATGTGGATTCCAACCTCGACTCGGGCGAACCCATGGACGCCCCGATCCCTGTCTGACTTTCAGACCCTCTCGATGCACCTGTATCTCCCCAGCAACTTCTTTTTTCCGGAATTGCCCGGTGGCTCCCTCCAGTACCTCAGATATGCCCCTTACCTCCGCGACCGCGGAATCAAGATCACCGTTCTGACAACTCTACGCCCCGAACACAAGGGTGAGAAGATTGAGGCAGAAGGATTGGAGATTCGCCGGATCCCGGGCGTGGGTGACGGCAACTTCCTTGAAGATCTGCTGATGCTGGCGGATTTCGCCGCCAGAGAGATTGCCTCCCGCGGTCTCCGCAGACAGGCGTGCATCCAGCCGATAGGCACGTTCGCGTTCACCCCCCGCAGCGTCGCAAAGTTGGCTCGTATCCGGCTCGCAGGCATACCTCTTTTTCGACATTTCACCGAGGTGCCGGAAATCAAACAGGCCGGCATTCTACGGATGACCCGCAGACGTCTTGTTGAACGAGTCGGATTAAGCCCATACAATCGGCTGCTCATGTGCAGTCACACGATGGGGCGTACTTTTCAAGAGTTGGCGGGAATCGGTGCAAAGCGGATTGCAGTCATTCCCAACGGCATCGACCGCAAGATCTTTCATCCGATCGACCCAACATTCAAATCTGGAACCCGGACCCGATTGGGGCTTCCTGATTCCGGTCCCATCGTGCTCTCCGTCTGTAGCGTCATACCGCGAAAGGGGGTCGACTTGTTGATCAAGGCCTGGCAGACAGTACTGGACCGGTGCCCGTCCGCATCGCTCGTGATTGTCGGCAGTAACCACGTTCGATCAACCTTCGACGAGCCCGGTGTGCGAGACCGCCTGGAGGAATATCTAAAAAACGTGCAAGAGCTCGTCTCAAACCTCTCAAATCCCAAAAGCGTGATCTTCACGGGAGAAGTCTCCAACGTTGAAGACTACTACCAAGCATCCGATCTTTTCGTATTTGCCTCACACAAGGAGGGGTTGCCGAGCGCGGTGCTGGAAGCGATGAGCAGCGGATTGCCTTCAGTGCTTGCGCCCTTCCACGGATTCCCGGACCCGGGAGAGGAATATGGAACTCCTGGAAGCGAGTTCCTCGCGGTTTCCCACGATCCCGCTTCCATCGCGAGCGCATTGATCCACTTGCTTGGATCACCGGAGGCTAGGACCCGTTTGGGAGCCTCAGCGTCCATGTGGATCGAATCCACCCAGAGTATCGAAAAGGCGGCCGACCGTCTAGCGCGAGTTTATCATTCCGCCCACGGCGGTTGCTGAACCGCGTCAAATTTGCATGGAAAAGTTTCCTATCCAAGCGGTTTTCCTCGACCGGGATGGTGTCATCAACGAGGAGAACGGAATCATCAGGAGCCCGGATCAACTGAAACTCATCCCGGGGGCCGCTGAGGCGATCCGAAAACTCAACGCCGCTTCGATTCCGGCAATCGTGATCACGAACCAGCCGGTGGTCGCACGGGGATGGTGCAGCGAACGGGCGCTGGGAGACATTCACGAAACTCTTGGGGCACTATTGGCAGCCGAGGGTGCGAAGATCGATGCGATCTTCTATTGTCCACACCACGAGAATGCCGACGATCCTGCATTCCGGATGATTTGCGAATGCCGAAAACCGCGTCCCGGACTCCTCAAAAGGGCGGCTGCCGAGTTCGGGTTGGAGCTTTCCAGCTGTATCTTTATCGGGGATCGAACCGTTGATCTTCAAGCCGGCAGGGCAGCGGGAACTGCCGCTTGGCTTGTACGTACGGGTTTCGGCGGTAAAGACGGAAAATGCCAGGTTCTTCCCGACTCCGCCTTTGACGATCTTGGAGATGCCGTGTCCTTTCTCCTCGAAAAACACATGGAAGTGAAAGCGTGCAAAGTCGAACCGGTGCGCAAGGCCGTCATACTCTCCGCGGGAATGGGGACTCGCCTCGGCGAGCTGACCCGAAACCTGCCGAAGGTCATGGTTCCCATCGCCGGGAAACCCATGCTTGAACACCATATCGAATGGCTCCGCTCATTCGGCGTCCGGGAATTCCATTTCAATCTTCACTACCTCGCCGACGTTATCTCCGATCATTTCGGGGATGGAAGCGCATGGGGAGTTGAGATCCGCTATCATCGGGAGGAACGGCTACTCGGAACCGCCGGAGCCTTGCATGCATTTCGGGAACGTCTCGACAAGACCTTCCTGGTCCAATATGGCGACGTCTTTTCCCGCCTCGACCTCGGTGCCTTGACGAACTTCCACCGGGCGGAGAATGCCGCCGCTTCCCTCGTGATCCATCCGAGTAGTCACCCACACGACAGTGACATCATCGAATTGGGCGACGGAGCCCGCATTCGGCATATTCATCACAAGCCAGGCGACGATCGTTTCGGTATCCTCGGAAATGCAGGGGCCTACCTCCTCGAACCCGCCGCCCTTGATCGCCTTTCCGCTCCTCCCCGCGACGAGGATTTTTGCCGAGACCTCTTCCCGCGCATGCTCGAAGCGGGCGATGTCCTCTGCGGTTACAACACCGAAGACCTTCTCCTCGACGTCGGCACCCCCGAACGTCTCACTTGGATCGAGCAGTATCTGAAGACCGCATGATCATTTCCCGAACCCCTTTCCGCGTCAGCCTGGTGGGCGGCGGATCCGACATGGCGAACTACTATCGTCACTCACCCGGAAGGGTGCTCAGTTTCGCGATCAAGAGCTACATGTACGTCACGGTCAGCCCCCGCTTCGAC
This sequence comes from Verrucomicrobiia bacterium, assembly GCA_020439925.1. GTDB lineage: Bacteria > Verrucomicrobiota > Verrucomicrobiia > Verrucomicrobiales > DEV007 > Arctic95D-9. The sequence goes on along the minus strand of JAGRPC010000086.1, from coordinate 18,976 downwards.
GAAAGCGTGCGTGTCGCCTACACCGAGACCGAGATTGTCGACGACTTCTCACATCTCCGGCATAATCTGATCCGTGAGGCGATGCGCCTCACGGGAGTAACCCAGGGGGTCGAGATCACCACTATAGCTAACATTTTCGCCGGAACGGGGCTGGGTTCCTCGTCCTCCCTCGCCGTCGGTGTTCTCCATGCCCTCCATGCCTACCGTGGCGAGTACCGCTCCAAGGAACAGCTCTGCGAGGAAGCAAGTCGCCTGGAAATCGAAATTCTTGGAGCTCCCATCGGCAAGCAGGACCAGTATGCCGCCGGCCACGGTGGCATCAACGTGATCCAGTTCAATCCTGACGAAACGGTCTTTGTCGAGCCGGTCGTTTGCGATCGAAGCATTCGCGAACAACTCGAGTCCAAGCTTCTCATGTTTTACTCCGGCATGCGTGGGGACAACACCGCCATTCTTGGAAAGCAGTCCAGCGAAGTCGGTCAAAATGCGGAGAAACGCCGGGTCCTTTCGGAGATGGTTGCACTGGTCGAGCCGCTTAACTCCGCGCTCGTAGCTGGTCGGCTCAATGAGGTCGGCGACCTTCTCCACGCAAACTGGCTTCTCAAGCGGAGTCTCACCGGCGATATCGCTAACGCAAGGATCGACTCGCTTTACGAGGAAGGCCTTGCCGCCGGTGCCCGCGGTGGAAAGCTTCTCGGTGCAGGGGGCGGAGGATTCCTGCTTTTCTATTGCGATGAGCCGAAGCAGGAGAACCTGAGAAACGCGATGAAGGCACGAGGTTTGAACGAATTTGAGACAGGTATCGAGATGCAGGGTAGCACCATCGTTCACTACGGATGACCTCGATACCTCGACTTTCAGGCTATGTGCCTGGCAAGGCTGCATTCTCCGTCTCTCTCGTCCTCAAGTGGCTGGTCGGCGGATTGATCTCCATTGCAGCGATCTGGAGCATCACCGCCGTTTTCACGAACAATATCTGGATTGAAGAATGGTCGCCCGAACTTCGGCGAAACATTCTCGAACCAGGGACGGTTCTCCGCGAACGAGAGGAAGGCTGGGCTGACAGCATTGTTGGCAGATTCGGCCTCATTGGATCCGCCGAAGGAGAAATCGACGAATCCCCAAAGGTCGCAATCTGGGGAGACTCTTTCGTGGAGGCCGTCAATGTTGCAGACTCCGCCAAGATGCAGCGGCAGTTGACGGAACTCCTTCGACACGACTTGGGAGGCGTTGCCGTCGGCATTGGCGAACGCTTCGCGAGTTTCGCCGATCACCGCTTCCGGATTCCTATCTACGAGTCGGCTTTGGGGGGTGTCCGCCTTCATGTTCTTCACCTCTACTCGCTCGAAGATACCCTACCCGACCTGTATCGAGGAGCCCGGATTTCGCTGTTCCTCAGCGAACCCGACCTTCACCTCGAGAAATATGACAATGAGTACCAGGAAAGAGAGGCGCCGGTCGAACCCAGTCGATTGCGAACTAATCTTTCCAAACTTCATCTTCAGTTCTTCCTCTATCTTAGGACGCGCCTTGCCAGCATCGCCCGGTTCGAAGAGTTGCGTTTCGCCCCCGGGGTCTACCGAAAGGAGACGCCGGAAGGGCTGCACCGGGCTTGGAACCGCCTGCTCGAACCCGAGTGGGCGAGTGAGGAGGCACCTGAAAAGGCTTGGAACTTTCTTCTTGATGAAATCCGCTCTTCGACCCAGCTGCCCATTCTTATCGTCTACAGTCCCGCGACACCGGCTTTGGAGCACGGGCAAGTGATTCTGAAGAACTCCGAGAAATCGCTGGCGACACGCTTTGGGGAACTTTGCGAGGAGAAGAAGATCGGCTTTATAAGCCTTGAGGAATCCTTTCTCCATTTCTGGAACGAAACGGGTCGATTCCCGAAGGGATTTCAGAATTCTCGTCCTTGGGAAGGACACTTCAACGACGATGGTCACCGGCTTGTCGCAGAGGCCATCCACTCATGGATTCTGGAGAACCGCCATGTTGTTTACCCAGATTGAGTTCTACTTTTTTCTCGCGGCGGTACTGATGGCCATTCTGGTCATCAGGCAGCATCGTGTGCAAAAGGCCGTCCTGCTTGTTGCAAGTTATTACTTCTACGCCTACTGGGACTGGCGATTCTCTGGATTGCTGCTCGCGTGCACCGCCGTGAATTTCTGGCTGGCTGGTCGCATGGAAGGAAGCAGCCCGTCGCGTCGAAGGCTCCTTGTTTCTGCGGCCCTCGTCTACAGCCTCGGTGTCCTCGCCCTTTTCAAGTATTTCAATTTCTTCATCGATTCGTTCCGTGCCATGTGTGGGCTGCCCGATTCGCCTGGGAGCACGATCAATCTCATTCTTCCTGTAGGTATCTCCTTTTACACCTTCCAGACACTCAGCTATACCATCGACGTCTATCGTGGAAACCTCCCGCACTGCCGTCGCTTTTCCGACTTCGCCCTCTTCGTCGCCTTCTTTCCCCAGTTGGTGGCGGGACCGATCGTGCGAGCCTCAGAGTTCCTTCCCCAGTTGGAAACACCGAGAACCTTGGGTTGGGCTCGCGCTTACGATGGTTTCCGGCAATTCGTAATCGGCCTTTTCAAGAAGGTCTTCATCGCCGACCGACTCGCCGCCTTTGTCGATCCGGGCTTCGAAAACGCCGCCGCTCTCGACGGAATCACCCTTTGGCTCGTGCTCCTGGCCTATGCCATTCAGATTTACTGCGACTTCTCCGGTTACTCTGACATGGCCATCGGCCTGGCACGTGTCATGGGCTACGACTTCACAAGAAACTTCGATCACCCCTATCTCGCCACCTCGATTCAGGACTTTTGGCGCCGCTGGCATATTTCCCTCTCCTCATGGCTGCGCGACTACCTGTACGTCCCCCTTGGCGGGAATCGACTCGGACGCGTCCGAACCCAAGTGAACCTATTCCTCACGATGGTCCTCGGCGGGCTCTGGCATGGAGCAAACTGGACCTTCGTGATTTGGGGAGCCTGGCATGGGTTCGCTCTTGCCGTCGACCGCATGGTCTCGGGAAAGGATACCGGAAACCCGCCAATGCGGCGGGCCCGTCACATTCCCGCTTTCCTCCGCTCTCTCTTCGGCTGGGGAACCACCTTGCTCATCGTGCTTTTCGGCTGGGTCTTTTTTCGGTCTCCCGACCTCGATTCGGCACTGATGATCCTCTCACGGATGCTGTCGCTGGCGGATGGAGTTGCTTGGCACGACCCCTTCGCCGTCGGAGTGATCGTGATCTTTTCCGCCTACAACGCCCTTCTGGCCGCGGGAAAATCGTCCTGGTTCGATTTGAAACCGGACACCATTCGCGCTCCCGCCATCCTGCTTACGATGATCTGGCTTGTCATCGCGTTTTACCCGAAGGAATTCCAGCCCTTTATCTATTTCAGGTTCTAAGCGTTGGTGGGCGCCGGTGTCATCAGGAACCACGGGTGGATGCAACACCGGTCCGACTCGGCGAGGGCCGCGATCTCCCCCATGGACAGGTTGCGAAACACCGGATAACGGTCGATCGGCACCGCGCCGACCAGACACTCTTCGATCACATGCGAAATGCGAAACCGCTCCCGTATCTTTCTGCCCATGTCACGAACCAGAAACGGATGCTGCTTCTCAAACGCTTCCTTCTCGGCACCGGGCAGATCGGGCGCTAGGAACTCGTGAACTTCTAACAGAATCACCGCCTCTTGAAGCCATGGAACAAGCGCGGGATCCATCAATACATCTTCAAAGCCGTCGACATCGCAGACCACCAAGGGGCAGTCACCAACATCGAGAGCCGCAAGAGCTTCTGGCGAGCACCATCTTCCCGCAACCAAGCGATTCGACATGCCATTCACCTCCGAAACCCTGACAAGCGACTGATACCGGTTCTCGGCGGCTTCGAACGCGAAAACCCGCGCCTCCGGAAAGAGCCTCCCAAGGCCAACGGCAAAATAGCCGTCGGCAGCACCGATATTGACCACAGAGGTGAATGCCTTCCCGGAACCCGCTAGTCGCTCGATCCACTGGTGAAGTTCGAATTCATAAAAGCCGGATACTTTCTCGAAACGACAGGAAACCCATACTTCCGGTTCCGGATACACCATTCCCTCGAACGGTCCGGATTGCACCGTATCGCCGTAAAGTCCCAATCGACGCAGCCTTTGCTCGATTTTTCCCCTCAATATTCGCTTTCTCTCATAGGCGGCAAAAACGAGGAAACGGTCAAAAACACTGAACAACAGGAAAAACCGGACCACTCTCTCTAGAATTCGTCTTGCGAGTTCTTTCATTTTTCTTCCACGAGCGACTCCCTGACTGAGAGTCGGCAACGAACTGAAATCTAGTTGTTTCCAAGAAAATCTCCACGCCGATCTTGGAAAGCGGCGAACCTAGCTATCAATCGAGTCCCGAAAGGCCCGGTGCATCCCCGACAGGGTCGGCGTGAGCCGCCCCGATGAAGCGGAGACCGTGCGTCGACTCGAAAGCAGAATGCCACGACTTAGCCTCGGCCGCATCGTCCGGGGAGGTGAAAACGGGGACGGCAGATCTCAGGCAAAATGGCTTGATATCGCTGGTCCAGTCCTCCCCCCGGCTCAGCGCATCTTGCCGGAGAATCTCATTCAAGTGTCCCACAGAAACCGAAGCTTCAATATGCTCCAATGCCCATGGCCTCGCCGAGAAACGGCCTTCCCTTGCCAAAAGCAACAATCTCGCAATATCCTCTGGAAGCGTGTTCTCATTCAACAGAATTCCCGTGGATTCGTTGATGAAATCCTTGGATCCGATATGGGCATCCGCCATCACTCCGACAGGCGAGTCCGCCAACAGACTTTCCGCAATGGCTAGGCATGACCCCTCACGCTTGGAAAGCATCAGGGCAGCCCGTGAATCGGCTTGAATCTTCCTGACCTCGGCGGCAGGGAGACGGTTGAGCCACGTGATTTCCTGCCGGACCCCGAAAGCCTTGGCCAAGCCCCTTGCCGTCTCAACGGTGAAGCTGCCTTCGGGTTGCCCGATCAGGCAGATCCGCAGTTCGTCCGGTAAGCGACGCAGAGCTCGAAATAGCAGCCAATGGCGCTTGAACGGTGCCCAATTCGCCACCAGGCAAAGGTCGAAACTCCGTCGATCCATGGGAATTGGAGAAAAGTCGGGGACGTCCGCGATCCAATGCGAAGCATATAATGGAAGCACCTTGACGGGTTGCGGAATCGCCTCAATCCATGACGCGTCAAGCCGGTTGGAAGGAATCATGTAGGACTCCCCGGCATTTTCGCCGGAAAGAGCCCATGAAAGGGAGAAATCCGGGGGCGACCACGAGGTCGAATATACAACCCGATATTCCCCGAGAATCCGAGGAAGCCTGGAGCAAGAGAGCAACGCGGCGAGATTGTACTCCACCCAAACAACCAGGACTCCCTTCTCGTTCGCGGAAACCGGAGGCTTCACCACCAGGCCATGGCTCATCACCGGCTTATCCCCGGATGTTTTATACCGGTAGGAACTCCATCCAATCTTTTCATCTCTCCACCGGTTTGAAGTCCCTTCCCGGCCAGGGGCAACCGAGGCCATTTTGCCGCGGGTGATGCCACTCCAACCGAGTGGAAGGAAGGTGCGGTGTGCTGCCGCGAGGGCAGCGAGCCCATTTGGGCGTCCCGGACAAGACAAATACTTCGCCAGCCATGCCAAGCCAACAACCGCCTGCGCTGCTCTTGAATAGCGGATCCGGTCACGAAGAACGGCTTGGGTCCGAACCCTTCCGTTTCGAAAGAGATGATTGATCCAACCCATCGGCTCACGATCCCGGCCCCATCGCTTCCCTGAGAGAAACGACCAGCAAATGGTTGAATACCAAATGGAGATCCTCGACAGGACCATACTCCTCGCAGCTAACGTGGAGGACTTCGTGACCAAGACCACGCAAGGCTCCCCCACCGAAACCGGTGAACGCTACTACCGTCGCCCCAGCATCCCTGGCATACTGCGCAGCCTTGACGACGTTGGGCGAATTTCCACTCGCCGAGACGGCGAGCAAAGCGTCTTTCGAGGTCAGAAGATTGCGAAGAGGCTCCACAAACACCTCCGAATAGTCGATGTCGTTCGCGATGGCAGAAAAGTAGGCTAGATTGTCCGTCAGACTGATCACGCGGAGACGCCTTTCCCGGGAACTCGTCACATTCTTCGACAAATCGCAGGCGATGTGGGATGCCGTTGACGCACTTCCACCGTTGCCACAGACATAGACCGTCCCCCCTCTTTCGCTGACATCCCGGAAAAGCGAGGAGACACGGGATACCGAATCGAGATCGATCACGGAAATGAGTTCTTGGAGGCGCGATAGATACTGTTGGGTTGTCATGATCGGAAGAACTTGTGTTGTGGGCCAGATACCAGAGCCGCTCCCGACGGGAATCGGATGTCGATGCTTGCTTTCAATCGTTCAGTCACCAAGCTCGTCCAGCGTAAAGTTCACATATCCATCGGAACCGGAGTCAGAAATCACCACTGCCGGAATCCCACCAACGGTCCGGCCTGCCGGCACCGACTTCGTCACCACCGAGTTCGCGCCGACGGCGGAACCCTCCCCCACCGAGATTCCTCCAAAAATCACGGCACCCGGCCCGATGAAGACCCGGCTGCAGATTCTCGGAAAACCAGGAAACTTTCCCCTGTTGCCGACACCGATGGTCACTCCTTGTGAAAGGTTGCAGTTCGAGCCGATCACAACGCTGCTGTTGACGATGATCGAGCAAGGATGTGGAATAAACAACCCTCCGCCAAGTTCCATGAACGGGTCGAGATAAACCCCGTAGCGAACGCAACTTCGCCCGTAAAAATACTTGATCAGGTGATAAAACCCCCAACGGGTCCAGGAAATCTCGCGAAGAAGCCTGCAAAGACGGAGGCTGAACACCAACCGGAACCCTGGTTCCCTGATCCAAGCCCTGAAAATCCCCATGGGTCCGCTTTCTCCGCCGTAGCGGAAAAGATCAGCCCGGACATGGCACCGGAAACGCAGTAAAGCCTCGCTCATGATCGCCTTTTGCAACTTCATCCTCGCGGCGCGGCATGGAATCAACGGCTGAATGCCAGGACGGTGCCGCTCATGCCACAGACCGCAAATCCCTCCTCAACAAGTGCCTGGATTGATCGTCCCAAAAGCCGCGGATCGACCAAAGTGGGGTGGAATTCAACGATCAGAATCCGGACACAGCGGGGAATTTTGGGAGGATACTCCACCCAAACAGTCTCCATTCCTTCGATGTCGACAATGACGACCGTCGGGTCGATCAGGCAGTCATTGCAGATCTGTGCCGCGCTCTGCCAAGCGCCGTCGGCGCAGGGCTCTGATCCTTCGACCACGGACGATCCGAGAGGATTGTCACGCGGCATTAGCCCCGTTTGACGCACCTGTTCCGGAACTGACTCGTCCCACGTGGGCCAGCAGACCGCTTCCTTCCATTCCCCTGAAAAACCGTTTGAAGCCAGCTGCGCTTCAAACCATTTCCGAAGTGCCGGATTGCCCTCGACGCTGACGACCCGGCCGTTCCGGCCCACTTTTCTCCATAGGAAACTCGAGAGAACCCCTGCCGAGGCCCCTATCTCAAGCACCCGGTCGTCAGGACGAACAAATTCATCCACCAATTTGCGCTCGGCAACCTCGTAGCCGCCCGCCAAGAGGTGTCGCCGCAAGAACGGAGGAAATGGGGAATTCCTGATGGGAATCAGAATCCCGTCGAGATCCGCCATCTCCGGCCAGATGGGAAAAAAAGGGAGCCGTGTCTTCCAATGGTTCAGCATGATGGTCTCGGAAATTCTTGGAACGCTTCGGAAAACGAATCCACAGGGTGGACTCCGATCCGGGCCTCACGCCAGCGGCGTCGACGGACCTGCCAAGCGTCATAGCGGTGCATCAAGGCCGAGGGCATGATTCGCCGGATCGCACGAAACTTCCGCTTCCCAGTTGGCTTGGGTTCTTCGCTCGAAGTCCAGACTTTAGCGTAGTCGCTCTGTGAGGGGTTTTCTGAAAATATTTCGGAGATCTTTTCCCGTCTCGCCACCACTAGCAACAACAAAGGATTCCTCCCCCCGAAGAGAATTCGCCTGCCCACTTGGGCCGGATCCTCCACCCGGTAAACGCGTCCACCCGCCCCCTGTTCCGCAAAAGCCATCAATTTGACGGAAAAACCGTTCACCGGAGAAAGCGCTCGATGGAAAAGTTCGGCGCTCAATTGGTAAAATCCGTGACCATTGAAGTGGTTGGACGGGGAGGCGGCGACAAAATGCCCACCCAATTCAACCATCTCCATCGCACTCTTCAGGGCCACCGGAAACTGAAAAACGTGTTCCAGACTTCCTCCGTCAAAGACAAGGTCGTATCGGCCGTGCCACTCCTCGGGAACCGGACGATTGAGGTCATGGACCAAATTGGCTCCCTCGTAGTCGGAAAAATCGAGTGAATCAATAGCGGTCGCTCCAAGGAACCGCAGAAAGTCCTCTGAATAACCGCCAGAAGATCGCTTCATCGACTCAATTTCGGAGGCGAAAGATCTAAGGACCGGATACTTCAGCGCCTCTTCTTCCGTGAGATAAAGGTGCTGCCGCCCCAACATGAGAAAACGGTCCATGACAACGCCTCGATCTCGCAGAGAGACCAGAAGTTCACAGGAATGTCGATCCAAGCCCACTCGAAACTCTCCGGATTTGACGGGAAGGATAGGCGCCTTCCTTGTCACGGGGAGTTGAATCTTAGCCCTTTTGCCAAGCGTATCAAGTCAGGTATTTCTAATCAGACGTGATCGGTCTGATCCCGAGTGAATGCCCCCGCTGCTGGGGCCTGCGCGAACCCTCTTGAATCCGACGATTGCCGGGCTAGAATCAAGAATTTGCCCCCTATCGCGCCGGGTTCAGGCAATTGCAGGATTCTTTCGCCACCCCTCCAAATGACGCCAGGAGTTTTCCCTTACCTCACCCGTTGAATCGGCATCCCGACTCCCAACGCCATGGAGTTTTTTTTCGCACTGTTCTTCCTTCTCTTTTATTACCTGCGACCTCAGGACTGGGTGCCCGGCCTTAGCGGCGTGGAACTGATCAAACCGATCATCGGTCTCTGGGTCTTTTTTCTTCTGGCGGCCCGTTCACGTCCCTCTCCCCTGAAGGGATGGTTGCGCACTCCTCACGATTGGGTCGTTCATATCTACCTTGGCTACATCGTCTTCTTTGGGGACGCCTCGATCACCGAAGTCCTCCCGTTCCTTGCGTTTTACGTTCTAACTCTCCAGTCCGTCAATACCTGGCCCCGGCTGCTCGGCTATCTCAAGTTCTGGACTTATGCTCTCGTGATGATCGCTGCCCTCGGTGTCCTGAGCACCGTCGGAATCGATCCCACCCATGCTCAGGACAACTATTTCACCCAGCTTGGACGCCTTGCCATTGGAACCTGGCTGCACGACAACCCAAACGCTCTCGGACACAGCATCGTTGTGGCGATACCCGCCGCCTACCTGATCTTCGCCTGGAAGGGAAATGCGATCGGGCGAATCATCGTTTTCCCGGCAATCGCCGCCATCGTGTTCTACTGCGCCTGGCTAACCCAATCGAAGGGATCCTACGTCGTCGGAGGCTTGCTCGTTGTCATTACTTTGATCCTTGGGAAACCATGGTGGATCCAACTGGCCACCCTCGTGATCGCCCTGACGGTTGGGGTCTCCGCCCTAAGTTTCCTTCCGCGAATGGAGGACATGAGCGATCTCGGATCAGATGAGGGCGTCCAAGGCCGTCTCCTCGCATGGGAAATGGCAAAAACGGTAGAACAAAACAACCATACCGGCATCGGCTGGCGTCAGTTCATCGCTCAAATCCCGTGGCAGGAGGGTGGACAAACCATCATTGTCCCGAAAGCAACCCACTCGAGTTATGTCCAGATTGGCGCCGACCTTGGTCGCTATGGCCTTTTTCTCTACCTGGCCGGACTCTGGTGTGCTTTTCACACACTGATCGTTTTCCGATCGTCGGACAGCATCGAGGAACGCTGCCGAAGGATTCTCATAATCCTCCTGATTGCGAACGCGATTTCAGGGTGGATGATCAATCGCCAATATCACACCGAATATTTCCTCCTGATAGCCGCCTCAGCGGCCTTGCATCGCCTGAAAAAGGCAGAAGAGGTTTTGCCTGAACCCGACAAGGCCGAATCCCGCTCGCCCGATGCCGCGATAACCCACGCTCCCTTCTGGGGACTTGCACAACGGATCCACTCAGCATCCCCCGCACCGGCTTTCACACTCTCCGCGAGGGGAAATGGCCAAGTGGAGAAATTCTGGAATCGTTTCGGATTCCTGGATCTGCTCTGCTCGACCGGATTGACCATCCTCACCTTCTGGACTTGGGATTACGTGCTCAAAAACTTGTGATCTTTTCCATGAAATGGGCGTTCCTCAGCGGCCCCGGAATTGATCGGGATATCGATTGCCATTGCAGGAGCCGCCCCCTCTGAAACACCGAATAAAACTCGCTTTTCTCAATGCCCGAGAGTCCGTCATCCATCGAAACGCGTCTCGCCATCCCGTCGAAGAGTCAAACCGATTACGTCGCTTTGGCACGTGAACTCACAGCTGACAACGACTTAAACCTGTCTCCGTTACGGGCGGCATTTCTTTCCTCCTTTTCCATTGAATTGATGGAGCCCCATCTCAAGGTGGAGCTTGCCTCACAAGGCTTCCTCCTTGATCACTTCTTCTGTCCTTTCGACCAATTCGAGCAGTTGGTCCTTGACCCAGCATCCGAACTTTACCGGTTCGAGCCGGAGGTAGTCACTCTTGCTTTACAGCTGGAGGATTGGCTTCCAGGCCGACTTTGCCGATTCACAGGATCGCGTGAAGAGAGCCTTTTCTTGGTCCGGGAACATGTCGTGGAGCGACTGGAGAATCTCATTGACGGCATTCGGAAAAATTCCTCCGCCCCCATCTTTCTCTGGAACATGGCCGAACCCGCGCGTTTGGCTGCAGGATTTGCCGACGCATCTCTCGAATTTTCGGAGCAGCAATTCGTCGCCGAAGTGAACCAGGGAATTTCCGGTTTGTGCCGGCGAAGCCAGAACACCTGGATTTTCGACTTCCACCGGACCGCCTATGAGGTCGGCTTGAAACACTTCTACGATCTTCGTTTATCCTATCTGGCTCGCATGCCTTTTTCCCAGAGAGCCCAAGCCCATCTCGCCCGAAATCACGCAAGGTGCTTTGCTCTGCTGAAAATGCGGCCCAAAAAGTGCCTAGTTCTCGATTTGGACAACACCCTTTGGGGGGGAGTCGTGGGAGAGGACGGCCTGAGCGGCATTGAACTGGGCGAGGACTATCCCGGTTCGGCCTATGTAGATTTCCAGCGCTACCTCGCCCGCCTCAGAAATAGGGGCATCCTCCTCGCTATCGCCAGCAAGAACAACGAAAAAGACGCATTAGACGTACTCACAAACCACCCTTCATCAATCCTCCGACCCGAGGATTTTTCGGAACTCCAGATTCACTGGAAAGACAAAGCATTGTCCATACGGAACATCGCCGCGAATCTGAATATCGCCCTCGATTCGATCACTTTCTTCGATGACAACCCCGCGGAGCGGGAGTGGGTCAAGTCGCAACTTCCAGAGGTTCACGTTTTCGATACCGGCACGAATCCGATTGGCTACGTCGACGTGATTGAATCTTCCGGGCTCTTCGACACCCTCGTCCTGACACCCGAGGACACGGAGCGAGCCGACCATTACCGCATTGAGCGTCAACGCAGGATCTCAAGTCGATCTTTTGAGAACCCTGAAGATTTTCTCCGGAGTCTCGATACGATCATCTCCCATGAGCTTTTGGATACGGAGTCGCCCCAGTTTCGCCGCGTCCTTCAATTGCTCGGCCGGTCCAACCAGTTCAACCTCACAACCCGTCGCCACACCGCCGACGAACTGCGGCGCCTTCTCGAAGCCGGGGGAATCGGAGTCACAGTTTCCGTTTCCGATCGGTTCGGAAGTCATGGCTTGGTGGGATTCGCACTCGCGGTTCCTCCTTCCGGACACGATTCCAAGGAAGATTGGCGAATCGATACTTTTCTGCTGAGCTGCCGCGTCATGGGAAGGCGGATCGAATCTGCCCTCCTGAGACTCCTCGTTGACCGAGTTCGCGGTCGGGCACGTGACGTTGCTATCATCGGCGAATATATCCCCACTCCAAAAAACAGCCCGTCGAGGAATTTTTATCCTGAACACGCCTTTGAAAAGATCGACGAGTCGGCGACGCAGGTTCGCTACTTGCTCGATTCCTCCCGAATTCCCGAGCTTCCCGATCTGTACAGCCTCAAAGCGGAATAGGAGGGCGGTCACCATTCATCAACTCTACCAACCAAAATCCATGTCCGAAAACACCCTTGAAGCCCGCCTGCACGATCTCCTCTCAAAAGTACTCGGGATCCCCCCGGGCTCTATCTCCGACGACTTGAGTCCGGACAACACGCCCGAATGGAGTTCGATTGCCCATCTCAACCTCATCTTGGCCATCGAGGATGAATTCGACATTCAACTCAGTCCCGAAGAGACTTTGGAAATGCTCTCCGTCCGACTGATCAGACTTTATCTCGAGGAAACGGGCAGGATTTGAACCCTGCCTCCTTGACTCGCCCCCCGGACGCGGGTCCACGACAACCATTTGAGGACATGACCTTTGCAGAATTCAAATACCTGGTGAAATCGGATTGCTTCCGGGAGTACGGTTCGAGTTCGTGGAAAACCTTTCTGACGCGGTTCCGGTATTGCCCCGGGGCTCGTTACACCTTCTACTACCGATTGACCAAATTTGCCGACTCGAATCGCGCTTGCCGATTCCTTTTCCGCCGAATCGCTTATCTGCTGCTGCATCTGGCAGAAGCCCGGGCGGGAATCCACGTGCATTCCGATGCCAAGATCGGGCCCGGACTCCTTTTCGTCCATTACGGAGGGATCTGGATCAGCGGATTGGCAAAGATCGGGGCGAACTGCACGATCTGCCAGAGCGTCACCATTGGGGGGATATCGGATGGTCCCGGGAAAGGGGCGCCCACGATTGGGGACAATGTCTACGTGGGTCCTGGCGCAGTGGTATCTGGGGAGATCCACATCGGAAACAACGCCTTGATCGGGGCCAACTCTCTGATTGTCTCTGATGTTCCCGATCACGGTGTCGTTTTCGGAGTTCCAGGAAAGCTCTTTTCGAAGAACGGATCCAGCCATTTTGTCCATCACATTGATTACAGAAATTACGAAAACAGTTCAGAATCGTAAGGTTAGCCAGTCAGCCCCCCACCGCCCCATCGATAGTGTGTGTTCGAAAGCAGGTTTGGTGGGGACTCTTAAACCGAGCTAGGAAAGTCCGGCTGCGCAAGCGAGACGAATGCCAATGAGCAGCAGTCCATATTCCTGTCCGATAGCCTTGCTTCTCGCCATAGAGGCCACCCGCTCGTTCGGCGATGCCTGGCGCGTGGTGAAGTGCCTCACGCCCTGTCTGACCCCGGCTTTCAAACACACAAACCCGGCTTTGTGAGTGCCTGCTGAGTAGCCATTCCCCTTTTCGTTTGCGGGGTCTTCTTCTTGTCTTAATATGCCTTCGGTGGTTTCGAGGTTTGTCGCCACTTCACTCGTCAAAACCCAAACACCAGGAGATTCCAGGTCATGCTTCCCGTTGTAGTCCGATTCCTGACCTTAAATGTTGTCTCCGAACATCCGGCCGTCTATTGGGGGCTTCTGGCCGTTTGGCTCCTTCTGCTTGTGGCCTCGATCTCAAGTGTAAGAAGTCTTGAGATTTCCATTTCCGCCAAAGTGACTTGGCTCTTAATCATCGTCCTTATCCCCATATTCGGATTGGGAGTCTATGCCCTACGATGTTTCGTGAAAGGAAACTGGTCCTTCTTGAAGCCCGTTCTAGCTCCACCCCGGACCGCGAGAAAAATTGCTCCTCGTTGAACCGAAAGTCCGGTAAAAGCCCGTCTGAATCGCTCATGGATTCCTCAAGCAGCCCGAACGCGAAGTTCGATCCCATCAAGGTCTTTTCCCAGGCCTTTTCGTACATGAGGCATCTACGCCTCATGCTAACCCTCTTTGCGATTGGGATCCTTGCCGGCATAACCTACTACCTGTATGCAACGCCGATTTATCGGGCTCAATCCCTGGTCTACTTTCAATCGTTCGGGAGTCCGATACGCGATTCCGAGATTCCGGAAACTTCGACCCTCAACAGCGCCATCGTCACCCGAAGCCTGATGGACCGATTGCGGTCCCAGCAGGTGCAGATCGCCGCCGCGAAACGCCTAGGTCTTCTTGATGATGGGGAGTCCACCATCGAGGCACTACTTGAGCATGTTCCCTCCGTCGTCATTGGAATCGTAGATGCCCGACACCTCGAAGTAACCGTCCTCGCTTATGACAAAAGAGTCGTACGTGATTTTTGTGAAGCCCTCGTCGCCGAGTTCCAGAGAATTCAGGAAGAAACCTGGACACAGTTTCGTGACGAAGCCCTTGAGCGTTACGCTCTTCAATTGACAGAGTTGGAGAAAAAGGTTGCAGAGAATGTCGATTCCATCACAACGATGGAAAGAGATCAGAAGTTCACCGAGGTTACGATCGAGCAGCAGAGCCTCCTTGAGATTCCCAAGGAAATTGTCGAAACGAGGGAACGCATCAAGCGCATGGACGCAATACGGGACACGCTCGAACGCTACGAAGCTGAAACCGAGACCAGCGACAACACACTCGCCATATTGTCCCTTCTCAGCACTTTTGAAAAGGAAACGGAAGTAGAGGTGGGCAATCTCGTCCAAAGGCCCCTAGCCGTAAGCCGTTCGGGCGTAATTCCAGGCAAACCCGCTGAAGTCCAAGTGGTTACCCCGGCAGATATCGAAGGCACCGAGCCCTGGCGTAAACTCGAGCGAGAAAAGCGATCGATCGAGACCCGTATCGCGGAGGCGACCGCAATCTACCTGCCCGAGCATCCCAAAATGAAGGAGCTCGCGGAAGAATTGGAAAGGCTGCAACGAGCTCTCCAATCCGAGATGCTGGTCCTGAGGGAAAAATTCGACATCGAATATCGTCGCCTTACCGAAAAGCTGGCCCAGCTCGAGTTGCGCATTCCGGAATACCAGCGTGTCACTGAAGAATTCGGCCGTTCATCGATGGAATTCAGTTCGATCGAACAAGCTCAGGCGATGTGGGAGAAAGCGCGTGAACGCCTTGCCGAGAAGCTTGCAACCATCACGTTCGCAGAAGATTTCGACTGGATTCAATTGAGATTCAAGGGACACACGAGTCTGCGCGACCAGATTCCTGTTTCCCCGAACAAAGCGAAGCTCTTGATGATTTCACTTATTATCGGCTTCGCCGGTGCCATCGGTCTTCCCACGATCCTCAACCTCCTCGACACCTCCGCGACCTCCCTCGCCCAGCTCGAGGACTACATTGGGCTCAAGGGTATCGGGATCGTACCCCTGACCGACCCAGGGTTCCTCGAGGAGGTACATCGGTCGCCCGCCCAAGGGGCGAAGGTACCCAACTACCTTCTGGAATGTTTCCGTGTTGTCCGAGCCAACATCGGGCTCGACGCAAAATTCGAGGGGACCCAGTCCCAAGTGATCCTGATTACCAGCGCGCGACCACAGGAAGGCAAAACTACCCAGGCAGCCAATCTTGCCTGGGCATTCCATTCCATGGGAGAAAAGGTCCTTTTGATCGATTGCGACCTTCGCCGGGGTCGCCAGCACGCCCTCCTTCAACTCGACAACACAGGAGGCATGTCTCGCATGCTGATCGGTGAAATTTCCCCGGAGGAATCCATTCTTTCGACGGTTTCCGGAAGTTTCGAAGCAATTCCGCGGGGCCCCATCATCCCCGGATCAACCGAACTGCTCTGCCAGGATCGTTTCTTTGAGCTCGTCCAAGCCTGGCGCGCACGCTACGACCGGATCATCATCGACTGCCCTCCAGTACTCGGACTCAGCGAGTCAACCTCGCTACAGCGGCTTGCCGATGGCATTGTTCTCGTTGTCCGATCGGAAAAGACTTCCATGAAGGACGTACGCGATGCCGTCACGATCCTCAGGAAAACCGGCGCTCGCTTCTTCGGGTTTGTTTTGAACGGAGTCGATCTTTCGAAGGTTGGGAACTACTACCAGTATTATTACTACTCAGCGCCCTACTACGACCAGTTCGAAGAAGATCCCGTCGATGTTCCCACTCCGTCTTCGGCAGATCCCCCATCTCGGGAACCGGACGAAGCCCCTGTTCCCTCCAAATTTGAACTATCGGAAGTCGATCCTGCACCCCCCTCATCGTCCTCTCCGCCTCCCCTGCCCCAAATGCCGGTGTCATCGCCGGAAGTTTTCCGAGCCGTCTCTCCTCGGCCACGCTCAGCTTCCCAACCGGAACGAGCGTCCAGCTCCCTTCCCGCACGCAGGACTGCAACGCCCCGGAATACTTCGAAAGCCACACCCACCGAGGAATGGAGCGACTCTGCAGTTGACCAGTCCTGGCAGAAACTCCAACGTGAGAAACTACGCCAGCAGCAGGATAGTGAGTGGCAGCAACCCCTTGAGCGAAAGCCTCTGTCGCGCCGTCCGACTTCGTCGGGCGACGAAAATACGATCTGAGGTCAAGCCCACAATTCTGTCGGTGCGACCAACACCCACGAAATCTCGCCGAGTGAATCGTCGTTTTCCTCAAAGAGGCGGCGTTTGCCGTAGTTCTTCTTCGAGACCTCCAAGATCCTCACGGAATTCAAGGTAATCACGGTCGCCGGATCGACGCCCTCCACTCAAGATGATCTTGATGGTCTCCAGAAGAATGAAGAAGTCGAGGAAGATCCCCATGTGCTTCATGTAATAGAGGTCGTACTCAAGCTTTCTGGCCGCGTCCTCGACCGAAGCCCCGTAGGGATAGTTGACTTGTGCCCAGCCCGTGATGCCCGGCTGGATGAGGAGACGCTCGCGATAGAAGGGAATTCGCTTGGCCAATTCCTCGACAATCGAAAGCTGCTCTGGGCGAGGTCCGACAAAAGACATCTCACCGCGAATGACATTGATCAGCTGCGGAATCTCGTCCACCCGGAAGGTCCGGAGCAGGCTGCCCAGGGGGAAAATGCGGTCCTTTTCCTCATTGGCCCAACGCTCCCCTCGTCCTGCAGCATCAACGTGCATCGTCCGCAACTTCAAAACGGTGATCGACCTGCCGAGTCGGCCGGCTCTCTCCTGCCGGAAAATCAATGGTCCCGGCGATGAAATCTTTACCAACAGCGCACCAAGGGCAAGAAACGGACTCAAGAGGACAAGGAAAAGAGATGCAAGAAGGAGGTCTGAAAAACGCTTGAGCTTGCGGACGTAGAACAACTGAGACTGGTTCGAAGCTCGGAAAAGCCAGGCGTCGGTGATCAGTTCCAGGGGAACGGCATGATAAATGTCTTCACATGCATCGGAAAGCGGAAGAATCTCAGAGCCCTCGTAGCGCAAGCCGCGAAGAAATGCCGCAAGCTCGCGATCCTGAAAGTGGCTGTCACGGACGAGAACCACATCGAAGCGCAAGGATTCATCCGAAGATCCGTCGGTTAGAATCTTGGCCACATTCAGATCCGACTGGGGTCGATAATTCCTGCCGGCGACAATCGCAAAAATCCTCGACCGGTCTCCCCAGAATTCGTGAAGTTTCAGCGCAGCCTGCTCATCGGCCTCACTCGCGACGAGGCAGAGGAGGGAATCACTTCGCTGTCGTCGCCGCTGCATCACGACCCAATACCTCAACAGAAGCAGCGGAATCAGGGACAGCATGGAAGCGAGAAGCACCCCTCGACCCACCCGGGAGGTAAACACAAGCGAGCCAGCAGCCAGCACAGAAAGATTGACAGCGATCACGCCGAAAAGCAGCCATCGAAGATGGGAAATCCGATCCACGGCAAGGTGCCGCGGCGAATACAACCCTCCGATGTAAAGTATTGAGGGCAACACGAGCGAAGCAAGACCGATTCCTGGTCCGTAATCTGCCAGTTTGTCCCACGAGAACGCTTCAAAACGAACCCGAATGCCTAGCAAAAAGGAGCCCCAGACGAGAAGGAAGTCGATCAGGAAAAGAAACCCGGCCCATCGTAAGTGTTTTGATTGCCGCTGGACGCCCAGGCTCATTGCCGATCAACTTTGCCTGCTTGCCACCGTTTCGGGCAACGTCGGCCGAACTAAAATCCAAACACCTTTTCAGGAACCACCACGATATCACCATTACCGATCTGAGGATCCTTCACGAGACCCTGTTCGATTCCCGTGATGTTCACCGGGATTTTCTGTTTCTTGCCCTCACTATCGTTCCTCAACACATGCACCCTGCCTGGGTCGGCAAAATTTGAGAGCCCGCCCGCGATAAGAATGGCTTCATATACTCCTAGATACCCACTGGCGGGAAGGTCGATCCGATGTTGCCCCGGTCGATTCACTTTTCCGTTTAAATAGATCGTCATCTTCGGAGCCACCGGAGGCGCGGTCGGGGCCGAAGCCAGCGCCTCTTGCGGGACCGACGCCCTCCCTACCCGATCGAGGATCACAGTGGCCTTTTTCAGGTGCCTCGCCTGGAGCTCGGTTTGCACGCGGGAACCGGCGCTTCCCAGCGACAGACCAGCCACTTGAATCCGCCCCACCGAAGGGATGATGATATCGCCTTGCTCGCGGACCGGGTATGTCCCGTTGAAGGCATCGTCCTCCTCAACAAAGAGCTCAAGAGTATCCCCCGGGCGGATCGAACCTCCCACCAAGGGCTTCATCGATACTGGCTTCGGTGGTGCCGGAGCTGCTTCGGGTACAGGCATTGCCGGCGGAGGGTAGTTCGATGAAGGAATGTCTTCCACAAGATCCGTGGATTTGCAGCCCACGAACAATGAAATCCCCCCAAAGAGAAAAACGCACCGAGAAAAGGTGTAGCGATTCATCCTGTTTTCATAAACGAACG
>JAGRPC010000085.1:5527-11331 GCA_020439925.1 Verrucomicrobiia bacterium | reverse complement strand
CGGGTACCGCGGGCATTGACCGTGTTGTTGTCCTGATCGTCGCCGTGTCCGATCATCGCAGAAGCCTCTCCACCCGTTCCCGCCTTCACGAGAAGATTGCCGTTTTCTGAAATCACGTGGATGTCCCCGCTCAAGTTCATGAGGGTGTCCTGATTGTTGCCACCATGACCAATCTGGGTGTAGGCGCGGGTGTTCGGTCCGGAAATCAGCTGGATGTCGCCATAGGAGGAGACCCCGATGTTACCGCTGAAATTACCCGAGGTCGTGTAACCGCCGTGACCAATCTGGGCGGCGGTGTAGTCCCCCCCATTGCCACCGAGAAGGCTGATTCCTCCGTTGAGAGGAGCAAACTGGATCTCGTCGGCCCCGCCAATCCCGTCGAAATCGCCGAGGTCGTTGTACCAGCCTCCGGTCGCCATCTTTGCGGCGGACAGGCTCGTGAAGAGCTGACCGCTACCAGCGCTGACGATGATGTCTCCGGAGTGGTTACCGTCGGATTCCCACGCCCCGCCGTGGCCGATAAAGGTAATGGCCCGGTTGCGGTTGCCGCTCGTCATGCCGAGATTGCCGGCGGCACGAATCGTGATGTTGCCGGTATTGGCACCGCGGGTGCTGCGTCCTCCATGACCGATCATGGCGAAGGTGTCGTCTTCGAAGCCCGCATTCAGCGAGACATTCCCGGTCCGGGCGGCCACGGAGATGTTGCCCTTGTTCCCGTTGATCAGGTCGGAATCGTTCGGATTGTCACTGTCCCATCCCCCATGACCCAGCATGGCATAAGCCTGGTCCTGATCCCCGTGTTGGAATTGAACCCAGATGTTCACCGTTCCACCGTCGCCGGGATTTTCAGTGTAAGGAGCAGTGCCCGCAGTGGCTCCCGGATTCACATCCTGGTTGAAGGTGACCGTGGAAGTTCCCTGGTCGGAATACACGACGGTGCCGACCGTGGTTCCCGCCGTGATGGTGCGAGTGCCGTTCCCGTCGAGGAAGTCCGCCGTGATATCCGCATCTGCGGTCAGGCTTCCGTCACCGTCCGGATCGGAGAGAGTCCCGATGATGGTACCACTGTCGAGACGAATGGTCAGCACCAGGCTGCCGGGGACCACCCGGTTGTACATCAGGTTGAAGTTCGCTCCGTCAGCCAGGTTGCCGGCGCGGTCCTGGTTGATCGTGGCGTTGTTGCCGTCGGTCCGGGAACCGTGACCGTATGAGGTGAAACGACCGTCTCCAAGTGCCGGCGTTCCGTTGAACTGATTGCCACCCTGGAAGTTCACGTGACGCTCGGCGAACACCTGCATGTTCGCATAGTGATCACCACGAGCGCCCCAGCCGCCATAACCGAGCTGGACGTACGACGAAGGCGAACCATCGGCTGCGGAGAAGGTGATGTCGCGTCCCGCCATCACCGTGACCGTCTCGATCGCGTTGCCCAGTGCATCACGAAGACCGAAGTTCCCTTCCGTGCTCCGTCCCCCGTGACCAAGCTGGGCGTAGTTGCCAATGTCGGCCCATTCGTTCGCGGAGGAACCTCCTGAGGCGAAGAGGATGTCTCCGTCGCCCTTCGATCCGAGGGTGAAGTCCGAAGCGATACCCGCCTGGACGGTGATGTTGCCGTAGTGGTTGCCATGGCTGGTGGACCCGCCATGACCCAACTGGGCGTAATGCCCGTTTCCATAGCCGAGGCCCGAGCTGGGTTCAAATGCCCGATCGATGTCCCCTGCGAGGAAGTTGATACTTCCGTCCTTCGTCACCACCCGGATATCTCCGTGGTGTCCAATCGGATTTCCAAGGAGATCGGTGAGTCCCGTCACGGCGGTGTTGTTCTGGGAGGTATCGGCTTCATAACCACCGTGGCCGAGTTGAGTGTAGTTCCGGCCATCCTCGTTACTGAACAGCGGAGAACCCGCCCAGGTTCCCGCCACGAAGGTAATGTCCCCGTTGACCTCGACGTCGATGTCCCCCTGGAACCCGACGGCATCCACGCCATTGCCATAGCTCCGGGCGCCAAATCCACCGTGACCGAGCTGGCTGTAATCGTCAGTCCAGTTGCCCGACTTGAAGTAGAGGCCATAACCAGCCTGAGGTCCTGCCGCAAATTCACCCGCACGAACCGTGATGTTCCCGCTGTGGCTGCCGTCCGATTCGTATCCACCATGACCGATTTGCGCGAACGCACCGTTGTTGTTACCCGGGTTGTCGCCAGGACCTCCCACGTCGTCGATCGAAGCGATGAAGCGGATCCCCCCAGCTGCCGTTATATCGATTTCACCGGTGTGGCTGTCGCGTGAGGCGTACCCGCCATGGCCGATCTGGGCGTAAGTCGCAAAATCCTGTCCCGCGAGGAAGGAGATATCGCCTCCGGCATCCACCGTGATGTTACCGGTGTTGCCCGTCGAGAAGAGCGATCCGGGAACCGCTCCGGTAATCGGATCACGCAGCGCCTCGCGATACTGGGTGGTCCCCACCCAGGTGCTGTAGCCGCCGTGGCCCATCTGCGCGTAGCCCACATTCGCCCCATTGATGGAATCGGCTCCCCGGAAGAGGATGTCTCCTCCGGTAGTCACGTCAATATTGCCAGTGTACTTCCCACCGGATTCAAAGCCACCGTGACCAAGTTGCGCGTAGCCAATGTTGTGATTGCTGGTGGTATTCGGGGCATTGGCCGTCCCCTGCAGGGCGCGGAACTCAAGGTCGCCACCGCTTTCCACGGTGATGTTGCCCTCGACGTCGGCGAAGTTGCGCCAGCCACCGTGACCCAGTTGCACGTAGGAATCCTCACCACGCACTCCGAGAGTGCCTTCGGAGGCGTCGGGAGCGATGAAGCGGATGTCGGCTCCGTTTCCGGTGGTGCGGACGGTGATGTCCCCCTTGAAGGTTCCAAGGGTCGCCTGGATCCCCCATGGCCGATCCGGGTGTCGCCAGGCAACGCCTTCCGTGTCGGTCGTCGACGGGGTCAACGGATGCAGACCGGAGTTGTTGGTATTGGCCGTCATCGTCACCGGGTTGGTGTAGTTCGAGTAGGGCTGAAGCTGGGCGTAGCGGTTGCCGTCAATGTCCTCGATGTCCCGGAAACTCGAGCGCCAGCCACCGTGACCGATCTGCGCGAAGTTGCGGGCCACGTTGTTGCTGTCGAAGCGGCCCGTGGCCTGCACCTGGATGCCGGACTTGGCCTCGACGAGGATGTCGCTGTCGGCGCGGGCATCGGTCCCGTCCCCTCCGTGGTTGCCGAAGGACTCGGTGCCGCCATGACCGATGAGGGCATGGGCATTGGCGCGATCGCCACCCTTGAGGAGGAGGCTTCCACCCGTGCTCACCACGGTGATGTCACCGCTGTGACCGTCTCCATTGGGACTGGCCGGGTCGGCATGAATGTTGAAACCACCGTGACCGATCTGGGTGAAGGCACGGTCTCCGTTGGAGTTACCGCCGATGAACTCGATGTTGCCGCCGGCATCGACACTGATGTCACCGGTGCGGGTGCCCGGGCGGTAGTTGGAGTTCTGGGAATAAAGGAAGTTTGAGGTCTTGCGATAGGCCGGATTGGTGGAGCCCCACTGAATCGTGGTGGTGCCATGACTTTCACGTCCTCCATGACCCACCATGGCAAAGGAATCGTGGCGTCCCGCCTTGAAGCGGATCTTACCCGACGCCGAAACATCGATGTTTCCGTTGGCATCACCGCTGGAGAAAGCGCCACCATGACCGATCTGCGTAAAGGTGTAGGTCGCGGAGGAGGTCGATCCGGTTTCCTCGATGCGGTTGGCCGAGAAATCGATGTCGCCGTTCAATGCGGTCACGGTGAGGTTGCCGCTGTGATCCCCACCGGTTTCAATGCCGCCGTGACCAACCTTCGCAAAGGTGCCTACCGAGGTTCCCCCCTGGAAGGAAATGTTGCCGGAATTGGCGATCACGGTTACGTCTCCGCTGAATCCATCATGCAAGGGATTCCCGAGACCAAGGGCCGGATTGATGGAGTTGTCATTCGGCCAGGGGACCTGTCCGGTTCCATCGAAGATATACTGCGTGCCATCGTGCCAGAACGGAATCCCCCAATCATCCGCCTGGGTGGTGTTTCCAGGCAGGGCGATGTTCGTACGATACTGCCTCCATGAGCCGTATCCACCGTGACCGATCTGCGCGAAGTTCATGTAACCCGCGTTGTTGTCCAGCGAACCGTTGACCCGGTCGCCGCCGCGGAAGTCGATGCCGGCACCTGCGGTCACATTGATGTTTCCGGTCTTGTCACCGAAGACCTGATCCCCACCGTGTCCGATCTGGGCACGGCTCAGTCGTCCTTCGGTGCGGTTGTAGTGGTTTTCATCCTGGTTGCCCGCCGCATTGAGAACATAGATGTGCGCACCATAGGGAACGCGTGAACGGTCGCTCATGGAGTCGCCTCCCTGGAAAGTGATCGCTCCCGAAGCCGTGACATCGATTTCCCCTTCAAGGTTCCCTGTCGAGGTCCGTCCCCCGTGACCGATCTGGACAAAGTTCCGACCTTCCGCGGAGTTCGCCCGGTAGGTGTCACCTCCCGCGATGAAATTGATATCGGCTCCGGAGATCACCTCGATATCGCCGAAGTGGTTGCCCTGGTTGGAGTAACCTCCATGCCCGATCATGGCAAAGTGTCCGTAGCCCACTTTGCCACCCCCGTTGAAATCGACATTCCCGGTACTGGTCTCGACAAGAATGTTGCCGTTGTGACCGCTTTCGGGTGTAGTCGCGGCGAGCGGATTGTTCGAATTGTTGTCGAGGCCGCCATTGGCGTGGACCGATACCCCACCGTGTCCAATGTGGGCGAAGGCATAAAGGATATCGGTAATCCCCGAGTTGGACCGGGTCCCGGTTCCCAGCGAGGTCGCATAGCGTGTCGGATCGGCCACCGTCGCGTTGTACGCCGTGGTCACCGCCGTCACTTCAGTGTTGCCCGAGCCATAATAGTTGAAGGCGATATCATGGTTGTCCACCAGTCCACCTCCCCCACGGAAGGTGATCGCTCCGTCCGCCTTGGTCGTGATCGCTCCCGAGAGGGCATGACCGGATGCCTGCGTCGCATCCATTCCCCCGTGACCAATCTGGACATAGGTGCGCTGGTCGTTGCCGGCGATGGCGGTGATCGATCCGCCGGTTCCGGTGAACGCTCCGCCGGCGTTGACACCGGCTCGCACGTCGATGTCGCCGGCCATCCCGCGATTCACAAAACCGGGATTGCCGTCCTCGGCATGGGCTCCCGCCAGGGAGTTGGAGGAGTATCCTCCGTGCCCGATCGTGGCGTTCGCATAAAGCGCGTCATTCCGGATGCCGGTGCGGTGATCGTAATCCACGAACACGTCGGGCTGCGCGGCCGTGTTGCTCACGATGGCCTGGGTGAACTGGATTTCGCCGGTGGCGTAGTTGATCGTCCCGACGATGTTGCCGGGATTGGCGGTTTCCACGATATTCCCCGCGCCATCATCCTGGTACTCGGGAGTTTTCGCCGCGTCAAACAAAGTGGGCGCGGCGATCGCGAGACGGAACTGAACCGTACCAGGCTGGATATCTTCGCCGATGAGCTTGGTGAGCGCTCCGCCTCCGGTGGAGGCCGCTTCGTCGAGCAGCACGTAACCAAAGCCGCTCGTCCCGTAGTAGCCGTTGAATTCGCCGATGTCGTTGGCGTTGCCTCCGTCGACTCCATTCAATTCCTGGAACTCGCCGATGCGTCTCACGACGCGCTCGAGGGCCATCCCGCCGCGAAGATCGATGTTCTTGCCGGCGTAGACCTCGATGTTGCCCTTGTGATTCCCGTCGAAGTTGATCCCGCCGTT
>JAGRPC010000085.1:4615-5421 GCA_020439925.1 Verrucomicrobiia bacterium | reverse complement strand
AGGTTGCCCTGGGCGTTGCCGCCGGCGTGCCCGACCTGGGCCCAGTTGAACTTGTCGGCACTGTTGTCGTTGCTCATCATCCCGCCCACCACGTGGACGTTGCCGAGTTGGGCGATGACGGAGACGTTGCCATGGTGGTCGCCGCTGGCGGCATAACCTCCGTGACCGATCTGGGTCCAGAGGAAACGGCCTTTGCCGTCACCATAGCTGGTGAGATATCCGTTCGGATCCGCGGGAATGGGCAGCGGGTTGCCGTCGAGGTCGAGACGATCGGCCACGGGGATGTTGCTCCCGGCCATGAAGCTGATGTTCCCGGAAGTCGAAACGAGGCTGATGTCCCCGAAGTGGCCCCAGTTCCCTTCTCCGGCCTCGTAGGTCCCGATCGGCGCCAGGGGATTGGTCGCGATCTGCCCCAGGAAGGAGGTATTGTCGTTGGTGGCATCGGCGTCGTAACCTCCGTGACCGATCTGGGCCATGAGGCGGCCGTCGTCACGGTAGGCCGGGTTGTTGTTGCGCAACGTGCCCGCCACCACGGCCACGTCTCCGGTGACCTGGATGTCGATGTTGCCGTTGAGACCGTAATAGGTGCGACCGGGTGAGGTCGTGCCGGTGCGGGCGTTGAGACCGCCGTGACCGATCTGGGCATAGGCGTCCTGGCGGTCGCCCGCCTTCAGGATGAGGCCCATCCCGTCGACGGTTTCGGTGCCGCGCACGAAGATGTTCCCGAAGTGGTTGCCGTCGGCCTCGACCCCGCCATGCCCGAGCTGGGCGTAGCTGTGGTAGTCGAACTGGCGATGACCGCCATG
>JAGRPC010000085.1:0-4507 GCA_020439925.1 Verrucomicrobiia bacterium | reverse complement strand
AGTTGCGGTGCGCAGCACCGCCGAGGAAGTTGATATCACCTCCCGCGAGGACGGTGATGTCGCCCCGGTTGCTGATGAGATCGTTGGCCTTGTTGTTGGGCCCGTCGGAATCGTATCCACCGTGGCCGAGCTGCACATAGGCACGCTCCTTGAGACCCTGGGCGGTCTGGAAAGTCACGACAGCAGGAGTCCCGGGTGTCCAGGAACCCACGAGCGGGTTGGTCGTGTTGTTGAAGCGGATAATTCCCCAGTCGTAGTTCGTTTCACCCACCTTGACGCCGTCGAGGAAGAGGCCGTTCGGGCTGGTGTCCGAGTTTGTTGTGTTGCGGTCATCGCTGCTGTTGCGGGAAAGGTCCGTGATGACCCGCCCGTCCTCAAGCTCGATCCGAATTGTTCCGGGAATGACATTGGAAAGAATCGCCGAGCCTTGGAAAGCGAGGGTGGACGGAGTGGTAATGGGATCGCGAAGCCCTGCAAGTTCCACCCAGACGTTGGTGCCGGCGTTGAGGGCCGCATCGACCGGCGCAGTGGTCACTGTGTTGTAAACAACAGGCGCTGCAGGAGCCGCCAGGAAGTCAACCCCTCCCCAGGCATTGACGACGATCTCGCCAATATTAACACCACGAGCTCCATAGCCGCCGTGACCAAGCTGCGAGTAGGCTTCATAACCGCCACCGTAACCTACCGTGGTGACAGAAGTGGCAATCCCGTTGAGCGAGCGGTCCGTGGCACGCCGGACGGCCTGAGCCCCCAGAATGCTTCCATCAAAGCGGATCCCGCCACCGAGGGCATTGACGGTAATATCGCCGGTGAAACCATCCGCATTATTAGCACCGGTCGAGTGCCCCCCGTGGCCCAGTTGGGAATAATCGCGCTCCATGTCGCCGGACACAAAAGTGATGCCACCGGTAGCGGCGTTCCCGTCGGCATTACCAACATCTCCCGTTCCCGAGGTGACGGTGATATCCTGACGGTTCGGCATGACCGTGGTGCTGGCGTAACCGCCGTGGCCGAGTTGGACAAAACGATCTTCCGTCTGCCAGTAACCTGGCTGCCCGGTCTGCGGAGTGCCGGAGGCGCTGCCGTTGCTGTACCACCAGTAGGCATAGTCGGTCGAAAGGGCCAAGGCATCTTTATCCCCACTCGGCGGAGAGATGAAGCTGATGCCTCCGCGCGCGATCACGTTGATTTCGGCGGTGTTGTCTGCACCGAGAATGCTACCGTCGGAATCATACCCGCCATGACCCAGCATGGCATGGTCGCGGAACATCCGTCCCGCCTGGAACCTGATGTCGCCGGAAAGCGCTCCCAACCCCTGACCCGCGGAGACAGAGATGGTCCCTCCCTTGTTACCCCGCACGGTGTCGCCGCCGTGACCGATCTGCACGAAGTTGAGTCCGTATCCCCAAACGCGGTCGGCGCGGAAATTGTCCCCGCCCGTGGCGATGATACTGCCCTTGTCGGCGGTGACTTGGATGTTGCCGTTGTAGCCCGTCGAAGCCAGAAGGCTGGGTGAGCCGAAGGGAGTCACTGCCGTGGCGCCGAAACTGGGAGTCTGATCCGAGGCATTGACCGCGTTGTGATTGGTACCGCCATGACCGATCATCGCATGCTGCCAGCGCCGGTTGCCAGCCCTCACAAGGATGCCGATGGGCGTGTCGGCGTTTTCCGGGTCCAGGTAGGTTCCCGCCGCATAGACCGTGATATCGCCCGTTGCCGAGCTGTCGGGAACGATGTTGTTCACATTGGTGCCGCCAGGCATCGTGAAGGTACCCCCGGCAGCAGGCAACGAAGAGTTCTGACCGCCATGCCCGATCTGGACATAGCTGCCAAGGTTCGAGTTGTCCGAAGCATTGCCAAGACCTGTCGGAGTGTCACCAGTGACGAGGGTTCCGGTATTGATGTTGCCTTCGCGAATTGCCTGATTGTGGGCCTGGAGACGAATGGCACCCGTGGTGGCAGTGACGGAGATGTTACCGCTGCGGGTCTGGTCCCAGATGCTGAGGCGGTTGCCCTCATAACCCGACATGTGTCCGATCGCAGCGAAGGAACGGGTGCCCCGACCCCCGAGGATCTGGATGCCGAGACCGGCAAGCCCACGGTTGGCGGCCCCCGATCCGGTGGGCGCCGCGGTCACTCCGCGGGCTTCCACATCAATATTGCCGTGGAAGCTGCCCTGGTTTTCCTCGCCACCATGGCCGATGAGGGCGTAGGCGGAGGTGTTCACGTTCGTGTTGAGCATGTCCGTGGTGCCGTCGAAATCGCGAGCGGACATGAAAAGGATATCGCCTCCGGCGGTGAGGGAAATGTCGCCGTCAATACGGGCGGAGTCGCCAGCGTAGTTGGTGCGCCAGGTACTGGCGAAGAAGGAACGGCGACCATCCGCCGGATCAATGAGGATGCCATCCCGGGTCGTGAAAGAGTTCACGACAACGCTGACGGCCTGCCCGCCCAACGTCGTGGCGGTCTGCCCCCGTTTCCATTCACTACCATCCTGGAGAACCCCGCCGTGACCGATCTGCACAAAACTGGCCGTCGTGCCTCCTCGGGCATCGACGCGACCGGCAAGACCGGCGGTGATGTTCCCCGTGGCCCCCCAGCCAGCTCCACGGAAGGCGTTGTCTCCAAGGGTGTTGATGTCACCCGTGCCAAACTCGGTACCGCCGAGAAGGGCAATGTAGTTCTTGGCCTGAACGTTACCGAGAGAACTGCCCCACCATTCGTTCAGGACGTTGGTCGTACCGTTTTGAGAGCGAGAGAGTTCATATTCCACCCCGTTGTCATTGAATCCGAGTTGTGCCCAGCCATGCCCAATCGACGTGCTGCCCCTCATGATGAGGTCACGAGCCGCGACATTGGTGTCGCCCCAGCGACTGCCCACGCCGACGCCGATGCGGCTATTGGTGGCGCCAATATAAACGCTGCCAGTTGCGGTTCCCGAAGCGAAGCCTGCCGCGTCGACGGCGCCTTCGTTGATGCCTCCCGGCATGGTCGCCAGAACCGCAGCCATATCAAAATCACCGGGGAGAAGACCGGTTGCGCCATCCCATCCGGCCACGAGATTGACACCACCCTGACCGGCACTCTGGATGGCCGTATTCACGAGAATATCACCGAAGGCCAGAAGGGAGAGGGTGCCGCCAGGAGTCGCTGCGGAATCCTGATACCACTGGATTCGGTCGGCCAAGGCGTTCGTGGTATTGTCGGTCCGCCCGACGACGATGTTTCCGTTTTCGGTTCCCGCACCGCTGGTCGCGACGACGATGTTATTGCCGGCATCCAGTTGCTGCGAAAGCCAGACGTTGCTGATGGTGCTGCCCCCAAGGGCACCCGCACCTGTTGCCGAAATGGTGATGTTCGTGGGGTCGAGAAGAAGGGTTCCCGAGGGACCGGAAACGGCGGAAAGATCGATGTCTCCACTCACATCGAGGGTGCTCTTGCCGGAAATTTCGGCGAACCCGCCCTTGCTGATACCACGCGCGGAAAGATCCCCGGCAAAACGGGTATCCAGATCGGACCAGACAATCAGGTTGCCACCCTTGCCACTTACCAGCGCATCGGCACGCAGGAGAGCGCCGTCGTCGATCACGACGCGGTTGGCGTTGGCGACCTCCACGTCCTTGCCCTGGAATCCCCCGCCAATACGGGCACGCCCGCCTCCGGTGTCTCCCGAAACATCGACCACGGCGGTGCTGCCGATGGTGATCTCACCACCCTCGACGATCACATCGCCACCTTCACGCCCCACTCCGGTGGCGTCGAGACTGGCGCTCATCTCCACCTTGTCCGTCCCCGTGATGCGGACTTCTCCGCCCTGGGCCCGGATCATTCCATCCACTTTCGCGTAGGCCGCTTCGATGAGAACACGCCCCGCGCTCCCTGCGCCCGAGGAAGTGGCCCGGATCGACCCCGAATTCTGAACGGTTCCGCCAGCACCCCGGAGAAAAACACGACCTCCGGAATTGGTCGCGCCGGTCGCGCGAATGGAACCCTTGTTGTTGATTGCCAGGGCGTAGATATTGCCATGGGCCTTCAGTTCCACGGCAGCCCCTTCAATCGAACCGTCGTTGAAGACGCCGGTGCCGCTGGCTCCGGATCCCTTGCTCCGGACGAACATCCGCTCGCCGTTGACACCTTCGCCAGCAGTGAGGAGCACTTCCTCGCCAGCGGCCAGACCCACCGTTCCGGTCGCGGAAATCGAACCGCTGTTACTGACGGTGCGCCCGATGAGGAAAACGTCGCCGCCGATCGCGTTGATCCGACCGAGGTTGGTGACCCCTTCACCGACCCCCTGGAACTTCATGTCCCCACCCGCAAGAAACTCCCCGTTGTCCACGTCGAGCGTGGATAGCACCAACCCATGCACATCGATGGTCCCCCCCGGACCCACGAGAATGCCGTTCGGGTTGATGACAAACACGTTCCCGTTCGCTTTCAGCGCACCGTGAATCGCGGATGGATCACCACCGTTGACCCGGTTGAGCACGGCGGCGTTCTTGTTCGGCTG
>JAGRPC010000588.1 GCA_020439925.1 Verrucomicrobiia bacterium | reverse complement strand
CTTCTCGACGAGACCATCGTCCTGTGGGCCGGAGAAATGGGACGCACTCCCCACACGCCCAAGGTCACCGAGACGGCCGGGCGCGACCATCATGTGAACGGCTACTCCGTCTTCATGGCCGGAGGTGGATTCAAGGGTGGCCTCGCCTTTGGAGAAACCGACGAATTCGGAAACTCCGTGGCAAGCGACCCCGTCAACATCCATGACATTCACGCCACCCTGCTGCACCAGATGGGGATCGACCACGAGCGGCTCACCTACCGCCACGGGGGAAGAGACCACCGGCTCACCGATGTCCATGGACGAATCCTCCGGGACCTGATCGCCTGACCGCAGGTTCCCTCTTCGCCGCTATGCGGCTTCGTTTTGTCTTGCCGCCGGGTTCGTTGTGGCAACATTGCCGGATGCGAAAAACCCTGCTTTCCCTCGCGCTCGCCTTCACCGCTTCGTTGTCCGGAGCCGCGGATCGTCCCAACATCGTCTTCATCTTCTGCGACGATCACTCCCCGAATGCCATCGGCGCCTACGACCGCTGGCTCAAGTCGATCAATCCGACCCCGCACATCGACGAACTTGCCGCGCAGGGCATGCTCTTCGAACGGAGCTACTGCACGAACTCCATCTGCGGTCCCGTCCGCGCGGTCATCGAGACGGGCAAACACAGCCACCTCAACGGTTTCCGGCAGAACGGAGACAAATTCAACTGGGACCAGCAGACCTTCCCCAAGCTGCTCCAGCAGTCGGGCTATCAGACCGTCCTCTACGGGAAATACCACCTCGAGGGAAAACCGAAGGGATACGACGAGTGGGCGGTGCTGCCCGGTCAGGGACTCTACTACAATCCCGATTTCATGACCGCCGAGGGCAAGATCACGAAGGAAGGATACTGCACCGACCTCGTCACCGAGATGGCCGTGGATTGGCTGAAAGAAAAACGGGACCCAACGAAACCCTTCCTCCTTCGCGTTCAGCACAAGGCCCCGCACCGCAACTGGATGCCGGCGCTCCGCCACCTCGGTGCCTATGACGACGTGCTCATCCCCGAGCCCCCCACCCTTTTCACGAAACACGAAGGCCAGGCTCCCCCATCGCGCTTCCAGGAGATGGAAGTCGACCGTCACATGGACCTGAACTACGACCTCTTCGTCGACCTCACCCCGGAATTCGACCAACCGGCCTCACAGAAGCGCCAGGACCGTTCCGCCTGGATGAACATGAAGAGGATGACGCCGGAGCAGCTCAAGGCCTGGCGCGACTATTACGGACCAAAGGACAAGGAGTTCCACGAGGCAAACCTCTACGGCGAGGCCCTCGTGCGCTGGAAGCACCAGCGCTACATGAGGAACTACCTCGCCTGCGTCAAAGGGGTCGACGAGAGCGTCGCCACGCTCATGAAGACACTCGAGGACCTCGATCTCGACGAAAACACCATCGTCATCTACTCCGCCGACCAGGGCTTCTATCTGGGCGACCGGGGCTGGTACGACAAGCGCTGGATGTACGAGCCCTCTCTCGAAATGCCTCTCATCGTGAAATGGCCGGGAGTGGTGAAAGCCGGGTCGCGCAACCGCGACCTCGTCCAGAATCTCGACTACGCTTCGACCTTCCTCGACGCGGCCGGGGTGGAGATACCGGCGGATCTGCAGGGCCGTTCCCTCGTGCCCCTGCTGAAGGGGGAACATCCCTCCGACTGGCGCGACGCGATTTATTACCACTACTACGAATACCCCAGCGTCCACATGGTGGCACGCCATCGCGGCGTGCGCACCGACCGCTTCAAACTCATCCACTTCTACCAGTTCGACGAGTGGGAATTCTACGACCTCGAAGCCGATCCCATGGAACTTCGGAGCCAGTATGACAATCCCGTCTACGCGAAGGAGGTGGCGGCTCTGAAAGAGCGACTCGAGCAGCTGAAAACGCAGTATGCGGACGACAGCGACATCAGCGCCATGCCCCAGGAGTGGCGGGAGAAAGTCAGGCAGGGACTCGTCGAGTGATCCCTCCCTCCACAGGATCGAAAGCAGGGATCGGGAACCTCGTTTCCTGCATCCCGTCGAACTGACACACTCGAGCCGGTTCAGATTCGCGACCGGGCGGCCAGGTTCCTCCGGTGTTTTTCGGAGGATTGGGGATCTCCGTATCCGAGGCACTTCCTTGAGCCGGTGACCTTCCCGGACAAGAGGCCCTTCCTTGAGCCGGAAGGGAAGCGAGCGGCTCCGGGAACTCCGGGACGCAGGAAGATGGCGAGACCCGGAAACGAAGGCGGAAAACTCGAATCGCAAAAATGAGAGGTTTTTAGAATTTCGCAGATCATTCTTGAAAATTTTATCAGAATCTCCTATTAAATATGAAAATTCAGAGAA
>JAGRPC010000084.1 GCA_020439925.1 Verrucomicrobiia bacterium | reverse complement strand
TCGAGAAAAGAGGCGGCGTCGGGCATGGATGGGGGCGGTTTCCGGAGGATAACGGTGGAGGCGCCGGAGGCATCTGTCCAGCATCAGGTTCCGCCTGGCAAGCGACCGCTGGGTCGGCACTTTGTTGGAGGTTACGCGAAGACCTCTTTCACCACCTCGCCGCCGAAGACCGTCGGAATTTCGTCGCGGTTGTTGTGGCCGAAAATGACGCGGTGCTGGTCGAGCCCGAGGGCGTGAAGCAGGGTCGCGTGGAGATCGGCTGGAGAGAGCGGACGATCGACCGGGACGAAACCGAGCTCGTCGGTCGCCCCGATGACCTGGCCGCCCTTCACCCCGCCGCCCGCCATCCAGACGGTGTAGCCCGCGGGGGAGTGGTCCCTTCCGCGCTTGTCGCCGGTGGCCTTGCCCTCGGTGGTTGGGGTGCGGCCGAATTCACCTCCCCAGACGACGAGGGTGTCCTCGAGCAGTCCGCGCTGTTTGAGGTCGGAGAGCAGTCCGGCGATGGGGATATCGACGGCGGCGGACTGCTTGAGGTGATTCGACTTCAGGCTGCCATGGGCATCCCATCCGCCGTGGCGTAGCTGGATGCAGCGCACGCCCTTCTCGACGAGGCGGCGTGCGACGAGGCACTGGGCTCCGAATTCCGCGGTGACCTCACTGTCGAGGCCATAGAGGCGGCGGGTGATTTCGGATTCTCCTTCAAAGGAAAAGGTCTCCGGTGCGGAGGTCTGCATGCGGTAGCCGAGCTCGTAGGAGGCGATGCGGGCCTCGAGTTCGCCATCAGCTCCGCCCAGCTTGGCGAGATGGCTGGCGTTGAGATCATCGAGGAAGTTGAGCTGACGACGGCGCGAGGCAGCGTCGTAGCCGGTGGGCATGCTCGTGTAGGGCACACCCTTGATCGCATCGACGATGGTGCCTTGGTAACGCGAGGGCAGGAAGCCAGGTCCCCAACCCGGCCGCTGCGCCGAGGTGCCGGGATTCTTCGAGAGCATCACGACAAAGGAAGGCAGGTCGGCGCTGGCGCTGCCGAGTCCGTAGGTGATCCAGGCACCGAGGCTGGGACGGTCGCCAAGGGCGGTGCCGGTGAGGGCGACACATTCGCCGGGGCCGTGCACGGGGATGCGGTGGTTGAGCGAGCGGATCACGCAGAGGTCGTCGGCGTGCCGGGCGACGGAGGGAAACAGCTCGGAGATCTCGAGACCGCTCTGCCCGTGACGCGAGAAGGCGAAGGGGGAAGCCATCAACGGCGAGTCGACTCCCGAACGCGGAATC
Organism: Verrucomicrobiia bacterium; assembly: GCA_020439925.1. Classification (GTDB taxonomy): domain Bacteria; phylum Verrucomicrobiota; class Verrucomicrobiia; order Verrucomicrobiales; family DEV007; genus Arctic95D-9. The sequence continues at coordinate 766 of JAGRPC010000084.1, read as the reverse complement.
TTCGGCACGTTCACCGCGATGCTCTCCGGCACCGGCTTGCCCTCGAGTTTCTGAAGGAGCGGTTTCGGGTCGAAGGTGTCGGTCTGGCCGGGGCCTCCGGCCATGAAGAGGAAAATGACGCTCTTGGCCCGCGGGGGCAGGTGAGGCCCGAAAACGTGCGGTCGGGTGTGGTCTCCCTCCTTCGTGGCGGCGAGGAGGCCGTCGCGGGAGAGGGCCGCGGCCAGTCCGATCGCCCCGAAGCCGAGGGTGCTGCGTGCGAGCATGGTGCGTCTGGAGAGAAAACGCGGGTTCATGGCAGGTAAACGAACTCGTTGAGATTGAGAAGGGCGTGACAGAAGTGGACGAGCGACGTTTCGGCTTCTCCGGCGGAGAGGAAGGCAAGGGCTTTGGTGGTTTCGTCAGGCTCCGGCGCGCGTCCGAGGGCGAGCCGGAAGGCGGCGACGACCCGGTCGTTCGGTTTTTCTCCGGCTTCGCGCGCGACCCGGGCGGCGAACGCCTCGGCCCGTTTCAGGACAAAATCGCTGTTGAGCAGGTAGAGCGGCTGCAGGGCGACGGTGGAAACCTCGCGCCGCTGGCAGCTCGAGACGGGCTCGGGTGAATCGAACAGGGTCATCGCGTCCGGCATCTCGCTGCGGCGCTGGGAGAGGTAGAGGGTGCGCCGCAGGGCCGATTCCTCGCGCTGCGGCGGCACGCTGGGACCTCCGGTGCTGAAATCGAGTTCGCCCGAGACGGCGAGGGCGGAGTCGCGGATCGCCTCGGCCTCGAG
>JAGRPC010000587.1 GCA_020439925.1 Verrucomicrobiia bacterium | reverse complement strand
GCGACTTCCATGAAAACGACGTCGCGAAGGAGACGCCTCACGAGGTCGGGATCGTCCATCGCACTGCCGCCGACCTTGATGAGAAAGGTGTGACCGCGAAACTGCTGCAGGTAAGGAAGGGCCTCGAGGAGAACGGCGGCCTTTTCGATCTGCTGCTGAAAGGGAGTGCCCATGTCGGGGAGGGAGGAAAAATCGGAAGCGGAGAAGATCGCCGGGATTTCTCCGGGGGCAAGCCGAGATTCGCTCTTGAAAGGACAGGGAAACGCCGGCCGAAGGGCTCAGGTCGGCGGTCCTGCTACGATTTCTTCTTCACCGCAGTGTACTCCGTGCGGTTGAAATCCACGTATTCGGGCGAGAGGTCCGAGGTGTAGATCGTGAACTGCCCCTTGCCGAGGTTGAGGTCGATCCCCACGGTGAATTCGGGCCCGCTCACGGCGGAGATGAGCTTGTCGCCGTCGGTGTTGGCGGAAAGCCCGTTCCGCGTCGCGATGACGCCGTTGAGGTGGATGTTGACCATTTCCTCCTTCACCCGGGCACCGGAGTAGCCCACGGCATGGAGGATGCGTCCCCAGTTCGGGTCGTTGCCATTCCACGAACATTTCACGAGCTTGGAATTTGCCACCGCCCTGGCAACGCGCTCGGCGTCGAGATTCGAAGCGGCGCCGCGCACCTGGACCTCGACCAGCTTGGTGACCCGTTCCCCGTCCGCGACGATGCGCTTGGCAAGATGAAGCATCACCTCGGTGAGCCCTTCGCGAAATTCGGCACTACCCTCGCCTCCGCGGGTGATGACCTTGTTTCCCGCCTGACCGTTGGCCATCACGATGACCGTGTCGTTCGTGCTCATGTCTCCGTCGACGGTGATGCGGTTGAAAGAAGCATCGACCGCCTCTTTCGTTGCCGCGATCATCTCGGCCTTGGAAATCGCCGCATCGGTGGTGACGAAACACAGCATCGTCGCCATGTGCGGATTGATCATGCCCGCCCCCTTGGCGATGGCCCCGATCTTCACCTTCACGTCGCCGATCTTCACCGACACCGCGATCTCCTTGGGGAGTGTGTCGCTCGTCATGATGGCGCGGGCGGCGGCGTTTCCATCAAATCCGAGCGAGGCCGCCAGTTCAGGAATGCGGGGTTCGATGCGCTCGATCGGCAGAGGCACGCCGATGATTCCCGTCGAGCAGACCTGCACCTCGCGCTGCTTCAGGCCGAGGGCCTTCGCCGTGGCGGCGGTCATGGCGCGCGCGTTGAGCAGTCCGCTGGGGCCGGTGCAGGCATTCGCGTTGCCACTGTTGGCGATGATGGCGCGAGGCTCCGCCGACTTGAGATAACTCGCAGAGAGTCGGACCGGCGCGGCGCAGACCTGGTTCTGCGTGTAGACCGCCGTTCCCACGGTGGGAAACTCCGAATAGATGAGGGTGAGATCGAGTCGCTCGACTGCCGGATTCTTGATGCCGCAGGCAATCGCCCCCGCCTTGAAGCCCTTCGGAGCACAGATGCCTCCTTCGATTTCTTTCACT
>JAGRPC010000586.1 GCA_020439925.1 Verrucomicrobiia bacterium | reverse complement strand
CGATCCCTCGCTCGCAGTGGCTCTCGGCTCGTGCCATCGGTTTCACCGAGGCCCAGACCTACCGGTTTGTGGTGATTCCCCAGGCCGTCCGTCGCGTTCTTCCGGCTTCGGCGGGACAGTTTGCGAATCTAGTGAAGGATTCGTCCCTGCTGTTTGTGATCAGCGTGCACGAGTTCACGATGCAGGCGCGGGAGGCGAACTCGAACACCTTTGCGACCTTCGAGGCTTATCTGCCTCTCATTCTCGGTTATTTCCTTCTCACGTTTCCGATTTCCCTCCTCAGCCGTTACCTGGAGAGGCGCTTCCGTTATGAGCATTGAGATCCGGGGCCTGACAAAGTTCTACGGAACGACGCCCGCCGTCGACGGGATCGATCTTTCCCTCGACGATACCGCCAAGGTCCTCGCGCTGGTCGGGCCTTCGGGAGGAGGGAAATCCACCTTGCTTCGTCTCATCGGCGGACTCGAACCGCCCGATTCGGGATCGGTATGCATCGACGGGAAACCCGTTCCCCCGCATGAAAAGGGACTTCGGGAGTGGCGACGAAGAAACGGTTTTCTCTTTCAATCCTTCAATCTTTTTCCCCATCTCACCGCGATGGAGAACATCGTGCTTCCTCTCGTTGAGGTTCACGGGTGGGATCGGACCGAGGCCGGCGAAAGGGCGCGAGAGGTCGTCGAGCGTTTCGGCATGTCGCCCCATCTCTGGAAAAAGCCCGCCGAGCTCTCTGGCGGCCAGCAGCAGCGCATCGCCCTTGCGCGGGCGATGGCGCACGGGCCGGGGCTGCTGCTTCTTGACGAACCCACCTCGGCCCTGGACCCGGAAATGAAGACGGAGGTGCTGGAGTTGATCGAGGAGCTTTGTCGGGGCGGGCAGCGCATCATTCTTTCCACCCATGAGATGGGATTCGCCCGCAGTTCCGCCGATGCGGTCGTGTTCCTCGGAGGTGGCAAGGTGATCGAGAGCGGAACCGCGGAAGCGGTTTTCGAACGTCCGGCTTCGGAGGTGGTGAAAGCGTTTTTGGGCAAAGTGATGAAATGGTGAGTAACGTATCCATGATTGAACCCTGTTGATCTTACAACCAGACCCTCCATGATCATCGATATCGTCATCCGCTATGCCCATTTCCTGGGCATCTTCGTCATCTTTGCCGCCGTTCTCGGACAGCACCTCCTCCTCAAGGGAACGGTGCCGCGTGCCGCAGTGGCGAAGGCGCAGCGATTCGACATCGCCTATGCCGTTGCGGTGGTTGTCGTCCTTGCGACAGGGTTGCTGCAATGGTTCTCCGGATCCAAGCCGGCGGTGTTTTACACTTCGAATCCCGTTTTCCACGCGAAACTGACCTGTTTTTTTGTCGTGGGACTCGTTTCGGCTTATCCGAGCGTGTTCATGGGCAGGAACAAGAAGGGCGACCCGGGGGATCTCGTGATCATTCCGAAGGGGCTCATCCATTGTATCCGTCTCGAGTTGCTGCTCCTCGTCCTCATGCCCCTCCTTGCGGTGATCATGTCGAAGGGGCTTGGGATTCCGGTCGAGAAGCCTTGAGGACCATGTTTCGGGCTCCACTTACGCCGTTTCGAGAGGCGACATGTGCGATCGCTCCCGATCGTTTTGTCGAAATCGATGGCCAGCGCGTCCATGTGACTCGTGCCGGAAAGGGCAAACCCCTGCTGCTATTGCATGGGCTCGCCGCCTCCCATTATTCGTTCCGTCGTCTCGGGCCGCTTCTTGAACACGACTTCCAAGTGATCACGATCGATCTGAACGGTTTTGGCCTGACGGAGCGCCCACGGAAGGCGGCGCATTTTTGTCTCGAGCACCAGGCCGGTCTGATCTCCAGGTTGCTCGATACTCTCGATATCGGAAGCTGCGACGTGCTGGGGCATTCCTACGGGGCCGCGGTCGCCGCTCGCCTTGCGAGGCGGGATCCATCGAGGATCGGGCGGCTTATTTTCGTCAGCCCCGCATCGACCTTTGACCCCCTGCCCTGGTATCTGCAGACCGCCATGGGCAGGGAAATTGCCTACCAGTTCGTGCGTCTGTTCCTTTCGGATCGGCACCGATACCGGCTCGTCGCTTCGCGGGCCTTCCATGTCGAAGGATCCTTCACGGAAGCCGATGCCGAGGTCTACCGTGGATACCTGCTTGTCGAGGGGATCCGGTCAACCTGGAATGGTTTCCTGCGCGCGATGGGTGATCGGTCATTTCCGGGTTCGGCTTACGAGAACCTGGTTCATCCGGTGATGCTCCTTGCGGGCGAACGGGATGGGATCGTATCGCTGGACAAGTGCAGGCTCCTCGCAGCCAGACTCTCGGACGTCCTGCTGGAGGTCATCCCCGACTGTGGCCACTCGGCCCCGGAGGAACGACCCGAGGAAGTGGCTGAGGCGGTGAGGAGGTTTCTTTCCTGACCTCGGGAAGGGCGATCAGTTCCCCCTTCGGCCCGCGTAGGTCTCGATCACATCGATGAGGTGCTGTCCGGTTGCGCTGGGACGCACCGAGGCATCGAAGAGGATGTCGTTCATCGAGCGCCCATA
>JAGRPC010000585.1 GCA_020439925.1 Verrucomicrobiia bacterium | reverse complement strand
CAGCGACATCCTCGTCGAGGCCAAGACCGGCATCCAGGTGCAGGCCACGGGCCGCTTCGACAGCAACAACGTGGCCCGCAACTTCGCGCAGATCGGTCACGGTGGCTGGCGTTCGAGCTTCCGGGACATCGAGGACATCGACGGCAACCGCTATGCCCTGCTGCAGCCCTACGGGTCGAACTACACCAACCCGGTGACGATGACGACCAATGCCAACAACTCCGGTCTCCATCCGCTGACCCCGTCGACCACCGACGTGGAAGGATTTGCGTGGCGACAGGCGGATCCATGGGGCATCCAGGCGACCCTTGGAACCTTCAAGGGGGACATCACCGTCCGCACCACCGGAAACGGAGCCGACATCCGTTTCATCGCTCCCGACGCCTCCGAAGGCACCCTTGGGGTGCGTGGTGAGGATTCCTACGTGCAACTGGGTCACGGTGGCTGGCGCAACTTTGCCGACGTCGAGGGCAACATCACCGTGGAAAGCGGTGGCGACCTCGAGTTCCGTGCCCTGCAGGGGACGGCCAATTCCCCGAATACGACCAGCAACCACAACGTGGCCTTTGCGCAACTGGGCCATGGTGGCTTTGAATCCGGTGGGAAGTACACCGGAAACATCGATGTGACCACCGTTGGAGACATCCTCTTCCGCGGAGCCGATTCCATCAACGGGGCGAATGTGGGCTACGCGCAGATGGGCCATGGCGGCTACAGCACCTGGGTGGGGACCACCCAGTATCGCGAAGCGCTGCGTGATCCGGCGACCGGAGCGGTTCCCGGATCGCTCTTCTCGACGGGCAACACCGGGAACATTACGGTGGATGCCGGAGGCGATATCTCCTTCCTCGCGGGACAGGATTTTGCGACCTATGCCCAGATCGGCCATGGCGGGTATGCTTCGCGCGACAGCCACACCGGCAACATCGATGTCACCGCGGCTGGCGGGATCCGCTTCATCGCCTCGATCGATGACGTGGGAGGTCCCGGCGACAACCCCGGCAGCAACAACGATGCCTTCGCCCAATTGGGTCACGGTGGTCTCGAGTCGGACGGTAGCCACAGTGGGAACATCACGGTGCGTGCCGGAGAGTTTGCGGCGGGGCCGCAGGCCGGTTACGGCCTCTACTTCAAGTCGGGCAACTACGATGACACCTACAGCCAGTTGGGGCACGGTGGATTTGGCGCACGGAGCTATGGCAACGGCGTGGATGCCGTCGGGTTCCAAGGGGACATCGACGTCGAGGTCAACGGGGACATCACCTTCGTGGCAGGTACTTATTCGGGAAGCGACCTGTTCAACAACGAGGACGGACGTATCTACACCCAGCTTGGTCATGGAGGGACGGAGGCCGACACGTCACAAGACAACGGAACCTATATCGGACTTGTCGACGGATCAGGGGAGCCCGTCGGGCACAGCGGCGATATTCGTGTGGTTGCGAAGGATGGCAGCATCAATTTCCTCGCAGGTGACATCGACCGAACCTTTGAGCCAAGTGCGGGTGCCGGACGTGGCAACGGTCACTATGCACAACTGGGGCACGGTGGACAATCCAGCAACGGCAATCATCATGGCAGCATCACGGTCCAGGCCGGTATCGCGTCGGACTTCACCCTCGGATCGAAGGGTGACGGAGACATCCTTTTTGCTTCCGGGGGATCTTCTTCAAATGAGTGGGCCGATATCGGCAACTACGCCCAGCTTGGGCATGGCGGTCGCGGCAGCAGCGGTAATCTCGGAGCGCGTGATCTGGCCGGAAATGCCCTCGACATCATCTCGGTCATGGCTGGTCGGGATATCACCTTTTCCGCCGAGGATGGCTCACCATCCTCCTATGTCCAGCTTGGAAATGGTGGTTGGGGATCCCGTGGGGACCATTACGCGGATATTCAGGTGTTTGCTGAAAGAACCATCACCTTTGATGGAGCTTCCCGCTATTCTGGCACACCGGTAATTGGATCTGGGCGGTTGGCATCGTATGGTCACGGCTCCCGCACCGATGGCAACAATGCCACGATCAATCAGGACCGGGCCGCCAATCTGGGTGATGGAGCGAACTTCAACCTGATGTACAACCGGGTGGTCCCCGGCAGTGTGGTGCTGACCATTCGTCTCGACAATGGCACGGTCATCGGGACTCTCTCCGATCCGGATGGTGACGGCAGTTTGACCGCGGATGGGGACATTACTGCAGACTTTCAGGACGGTCAGGGAACTCGTACCATCACCGCCGGCACCACGGTGGGCACGGTCGCTTACAGTGTCGAGGGTACTTCAACGATTACCTTCAATCAGGATGTCAATCCCGGTGAGACTCCTTCTCCCAACGCCCAGAACCCGCTTCCTGGTGACGCCGGTACCGCAAACCTCTGGATTTCTCTGGAACACGGAGACCAGGATCAGGCTTATGCCATGCTGGGCCACGGAGGATGGGACAGCGACAACCCAAACGGAGGCGACCTGATCAATGGGAACAAGGGGAACGTTTCCCTTGCTGCTCGCTCCGGTGACATTTCGCTCAACGCGGGTACGGAGGACGACGCCTTCGCGATGATCGGTCATGGTGGACGCAGTACCACCGGGGCGAATTTTGGGAATATAACGATTCGTGCCGCCGGGCACATCGGCATGACGAGTGGGAACCGCAACCGGGCCGTGACCTTCATCGGCCACGGCGGGGCGTGGGATTCCGACGGCAATCACTCCGGAGACATCCTCGTCAGCGCCGGCAGCGGTCAACTCTTCACGAGCCTTTCCGCTTCGAAGATGGCGACCGGAGGCTGGTACAACGATCTCGGTGATTTCGACGGGATTGGCGGGGCCGACGAGATCCAGTTCGCTCCTCTCAACGGTGGCGTCACTTTTACGGGTGGTAACGGCGGAGATTACACCGCCGCCCAGATCGGCCACGGCGGATACACGACTTCGGGAGACTTCACCGGCAACATCGGGGTGTCCTCCTACGGGGACATTCAACTGGTAGCCGGGCCGAACACCCGCGCCTACACCCAGATCGGTCACGGGGGTCATAATCAGGACACCCTCATGAACTTGAGCGGTGACATCCACGTGATCTCCGAAAACGGCAATCTTCTCGTGCAGGCGGGAACCGGATTCGAATCCTATGCGCTCATCGGTCATGGGGACGACCAGGACAACAACACGCTCAATGCTCGCGGCACCCGCCAGGGGAATCTTCAGGTTATTGCCAATCATATCACTCTCGATCGCAGGGGGAATCGCATTGCCTGGATCGGTCACACCTTCGACATGTCCTCGGATGTCCAAAATCCCTTTGCGGACCAGACCCTTGCCACTCCGAGCGACAACCTTGGGGGTGGCTACGAGGTGATCGGGCGCAGCGGCCTGAGCTACCTCAACGCGGGTACTTTGCAGAGCAACGGCAACATCACGGTGACGGATTCCTTCCGCGACCGGATCATCACGCCGAACCTGCTCGGCGGTAACTTCGCCATGAGCGGCGG
>JAGRPC010000584.1 GCA_020439925.1 Verrucomicrobiia bacterium | reverse complement strand
GGCCCGGTCGGGGATCGAAGCCCCCCCCTGACCTCCCGACCGGCCGCGCGAGCCGCACGGCCCTACCCTTTCGCCCCGCAAGACCTCCGCACTTCAAAGAGAGACACTCCCCCGCATCTCCTGCGACAACTGGAAAAGCCGCTGCACCTGTTTCAGGGGGATGTGCGGGATATCGGTGCGGCGCTCGCCGCCAAGAAGAATGGAGAAAGTGCCCAGTCCCTTGCCCTCGTCGCGCATCAGGGTGTTGGTGATCGACTTCCACGGATGGGCCTCCAGTTCGTAGCCCTTTCGTGTTTCTGTCAGGATGAAGAGATGCCGGTCCGTGACGATGACGCACTGCTTCGTCTTGCTGAGCAGACCGACCTTCGCCTGCACCGCGATATAATAGATGCTCTCACCCGGCCCCACCACGTTCGACACCTCCCGGAAGGCGATCCCGACCCGCTGCGTGTCCTGACCGTCGTCAATAAAATGTGTGATCTCCTCCTGAACGTCGAAGACCTCATGAATCGGCTTCCACTCTCCGATCCCGTCGTAGTAGACGTAGTCGTGGATGCTGATCTTGTCGCCGTTGAGCAAGGCGAGGAGATCGTCCTGTGAATAGGGTCCCCACGGGTCCCGTTCGCCCCGCTTGAGAATGGAAAACATGGGTTCGGCGGCGGTGGCTTCAACTTCACTCATAGAGGGGAAAGGCGAGTTCTGTATTTACAATGTGAGTGATTCACCTTCGGAGAGCAAGACTAAAATTCGCCTCCATCGACCGACCGACGCGACCATTTTCCGTCGTCACTCGATGAGCTTGAACCACTCTGCCGGAATCCGCCGCGGCCGCCCCTCGGGCAACTGGACCAGGGCGACCACCTGCAGGGCGGAGGCCACCGGTCGAGGCTCGCCCTCCTCCGACCTCGCGGTCAATTCGAACGAACAAGTCACGCGGACCTTGTCGACGGCGGTGATGCGCGCCGTTACGCGGATTTCATCGGCGAGACGGGCCGCAGCCCGATAGTCGATCTCCGTGCGGACGACGGCGGGGAAAAGTCCGCTCTCCATCATGTCCGAGGCCGGCATTCCCAGGCCCGCAAAAAGCAGGGTGCGTGCCTTCTCGATGTAGCGGAGATAAGCGATGTTGGAAACGACCCCGCCACAGTCGGTGTCATAAAAGGGAACGGTCTCGGAGGTCTCGGCTTCGATCATGGGAAGTGAGGAATGGCTCTTTTGGAATTCGCCACGGTGCTCCAGTGAGTCATGGACACTCCGGCGGCGGGATGATAGCATCCCGTCCGTGACTCCCGGAATCAAGCCGCGATCCGACTCCCCGAAACCGAAGCCCCGTCGGCTCCGGATGGCCTTGTCGTGCTTCGCCGCCGCCTGCCTCCTTGCGGCGAACGCCTTGGCCTACGATGCCCCCGATCCGGCAAAACCCCTGTTCTCCGCCGACGGAATCTTCCTTTCCAGCGAAGATCGGTCGAGCCTGCTCGAAGCCCTCGCGGCCATCGCCTCGAACTTCCCCGGGAACCCGCGCATCGACGATGACCTCCGCGAAAAGGCCCTCGCCATCGCCCTCACCCTCGATCCGCTCCACCACCACTCGCGAGCCGCCCAACAGGAACTTCTCATCCGGGCCACGCCGAAACCCACCTCCTTTTTCAACAACCTCGCCTCGGTTTCGGAGACCCTCTGGACCATCGGCAACCGGCTCGCCGAATCTCCCCCGGACCCGGAAGAAAAACGCCTCGCCCCCTACCTCCTCGAACTTTCGCTCCTGACCCATCCCGATCCGCCGGCGGACCGTCTCGTGACCTTTGCCCGCGTTACGGAACGCAACGCCCCGGTCTGGGAACCCGCCCTGAAGCTGCAACGCGACAACAACCGTTCCACCGAGAAGGCTCACTCCCTTTTCCGCGAAGCGGTCGACCGCTATCGTGAAGAACGTCGCCAGACCGCACTTGCCGCCAAGGGACCGGCGCCCGCATCGGCAAACGGGACCATGATTCCGGGAACGCCTTCGATACCAACGCCTCCAGACGGCAACCTTCCGCGCCCGTCTCCGAAAAAGGATATGGAGCCGATCGCGGCCAGCCTCTCGGCTGTCTCTCAGGTCAGGGCGATCGCCTCCGCTCCCGTGGCGGGCACCGTCACCCTCACCCTGCGTTCGCCCCGCAACAGCTCCGAGCGTGAATGGCTTGCAGGGCACGCCCCCGGAACGTTCCCCCTTGTCGGATCGGAAGAGGACATTCCCCTCGATGAGTTCGCTCTTCCGCTTTCCGCCCTGCCCGCCCGGACAGGAGCGTGGCCCGAGGGTGCCCTCGCGGAAGTGCGTTTTTCTCCCCTCACCCAGATTCCCGGTCCACGCCGCTTCCTCCGCGCTCAACCCCTCCTCTCGACCCTTGCCCTCCTTGAGAGTGTCCTCACCGGGTCGACGATCAATCCGGACTTCGTCCTCGTCGCCGAGATCGATCCAAGCTCGCTCAATCTGGTCACTCCTCCCGCGCTTACCGCCGCCATCGAAAGAGCCGCCGTTCCCGGAAAACCCTACATCCTTTTGCCTGCATCGGTCTTCGAGGAACTCGTGACCCTCGCCCAACTCTCGGAAAACCTGGACTTTCTTTTCCGCAGCGAACTCATCGCCTGCGAGAACACTGCGACCGTAGTCTCCCGTCTCAACATGCCTCTCGACCCCGCCCTCGAGGCGGCCTCCGCCGTCTTCGATGAAATCGAGGCGGTGTCCAGGCGGGAGGATCCCGCCCAGCGCATGACCTTGTCCGATCTCGCGCGGAACAGTGCGGCCCAGGAAAAGCTCCGAGCCATTCTCGCCACATTTCCCGATCACCTCAGTGCCCGCATCATGCTCGAGTTCGGAACGCGCCCGATCCCCGCCAGCCTGCTTCTTTCGCGCTTCGTTTCGCGAGTGGACACCACCGTGGAACCCTTCCTCGTGCT
>JAGRPC010000083.1:9880-16291 GCA_020439925.1 Verrucomicrobiia bacterium | reverse complement strand
CTCGGGTCGGTTGGCAATTCTGCGCATGGTGGTGATTGGTGAATCGCATCCCCGCAGCCGCGAGGCGATCGATGTTGGGGGTCTCGTAGTAGCCGCTGCCCTGACATCCGAGATCGGTATACCCGAGATCGTCGGCGAGAATGAAGACGAGGTTCGGCTTTTCCTCTGCGTGAATGAGGGAAAGACAGAAGAGCAAGACGATGGCGGCAGGAAGCGGTCGGATCATGGCTTGAAGGGCGGTCGGGGTGAAACCCCTGTTGTAGATTGAGGTTGCGGGACTGGGAACCGGGAATCTTCGAAAAGTTCTCCGGGTGGATCAAGTTGGTATTACTTCTGCTAGATAAGTTAATACGAACATGCCCCAAGAGGAATCCAGCCGCGGTCCCGGCGTGAAGCGCATCAGCGTCTCGCTGCCGCCAGCCGTTTTCGATGAACTTGATCGCCTTGTGGTGGCGCGCGGGTTTGAAAACCGCTCCCAGGCGATCTCCGAGATGATCCACCAGAGTCTCACCGAGCACTACCAGGACCACGGGGAACGCGTCATGGCCGGGACCATTACCTTGTTCTACGACGAGTCGAAGCCCGGGCTCCTCCAGGCGCTTGCCGAGATCGAGCGGTCCCACATCGCCGAGGTGATCGCTTCGCAGCACGTCCTCCTCGAGGACAACCACACCATGGAGGTCATTCTCGTGCAGGGGCCGGCCTCCCGGCTCAAGTCCATCGCCGACGAGCTAATCACCTGCAAGGGCGTCCGCTCCGGCAAGCTCACGATTTCCTCCGCACTCATCCCGCCCATCCACGGGCGCAATTCCAGGGACCGATGAATTTCCTTTACGAACGAATCCTTCCGGGCGGCGGCATGTGGTCGCAGACCATCAGCCGAGGCAAGGTCCTTCGCCTCACCGATATCGAAGGCGGAGCCAACGTGTGCGCACTCTTCTACAATGCGGACGAGCCTGTGGAGCGCTACAACATGCCCGACACCCTGAAGGGACAGCATACCTTCCAGCTCACTGCGGGGCACTGCCTGCATTCCGACATGGGTCGTCTCTTCGCCTCGATTCTTCGCGACACGGCGGGCTGGCACGACACGGTTTGCGGATGTTCCGACGAGAAACTGGTCCGGGAAAAGTACGGCGAACTCACCTACCAGGAGGCTCGGAATGACTTCTACCGGAATGCCCGGGAGAACTTTCTCATCGAGCTTGGGAAACACGGTCTCGGCAAGCGCGACCTCGTCCCGAACCTGAACTTCTTCTCGAAGGTGGTCGCGAATGGAGCCGGAAAACTCACCTACATCCCGGGTGCTTCTTCCGCTGGAGCGGAAATCGACCTTCGCCTGGAGATGGACACCCTCGTCGTTCTCACCTGCTGCCAGCACCCCCTTGACCCGGATCCGGTCTACCAGCCGAAGCCGGTGAAACTCGCCGTTTTCCCGGCCGAGCCGACCACTTCCGACGACCTCTGTCTCAATTCCCGGCCTGAAAACTGGAGAGCCTGGAAAAACACGCAGGACTATTACGCGCTGCGTGACTGAATCCTGACATTACGACCTAAATCTCTCCTGCTCCCACTCATATCTCCTACTCCTACTCAAAAACGAACGACCCAATGCCTCCGCCCCAATGAGTATGAGTAGGAGGTAAGAGCATGAGTATGAAGCTAATCTCACCATGACCACCCGACTCTCCGAACCCGATGAAGCCATCTACCGGAAGGTCATTCCGGCGGGAGACCATTGGACCCACCTGATCCGCCACGGGCAGCGCTTTCGCATCGTCGATCTCGAGGGCAACCAGGCCGCGGACACACTGTTCTACGACGCCCACGATCCCTTCGACCGGTATGCGGCGGACGTGACGATTCGCACCCAGGGCGCGCTCTATCTCACCACCGGTTCCGTTCTCATGTCCGGCGAAGGAAATCCTCTCCTCACCATCGTCGACGACACCTGCGGCCGTCACGACACTCTCGGGGGAGCCTGCTCGCGGGAGTCGAACACGATGCGCTATGACTTCGACCGCGAACCGATGCACGCCTGCCGTGACAGTTTTCTTTGCGGAGTCCATGATTGGGGGCACGGCCTCGGGAAACGGGACATCACCTGCAACATCAACTTCTTCATGAACGTGCCTGTCACGCCCGAGGGGGGGCTCACCTTCGCCGACGGGATCTCGGCGCCCGGCCGCTACGTCGAGATGCGGGCCGAACGCGACGTCATAGCCCTCATCTCGAATTGCCCCCAACTCAACAACCCGTGTAACGCCTACAACCCGACCCCGGTCGAGGTGCTGATCTGGGACTGATTTTCCTGACATGCTCACCAAAGTCCTCATCGCCAATCGTGGCGAGATCGCCTGCCGCGTCATCCGCACTCTCAAGCGCCTCGGGATCGCCTCGGTCGCCGTCTACTCCGAGGCGGACCGCGACGCGCCTCATGTCGGGATGGCGGACGAGGCTTTTCTTCTTGGCCCGGCGCCGGTGTCGCAGTCCTACCTGAACACGGCGAGAATTTTCGAGATCGCCGAACTGACCGGGGCCGATGGACTTCATCCCGGGTACGGGCTTCTATCCGAGAACGCCGATTTCGCCGAGGCCTGCGAATCCCGGGGAATCGCCTGGATTGGTCCCACCCCGGAACAGATCCGCCGCTTCGGTCTCAAGCACACCGCCCGCGAGATCGCGAAGGCGAACGGCGTTCCCCTGCTCGAGGGCACGCCCCTGCTTTCGAGCGTCGAGGAAGCCCTTTCCGCGGCCGCGGCCATCGGTTACCCGGTGATGCTCAAGAGCACCGCCGGAGGCGGGGGGATCGGCATGGAAATCTGTCAGGATGCGACAGGGTTGAGCGCCGCATTCAACCGGGTTGCCAACGCGAGCCGGGCGAATTTCGGCGATGCCGGGCTTTTCCTCGAGAAGTTCATCGCCCGGGCCCGTCACGTCGAGGTGCAGCTCTTCGGCGACGGAAAGGGCAAGGTCGTTGCTCTCGGCACGCGGGATTGCTCGGCGCAGCGACGCAACCAGAAGATCGTCGAGGAGACTCCCGCTCCCGCCTTTTCGAGGAGCGAGGCTCCGGAGTTGTTTGAGGGGGCCGCCCGCATGGCGGCGGCCCTGAACTATCGCAGCGCGGGTACCGCCGAATACCTCGTCGACGCGGAGACCGGGCAGTACTTTTTCCTCGAGATCAACACCCGTCTCCAGGTCGAGCACGGCATCACCGAGGCCGTCACCGGAATCGACCTGGTCGAGTGGATGGTTCGCGTTGCGGGCGGGGAGACCTTCGACCTTGTCGCCTCCGAGTCGGGACATGCCCTCGAGGTGCGGATCTGCGCGGAGGATCCGGGCAGGGACTTTCTCCCCTCGTCAGGATTGCTCACCGAGGTGGTTTTTCCGGAGGACGTGCGCTGCGACAGCTGGATCACTGCGGGCACGGTGGTGCCGGCGAACTATGACTCCCTCCTTGCCAAGTTGATGGTCTCAGCTCCCTCGCGCGAGGCGGCGATTGAAAAGATGAGGGAAGCCCTCGCCGCGACTTCCATCGCGGGAATCGAGACGAACCTCGAATACCTCCGCCAGGTCATTGCTTCCGAAGAATTTGCCGAGCCGGGCGCCGTCAGCACGGGAAGTCTTCGACGTTTCGCCTATGATGCGCCCACCGTCGACGTGCTCGCCCCCGGCACCCAGACGACGGTCCAGGACTGGCCTGGTCGGCTCGGCTATTGGGAGGTCGGGATTCCGCCTTCGGGTCCGATGGACGCGCTTTCCTTCCGCCTTGCCAACCGGGTCGTGGGGAATTCCGAAGGAACCGCTGCCCTCGAAATCACGGTTTCGGGTCCGACTCTGAAGTTCAACCGCGCCACCGAGATCGCCCTTGTCGGTGCCGAGATGCCCGCTTCGCTCGATGGAATGGCCGTGCCGTTCGGTCAGCCTGTCGAGGTGGAGGCCGGGTCCGTTCTCAAGATCGGCGGGAGTGGGAAGAATCCGGGAGCGCGTGCCTACCTGGCAGTGAAAGGCGGCTTCGATGTGCCGGATTACCTCGGGAGCAAGTCCACCTTCACGCTCGGCCAGTTTGGAGGCCATGGCGGCCGTGCCCTGCGCACCGGTGACGTGCTCCACCTCGCCTTCGCGGAGGCGGGAGAATCGACCGCGCTCGTCGACGGGATCTTGCCGGAGTTTTCAAAACATTGGGATATCGCCGTTCTCTACGGACCACACGGGGCCCCCGAATTCTTCACTACAGGCGATATCGAGACCTTCTTTTCCACCGACTGGAAGGTCCACTACAACTCCGCCCGTACCGGAGTCCGTCTCATTGGGCCCAAACCTGCCTGGGCGCGTGAAGATGGAGGCGAGGCGGGACTGCATCCCTCCAATATTCACGACAACGCTTATGCCGTTGGCACGATCGATTTCACCGGTGACATGCCGGTGATCCTGGGGCCCGACGGGCCGAGCCTGGGGGGCTTCGTGTGTCCCGCCACCATCATCGAGGCCGACCTCTGGAAAATCGGGCAGGTCGATTCGGGAGACACGATCCGTTTTTTCCCGGTGACCGAGGGCGCGGCGCGCCTCCTTCGCGAAGGGCAGGATCGTATGGTCGCGACCCTAACTCCTTCGAAACCGCTTTCTCCGGAGATCATGCCCGTTCCCTCCGGGACCGCAGTCATTGCCGAATTCCCTGGAGTCACCGTGAGGCCCAGCGGCGAAAGTTACCTGCTCGTCGAGTACGGTCCCATGACCCTCGACCTGAATCTCCGCTTCAAGGCCCACGTCGTCTACCAGTGGTTCAAGGCCCGGGAAGTGCCCGGCATCCTCGATCTCACTCCCGGGATCCGCTCCCTCCAGATCCATTTCGACAGTCGTCGCCTCACGAGGGAAGACATCCTGACCTTGATCCGGGAGTCCGAGGAGACGATCGGCGACCTCGAGTCCATCGAGGTTCCCGCCCGGGTCGTGCACCTGCCTCTCTCCTGGGACGATCCCAGCACGCAGGAGGCGATCCGCAAGTACATGCAGTCGGTCAACCCGGAGGCGCCCTGGTGTCCGAGCAACATCGAGTTCATCCGCCGCATCAATGGCCTCGATTCCGTGGAGGAGGTGAAGGACATCGTCTACACCGCCGACTACTGCGTGATGGGCTTGGGAGACGTCTATCTCGGAGCTCCCGTCGCGACGCCTCTTGATCCGCGCCATCGTCTCGTCACCACGAAATACAATCCCGCGCGTACCTGGACGCCGGAGAACGCGGTCGGGATCGGAGGGGCCTACCTCTGCATCTATGGAATGGAAGGCCCGGGCGGCTACCAGTTCGTCGGGCGCACCGTGCAGATGTGGAATCGTTTCCACATCACCGATTCTTTCACCGAAGCCGAGCCATGGCTTCTGCGCTTCTTCGATCGCATCCGATTCTACGAGGTGTCCACCGCGGAGCTTGAGCAGCTGCGTGCGGACTTCCTCGTGGGACGCTGGAACCCCCGCATCGAGGAGACAACCTTCTCCCTGCGCGACTACAATCACTTCCTCGAGACCGAGGCGGAATCGATCGCAGCGTTCCGCGACACCCAGCGCCGGGCCTTTTCCGAAGAGCGCGCCCGCTGGGAGGCGGCCGGGATTTTCCGCAAGGTCGTCGAGACCGCCGAGGAAACCCATGTTGCGCCCGAGAGCGCCGTGCCCGATGGCTGCGAGGCGGTCGAGGCCGTGGTCGCGGGAAATGTTTGGAAGATCCTGGTCGAACCCGGAACCGAAGTCTCCGCGGAGCAGACGGTCCTGGTGCTGGAGGCGATGAAGATGGAGATTGCGATTCCGTCCCCGGGTTCTGGGATCGTTGAGGAAGTTTTTGTCAGCGAAGGAAGCGCGGTGCAGCCGGGCCAGGCCCTCATGGCCCTGAGGTCCGCTTCGTGAATGCGGGCTTGGCAGGCGGAAACGGATGGATCATGCTCGCCCGGACATGAACGGCGCCCATCCTTTCCTTGTTCTGTTATTCGCAGTGACCTGTGCCTGTGGCGACGAGTGGGAACACGAGGAATTGAGGCGCTTTCCTGCAGAGGAGGCGGTGCAGGGAGTCGCCGTCGACGGAGAGCATTTCTATGCGATTTCCAACCGCGCGATTGGCAAATACCGAAAGGAAACCGGGGAGCGGGTCGCGCGTTGGGAGGACGCGCCCGAGGGACGGATCCGGCATCTCAATGCCGGCGTGGTGATCGAGGGACGGCTCTATTGTGCCCATTCGAACTTCCCGGCGATGCCCGAGGAGAGTTCGATCGAGGTTTTCGACCCGGAAACGATGCGCCACCTCGAAAGTCGGCCGTTCCCCGATCCCCCGGGGTCCCTCACCTGGGTCGACCGCCACGAGGGGATCTGGTATGCCTGCTTCGCCCATTATCGGAAAAGCGGTGATCCGGCCAACTCGCGGGT
>JAGRPC010000083.1:0-9826 GCA_020439925.1 Verrucomicrobiia bacterium | reverse complement strand
CTCATCGAACGTTTCAAGGGCTACAGTGCTTCGGGAGGAGCCTTCGGGCCGGGAGGAATTCTCTTTGTGTCAGGCCATGATGCGAAGGAGCTTTACCTCCTCGAACTGCCCCCCGGCGGAGGCGAAGCGCGCTGGTTTTTCACTCTGCCCATCAGCGCCGCGGGCCAGGCCTTCGCGTGGGAGCTCTCCGATGCGGCACGACTCTATGCGATCGATCGGGCGACCCGGGAGGTGATTGTCTCGGAGGTGAAATGAAGAGGTGGCCGGAAGACGAGCTTGTCTGGCAACCCGCCTCCTCACTCGCGCCCGAGGTGATCGAGCATCGCGTTCTGCTGGCGGGCGATATCGTTGAGGGTGAGAATGCCGAGGAGGCGGTCGGGATCGGTCGCGCTGACGACCGGGAGTTGCCGGATGTCCGCTTTCACCATGCGCATGGCCGCGTCGCGGATCGAGGTGTCGGGGGTGATCGTGAGGGTGCGGCGGTCGGCCACAAGATCCCCGATCGTTCCTGAGTCGTCGCTTTCGTGCTCTTCGAGTTCGTGGTGCATCACGATGCCGGAGAACCCTCGCCTCGAGTCGACTTCGCCCCTGACCACCGGATAGCTGCGGCGCATCCGGGAGGGCTCGCGCCGCAGCCGTTCGAGTGCCTGAGCAGGTGACTCTGAAGCGGCGACGGTGAAAAGATCGTAATGCATGATCGTGCTCACGGGAAGATGGCGGTAGTCGCGGGCTCCCTGGTAGGTGGGCATCTTCCTGAGAGTGACCCGGTCCTGGACGAGGATGGCGTTGTAGACGGGAACTTTTCGCATCCATCCCGCGAGGCTGTAGGAGAGGATGTTTCCCGTCATGAGGGGGAGGATCAGCGAGTAATTGCCGGTCATCTCGAAGATGATGAAAAGGGAGGTGAAGGGGCAGCGGATCACGGAGGCGAACATCGCTCCCATGCCAAGTAGCACGCAGGCTCCCACGAGCTCCCCGTCATTGTGGTAGATCTCGAGGCCGAGCGCGCCGGTCGCCTTCAGCACGAGCAGCCCCCAGATGGCCCCCAGCATCCCGCCAAGATAAAGAGTCGGGGAAAAAAGACCGCCGCTGCCTTTGCTGCCGTAGCAGACCACCACCGCGATGAATTTTGCCACGAGGAGCACGGCGATAGCGCCGATGACAAGTCTCGATTCAAAGGCGGCCTCGAGACTCTCGTAACCGATGCTGAACACCGAGGACTGGGGTTCGCCGAAAATACCGGTCAGGAAAAATGCTCCCGTGGCGATACCGCCGAGGAGCAGTCCGCCGAGGGCGGGTTTGAGGGGTTCGGGCACATGGAGGCGTTCGGCGCACCACAGTCGGAAACGCAGCAGGGAACCGACGAAAAGGTGCCCGGTCAGGGCCGCCGAGACGCCGAGGGGAATGGCCACGAGCATCCACCAGTGCACTCCGTATTTGCCGCCCAGGTGGGCCTGCAGAATGGGATCCTCCCCGAGCAGGCTGCGGGCGATGGCTTCGGCCACGACCACCGCGATGACGATGCCGCTCAGTGCCTTCGTGCTGAAGTCGTCGAGAATCTCCTCGAAAACGAAGAGGATCGCCGAGATGGGTGCGTTGAAGGCGGCGGCGATCCCCGCGGCGACGCCCACCGGTACCATGGCCTGGGAGCGTGCCTTGGCGAGTCCGGCGGCCCTGCCCAGCCACGAGGCGATCGAGGCGCACATGTGCACGGTGGGGCCCTCGCGACCGAGGCTGTTACCTCCTCCCACATAAATGGACGTGAGCAGGAATCGCCACCAGGCCGCGCTGAGGGGAATGCGACCGAACTCATTGTAGTAGGCCGCCTTGGTCTGGGGAATGCCGCTGCCCACCGCTCCCGGTGCCCATCGGTGAACCACGATCCCGACAATAAGGCCGGCCAACGCCGGGAACCAGGGCATGACTGTCCACCACGGCAAGCCGAAGCTTTCGAACTGATGGGCCGCGTGCCACACCGCTTCGAAGAGCCAATGGATCGAGAGATGGATTCCGACCGCCGCCAGTCCGCAGAGCGCTCCCGCGATGAGGCAAAGAATGACGAAGCGCTGGTTTTCCGAAAAGCGTATCCGCAGCCACTCTCCGAACGACTGGATCGAGAACGGGAGTTTCGCCGGTTCGTCGGGAGCGGCCGGGCCCCGTGACGGGGTCGAGAGGGCTTCGTCTTTTGGGAGTTCGTTCATTCCTTGCGGACCCGGGCCGGACCTTTTCTGGAAGCATCGGGAAAGGGCGGCCCGATCAACGGGAAGGCGACAGCCGGTCGCGGGTGGCGGCGGATCCTGCGGCGGACGCGTGGACTCTACGGTCGGGAATGCGGTCGATCCGTCAAGGGGTGGTTGCGAAGTCTCCGGGAATCCCGCGCTCCCGCGAAAAACACGGCATCACGTGCTGCCCTTTCCCCGGCCTCGGGTTCATCATCCCGGCATGCGACGCTCCCCTTGCTACTTCGCCCTGCACCTCGCCTTCCTTCCGCTCGGAGCCGCCGAGATCCCTTTCCTCGACCTCGCCGAGGATCACTATCGGCAGGTGGTCGTCGATCACGAAGCCGGCCTTTACCTTGGTCATCCCACCACTGCCCTGCTCGATGATGGCAAGACATTGCTGACGGTCTACCCAAAGGGACACGGCCGCGGTGGAATCGTTTACAAACGATCCCCCGACGGCGGGCTTTCATGGTCGGAGCGGCTCCCGACACCGGCTTCGTGGGCGACTTCGCTAGAGGTGCCGACCCTCCACCGGATGACGGATGCCGGAGGCACAAAACGCATCGTGATGTTCTCCGGACTATACCCGGTGCGGTCGGCCCACAGTGAAGACGACGGAAAGACCTGGTCCGAGCTGGCTCCGATTGGAGACTGGGGCGGCATCGTGACCATGGGTTGCCACTTCGAGGTTCGCGGCAAGCCCGGGCACTACCGGGTTCTCTTTCACGATGACGGGCGTTTCATCCGTGCCGATTCGAAACAGGAGAAGCCGGTCGTGTTCACCCTCTATTCGTCGACCACCACCGACGGAGGGCTCACCTGGGGGCAGCCCGAAACGATCTATTCGTCGAGCGAGGTGCATCTTTGCGAACCCGGAGTGATCCGATCACCGGACGGGAAGAGTCTCGTCGTCCTTCTTCGGGAGAACGCGCGCAGGAAGAATTCGCATGTCATCTTTTCCGACGACGAAGGAGAAACCTGGAGTCCGCCCCGCGAACTGCCCGTTACCCTCACGGGCGATCGGCATACCGGAAAATATGGTCCCGACGGGCGTCTGCTCATTTCGTTTCGCGGCATCACCCCCGGCATGAGCCGCGTTCGAGGCACCGAGGAATCAACGGGACCGATGCCGACGGCAGGTGACTGGGCCGCCTGGGTGGGCACCTGGGAGGATCTTGTCGATGGAAAGCCGGGCCAATACGTGGTCCGTCTTATGGACAATCACAAGGGGGCTGATACCGCCTATCCCGGAGTCGAGATTCTGCCCGACGGGACCTTTGTCCTCGTTACCTATGGCCATTGGACGGCGGGAGAGGAGCCCTACCTCATGTGTGTGCGGCTCCGACTGGAGGAACTGGATGAAAAGGCGGCCCGATCCAGCCGAATTCAGCTTTCAGAGGATGGGATGAAGGTGGTCACCACCCCCTGAGAAGACATGGGAAACCGGTTTGGAAAGCGTTCCCTGGGAGAAGACCCTCCTCCCGTGACCGGTTCGGGTGCCGGATCGTCCCGAAGGGATTCCCGAGCGTGACCATGAGAATCGCGATGTTCTCGAACACCTTTGTCCCCCTCGTCGGGGGTACGGAACGGTCTGTCGCAACCTTCTCGGAGGATCTCGCGCGGCTCGGTCATGAGGTCCTTGTGGTAACGACAGGAGAGACGAAGGAAGCCGGAGGCGATCCAACGGTGCTTCGGGTCCCGACAGGGAAGGGTGGAAGAGCAATCGATGAGGCACTGGACAAGTTCGCCCCGGATGTGATCCATGCCCACCAGCCTTTCCTGCTTGGAGGGCAGGCATTTCATCAGGCTCGCCGTCGGGGGTGTCCGATGGTCCTCACCCATCACACTCTCTATGGCCGTCCCGGCGATCGGGAGGCTCTCGCCCAGTTCCGGAAGCTTGAAGCGGCCACGTGTGATCTGGCCGTGACCTTTTCGAATCATTGCGACGCGGTGATCGCTCCGACCGCGAGCGTCGCCGAGCTCTTGCGGAAGCAGGGGGTGAATACGGCGATCACTGTCGTTCCGACGGGCATAGACTCGGCACGTTTCGCCTGTGGGGACGGAGGGCGTTTTCGCGGGAAGGTCGGTATTCCCGAAGGAGCCTTCGTCGTTGGTCATCTCGGGCGGCTCATCCCCGCGAAACGGGTCGGATACCTTGCCGAAGCGGTGGCCATCTTCCTCCGGGACGAACCGAGCGCCTTTGCCTTGTTCTGCGGCGAGGGTGAATCCGTCGCAGAGATTCTCGCGAACTTTGCAAGCGCCGGAGTCGAAGACCGTTTTGTCCTTGTCGGCAATCTCCCCGAGAACGAGGTCGCCGACGCCTTTGCCGCCATGGACCTCTTCACCTTTGCCTCTCTCACGGATACCCAGGGGATCGTCCTTCTCGAGGCGATGGCAGCGGGCGTCCCGGTGCTGGCCCATCGCGCCACGGGACCTCAGGACCTGGTGATCGGCGATTCATGCGGCCGCCTGCTGGATCCGGGGGCTTCTCCCGAGGAGTTCGCAGATGCGATCGCGAACTTCGCCCGCTTGCGTCACCTCGGGGCAAATGCCGAGGCCATGAGAAGTCATGCGGCCGCTTTTGACCGCCGACAGTGTGCGGTCCGCCTCGAGGACGTCTATCGAGATGCGCTTCTCCACTTTCGCCTGCGGGAAAAAAGACAGGCTTCGCCGCTTCTTCTCGACCGGCTCCAGAGACGCGTGGAGACAGAATGGAGGCTCTTGTCGGGCCGCGCCGAAGGACTGCGCGCCCTTCTTCCGACCCGCGGATTCCCCGTGGCGGAAGGTTGAGGGTTCATTCGATACCATTTCCTCCCGTCATCGGCACGAAACGGACCGGGAGTGTGCCCTGGCGCTTGAGTTGTCCATCCCGTTTTTCGAGGAAAAGCAGCTCCTGGGGATCGGATTGGGGCCCGACCGGCACCACCATGCGCCCTCCTTCCCGCAATTGCTCGGCGAGGGGGGCGGGCACCGCTTCCGGGGCACAGGCCACGAGGATTGCGTCGAAAGGAGCTGCGTCTGCCCATCCGGCATGCCCGTCGCCGCAGCGTATCCTGACATTGTCATAACCCAGATCCGCGAGAACTTTCGCCGCCGTTTCCGCGAGAGAGGCGATAATCTCGACCGAGTAGACCTCGCGGACGAGACGGGAGAGGATCGCGGCCTGGTAGCCCGAACCGGTTCCGATCTCCAGAACGCGGTCGCTTGGCCGGACTTTCAGTTCCTGCGTCATGTACGCCACGAGGGAAGGTTGTGAGATCGTCTGACCGCTGCCGATCGGCAGCGGTCGGTCGTCGTAGGCAAAGGCCTGCAGGTCAGGCGGAACAAAACGGTGGCGCGGCACCTCGCGCATGACAGCCACGACTCGCGGATCTTGGACGCGGGAACGCGGATCCCGGAGAAAGGAATCCACAAGGGCATTCCGCTCGCCCTGGCGGCCATCGGGGATTCCTGGTGAAGGGTCCGGATTCATCACATGCTGAAAAGTAGGTACAGGGGACGCGGATTCGCAAGATGCGCCAGCGCGCCCGGTGTGCTTTCGTCACGGCTCATGAAAAAAACGATCCCCTTCCTGATTGCCTTCTCCGCATTCCTCGTGGCCAACGCGTCCGCGGAGATCCGCCATGTCTATTTCGGCACGGGAGGACCCGGCGCCAAGGGGATCTACCGCGCGACTTTCGATCTTGAAAAGGGTCGCCTCACCCCAGCCCAACTGGCCCATGAGATCGGTTCCCCCGGTTTCCTTGCCTTTCATCCCGACGGAACCAAGCTTTATGCCGCCGCCACGCAGGACAACGTCGGAGGAATCGCCGCCTACCGCGTCGGTGAAGACGGTTCGCTCGAGTTCTTTCATTTTGAACCCACCGGCGACGGAGGGGCGGCGCATGTCGCGGTGCATCCCTCGGGCAGGTTCCTCCTCACGGCGCAGTATGGCGGAGGCTCGACCTCCTTGTTGCCGCTCGACGGAGAAGGAAAGCCCGGCGCCGCCACCGTCACCGAACACGAAGGCGGTTCGAAGGTGGTCGAAGGACGCCAGGACTCTCCCCATCCCCATTATTGCGGCTGGTCGCCCGACGGGAAATTCGCCCTCGTTCCCGATCTCGGCATGGACGGCATCGTCATCTACGCGATCGATCCTGACAAACCCGCCATCACGAGGCATGGCTTCGCCGAATCCGTCCCCGGTGGAGGCCCCCGTCACCTCAAGTTCTCGAAGGACGGAAAACACATCTACCTGCTCAACGAACTCGCCCTCTCCGTCACCGTGTTTTCCTGGGACGCGGCTTCCGGGAAGGCGGAGCGGCTTTCCACGACTCCGGCCCTCAGCGAGGAGGCCAAGGCCGCGGAGAGCTTCAATTCCGCCGCCGAGATTCTCGTCAATCCCTCGGGCTCTCATGTCTATTCCTCGAACCGCGGGCACGACACCGTCACCGTCTATGAGGTGAAGGAAAACGGCGAAGCGCTAGGGGTGATCCAGGTGCAGCCGGTTCGGGGTGCCTTCCCCCGCAACATCAACCTTGATCCTTCCGGGAAATGGCTCCTCGCGGCCGGGGCGGACTCGCACACGGTCGCAGTCCACGCCGTGGCATCGGACACCGGAAAGCTCACCTATCAGCGTGGTGCCATCATCCAGGTGCCCGCCCCGATCTGCATCCTCTTCGGAGGAGTGGTGAAGTGAGGTTGTGAATGAACAGGTGGATTCCCCGGCACTTTATCTGGCTTTTGGTTGGTGGAGCCTTGTGGGTGGCATGTCTCTTGTTCAGAATCTCCCCGTCGTCCCTACTTTTCTGGCTGCTGTGCATGTCGGCCATCGCGTGTAATCTGTGTTGGCACTTTTTCGATCGCTCGTGGAATCGAGGATTCGAAGACAAAGTGGAAGAAGCGTTGGGTCGAATTGCGAATTTGCTGGGCTCGGATGAATTTCTCTCTGAGTTGGAAGAAGACTCGCACTTGGCGGATTTGGATGCCGATGAATTGACGAGAATCGCGGACGCCCTTGAAGGAATGCCAGAGGCGGCGCGATCCTTTGATACTGCGGTCGAGCTGTGTGGGTTCAACAGCGACCGGTCATAGAGTTCGGCTTACTTGCGCCCGACCAG
The DNA here is from genome assembly GCA_020439925.1 of Verrucomicrobiia bacterium. Classification (GTDB taxonomy): domain Bacteria; phylum Verrucomicrobiota; class Verrucomicrobiia; order Verrucomicrobiales; family DEV007; genus Arctic95D-9. Next base: position 2,505 of record JAGRPC010000083.1, on the reverse strand, counting down.
GTCGCGGTCCTCACTCCTTCACCCGGGAGTCGAGCAGGATCGTGACCGGTCCGTCGTTGACCAGAGCCACCTTCATCATGGCTCCAAACTCGCCCGTGGCGACAGGTCGGCCGAGTCCTTCCGCGAGTTCCGCGACGAATTGATCGTAAAGCGGGATCGCGACCTCGGGACGGGCGGCGCGATCAAAGCTCGGGCGCGTACCTTTTCTCGTCCGGGCGTGCAAGGTGAACTGGCTCACGACGAGGGCGTTCCCTCCCGTGTCGAGGATCGATCGGTTCATCTTGCCCTCGTCGTCCTCGAAGACGCGCATGGGCAGAATCTTGCCGACCAGCCAGGCGACATCGGTCGCCGTATCGCCTTCCTCGATGCCTAACAGGATCAGAAATCCGGGGCCGGTTTCACCGGTGACCCGGTCGCCGACGGTGACGGAGGCTTCACTGACTCGCTGGAGGACGGCTCGCATGGCACGATTTCTGGTCCTCGTTGCGGGCAAGTGCAAGGATCTTTGCGTATAAAAATCGTATTTTCTAGACTTTGCCCCGGGGGCAGGGCGGTGATATATTCGCGCTCTTTCTTCGAGTCGCGGCTAGCTTCCGGGACTCCAACCCCGATTCCGAACCTCCCCGCTCCCTTACACCCGTTTTCCCTCCCCCTGATTCATGGAAGTCCTCCTTTCCCTTCTCCGCTTCGTTGGCGTGCTCCTTCTCGTCATCATGATGTTCAATCTCATGATCGTGGTGCACGAGTGGGGGCACTTCCTCGCCGGGCGCTGGCGTGGTCTCTACATCGACCGTTTCCAGATCTGGTTCGGCAAGCCGATCTGGAAAAAGACCTACAATGGCGTGCAATACGGCCTCGGCTCGATTCCCGCGGGCGGTTTTGTCTCCTTGCCCCAGATGGCGCCGATGGAAAGCATCGAGGGCAAGGTCGAAGACGAGTCCGGGAAGAAGGAACTCCCTCCGATTTCCCCCCTCGACAAGATCATCGTCGCCTTCGCCGGTCCTCTTTTCAGTTTCCTTCTCGCGGTGGTCTTCGCGGTGGTGGTCTGGGTGGTGAAGAAGCCCGTTACCGAAGCGGTGGGCACCACCACGATCGGATCGGTCGTCGAGGAATCGCCCGCTGAAAGGGCGGGCCTGAAGCCGGGAGACCAGATCACCTTCGTCGATGGTCAACAGGTCGTGCGTTTCCAGGGGATGGACCGATCCATCATGTGGACGATCATTTCGAGTCCGAACCAGAATATCGAGGTGGACTTCGTCCGCCCGGGAGCGGGTAAGATGTCGGTGGTTGTGGAGCGACCCGCGGAGGCGGAGGAGGAGAAGGTCGAGGGCGGCTGGTTCAAGCAGACCTGGGCCTACCTGACCCGGCGTCCCGCTCTCCGCACCATCGGGATCCTCCCGCACATTTCTCCCGTCGTGGGGAAAATCCTTCCCAACAGTCCTGCCGAGGCGGCAGGTCTCCATACCGGTGACGTCATCCGCCAGATCGACGGCGTAGCGGTCGATTCGCCGGAGGACGTGGCCACCTTTGCCTGGGAAGCCGGCAAGGAGTTCACGATCGCGTACGAGCGCAAGGGCAAGGCGATGGAAGCAAAGGTGACCCCGCGTGTGCCCGAGGTCGAAGGCACCAAACCGAAGATCGGCGTCGGTTGGGATGCCGAGGGAATCCGTACCCTGGTTCGCGAGAACCCCGTCACCCAGGTGGTCAACAGCTTCACTTCCATCGTGAAGACGCTGCAGGCCGTTTTTACTCCGAAGTCGGACGTGAAGGCCGGTCACCTCAGCGGGCCGGTCGGGATCATGGGGCTCTACTACGATCTTTTCCAGCACAGCGACGGATGGCGCCTCGCACTCTGGTTCAGCGTGCTTCTCAACGTGAACCTCGCCATCCTCAACCTGCTGCCGTTCCCGGTGCTCGACGGAGGCCATATCACCATGGCGACGGTGGAGTGGGTGAGCCGGCGTCCCATTCCCTTCAAGCTTCTCGAGATCGTCCAGACCGCCTTCGTGCTGTTGCTGCTGGGCTTCATGGCTTTCGTGACTCTCAAGGACGTAGGCGACCGAGTTCCCGATGGAGAGGCGAAAAAGGAACCCGCCGAACAATTCCTTCCGCTCGATAAGAAGCCCGCATGACCCGGCGTTACTCGCCTTCTCCCCTCAGCCTGGCGCGCCGTTCCGCGCGCGACGTCGCGATTGGCAACGTCCCGCTGGGCGGTGACCAGCCCGTGCGGGTGCAGTCGATGCTGACGAGCGACACGCGCGAGACGGAGGATTGCGTGCGCGAGACGATGGAACTGGTCGCGGCCGGTTGCGAGATTGTAAGGGTGACGGCCCAGACCCGCCAGATCGCCGCGAATCTGGAAAACATCGTCGCTGGAATCCGCGAGCGGGGCAGCGAGGTTCCCATCGTCGCCGACATCCACTTCAAACCCGACGCCGCGATGGAAGCGGTGAAGTGGGTCGAGAAAGTGCGGGTGAATCCCGGCAACTACGCCGACAAGAAGAA
>JAGRPC010000583.1 GCA_020439925.1 Verrucomicrobiia bacterium | reverse complement strand
TCGAAATCGCCCGACTTCTCGAGCTTTCCGAACATGATGCGCTCTTTCCGGCTCGAGGACTCATCCCCCTGCGTCACGCAAAGCCAGACGTCACCCTCGTATTCCCGGAAGGTCGGATACTGAAAGGATTTCGTCGACTCGAAGCGGTATTTTCGTTCCCAGGTTTTGCCGTCACGCGAGACCTCCACATTGAAGACGCTCCGGCCGACCCCGTGGATCCGCGTCGCCTCCTGCCACCCGAGGTAATAGAGGTCTCCAAAACGATCGAAGGTCGGCTTCGAGTTCGCCCCGTTCGTGACGAAAGGCATCTCCTTCCCTTCGCTCCAAGTTCTGCCATCAAGGCTGGTGGTGAAATGATAGTTGCCCGAGTCGTTGCGGCAGATCGCCATCCAGGTGCCGTTGGGAAGCCGGTTCACCGCCGACTCGCTCAGCTTTTGCTCCTGCGGCTCGTTGTAGTGCCCAAGCACCTCAAAGGTGGAAAAGTCGTCGTGAACGAGGGCCAGCGCATTCTGACCTCCCGGGAAGTTGTTCAGGGCGACATAGCGTTTCCCATCAAAAACCTTGAAGGAATCGAAGAGGTAGAGCCCAAAATCCTTTGGTGCCCCGCGAAATCCATCCCGCGCCGCATCCTCGTGGAAAAACCGCGGCTGCATCGGATGAATCCCAGTTCGGGTCTTGAGAAGCGCTTTCCTCGGAGTTTCTGAAAAAACCCCGCCCCCGATGTCATAGTCGAGATACCAGGTCTGCGCCTCTCCCTTGCCTGGGTGTTCCATCGCAAAATAACAGCGCAGGGTTCCGGGAGCAATCTGCAGGATGCGAGGAACAAAACAGGAACCGGTCGGCAAGGTGACACCCTCGAAAACCTGCTCGCTCCGTGCAAAAGGAATCACCTTCTCCAACTCAAGAGGGTTGAGTTTCACAATGGAGAGGGTGCAATAGATCTCCGGCCAACCCGAAGCCTCGCCCGCCCGGAAGTCATTGACCTCGGCCACGACATACGCCCTGCCGCCAACGATGGCCATTTCGGCATCGTGTGCCCCCTTAACCTGAGGAGCGGTGACGGTGACGAGACGTTCCATCACCACATCCCCGGCAAGCGCGGGATCCCAGCCATCGGGAACAAGGGATTGGGCTTCAAGCGCGCAGCAGAGCGAAATCGGCGAAAGAATGGCGACAAGAACTCGTTTCATACGAAGCGAGCAGATCGTCCCAGATAGACCTGCTCGATGCGAGGACGGATGACTCAAAAGTTTGTGTTATGTTACCATGCTAACCATGTCCGACCCCGATTTCACTTCGACAACGACACTCCACGACCTGGCCAAAGTCGCCGGCGTATCGGTCATGACGGTTTCCAGGGCACTCAGGGGAGAGCCACGGGTCGCCCCCGAAACCCGACGTCGCCTTCTCGCCCTTGCCGAGGAAATGGGATACACTCCTGACCCCGATCTCGCGAGGCTGATGCACCGGGTGCGATCGAGGAAGAAGGTCAAATTCCGGGCGGTTATCGCGGTGATCAGGGAATGGGTCCCCGAAGACAATCTACTCGGGCCTTCCTACCAATACGTGTCTCTGGAGGCCATTCGAGACCGGGCGCGAGGCCACGGTTACGAGGTCGAGGAGTTCTGGCTGGGCCGGAATGGACTGACTCCACGGAAACTGGAGTCGATCCTCCAGGCTCGTGGAATCGAAGCCGTGATCGTCTCCCCTCAAAGCAACCGCCTTCTCTGTGCCGAAGTCGACTATACCCCGTTTGCTTCGGTCGCTTTTGGTTATGCGATGCGCGAACCCGCCCTTCACATGTGCGCCGGAAACATGACCCTGGGGATCCAGACAGCGGCCGAGGAGTTGCGTTCTCTCGGGTATCGGCGCATTGGGGTAGCCGTCACCAGTTGGATTATAAATCGTTCTCAGTTCGGATACAGCGGGGGGTTGTTCCACTTTCAACAGAGTCTCCCGGAAGGTGACCGAGTGCCCATTCTTCACTTGCCGCACAATCGGATCGAACGAGGTCAGGACTCCTTTTCCTCGTGGATGAGGGAGCACAATCCCGATGTGCTCATTTCCTTCGATACCCACGTTCCCGATTGGCTCAAACACCTGGGACGACGAATACCGGAGGACACGGGGTTTGTAGTCCACGACTGGACCTCCTCCATGAGCGGCTACGCTGGGATCTACCAGCGGCGCAACCATCTAGCTGCTGCGGCCGTCGACCTGATCGCGACCCAATTGTCCCAGAACGAACGCGGCGTTCCTCAAGTTCCACGACAAATCATGATCCCTCCGCAGTGGGTACCCGGACCGAGCATCCGGAACCAAGGGTAGCGCAATTGGTTGTCGCCCCTCGCGAACTGGCTTCACAGCTTGGCAAGTCCACTTCATTTCCTTTCACACGGTCTTTTCGGGCAGCGAAAGAGCGGGAAACGCGCTCTTCGTCCAGGCAGACACCGCCTTGGGAGAGACAATCTCTTGCGGAAGGTTCATTCTTGTGGTATTTATGGAAATTATCATAAACACCCGATGAATCCGTCATCCTCCTCCCTTCTCCGGTGTGTCCTTTTGGCCGTTCTCTTTGCAGTCACCTCGACAACCGAAGCGCAGCTCTTCAAGAAGAAGACGACACCCGAACTGCCCTTGACCCAGGTTCCGGCGGTTGCTGAAACCAATCCTTACCTGAATCCGGTTTCCAGTCAGCCCCTCAACCAGACGATTCCACTTTCGCTGCCTGCAACAACGATTTACCAGCAGTCTTCCTATCGTCCTGCCTACGCTCTGCCCTATGAAGGCTATCGCTACGATCGCAAGGACGGCCGCCCCCGGTATGGGCTCTTCGGATCGAACAAACCATCAGAAGAAATGCTTCAACTTCTCGATGTGATCCGGGAAAGAGCGGAAACGATTTCCCGGTTCGGACTCCCCTATGTCTTCGGGGGCGACCACCCCAATGAAGGCGGACTCGATTGTTCCGGAGCGATGAAATTTCTTC
>JAGRPC010000082.1 GCA_020439925.1 Verrucomicrobiia bacterium | reverse complement strand
CGACAGATCGCTTCGGTGACCTCCCCGTTCTCGGCCTCGATCCGGAACCAGACCCGGCCGTCCCCGGCTCCATTCACGCCACCTTCGTAAACCTTCTTTCCCGCCTGGAGAATGACGACCTCGTCGCAGACCTGGCCGACTTCCGAGAGCAGGTGGGAACTGAGGAGAACGGTCAGGCCTAGCCGGTCCCGCAGGTCGAGGAGTTGGCGGCGAAACTCCACGATGCCCTCCGGATCCAGCCCGTCGGTAGGTTCGTCGAGAATGAGCAGCTCCGGCCGCGGGAGGAGAGCCTGCGCGAGCGCGAGACGCTGCCTCATGCCGTGGCTGTAGGTCGAGACGCGGTCGTGAATCCGGGAAGAGAGCCCCACCCACTCGACCGTCTCGCGCATCAACGCGGTGGAGACGCCTCCGGAGTAGGCGGTGAGAACCTTGAGGTTGCGCCACCCTGACAAATACTCATAAAACGCCGGAGCCTCGAAAATCGCCCCGACCCTGGCGACTGCCCGCTCGCGCTCGCGCTGCACCGACACTCCTCCCACGACCGCCTCCCCGCTGTCCGGATGGACCATGCCGAGCATGACTCCGAGGGCGGTGCTCTTCCCCGCCCCGTTGTGACCGAGGAGTCCGCAGATCCTCCCCTTCTCGACCGCAAAGGAAACGTCGTCGAGGGCCGGGGCGGCCGCGCGCGGAAAACGCTTGGAGACCTGGTGAAACCTCAGCATCAGCGCCTCTCCACGACGAATTGAATCTCCCGCAGGACATGGCCGTCCCCGTAGAGCACGTTGACCCCGTCGCCGACGTCCTCGTGGAAATTCTCCTTGTCTGAGACGATGGGGATCCCCGATGGATGTCCCTTCATTCCGAGAAGCTTGAGGTTGGAACTCTTCTGCCCGTTGATCAGGCTGTTCCAGAAGTAGCTCGATCCGCTCTTCTCGAAATGCTCGTGGTCCGCCGGGCACTGGAAGGCGAACTCGTCCCCGACATATTCGAGAAGTTCGGTATCGAGGGCGGGGTTGTCCTCCTCCCGGCTCTCGCGAGCCGCAACGAGCGTGGGAAAGGTCATGCCGTGGTCTCCGAGGTAGGTGTTGAGCGCGATCCCGATCTCACGGAGCTTTCCGGCACAGACAGCGGAGCGGGCATTCGCTTTCATCAGCCGGAAGGAAGGCACGCCGATACCGGCGAGAAGGCCGATGATCGCGACGACCACGAGGATCTCGACCATCGTGAGACCGGCGGAACGGGAAACCTGAGGGATGCCTTTCATCGTCCGCGCATCAGCGACATGGATCGCTGCATTTCCTCCAACAGCGGAGCGAGATCCATCTTGGTCTCGGCATTCGCCTCCTCGTAGTAGGCCTTCAGTCCGGCCTGGGTGATCTTGTCGGCGATCTCGGGATCGGTTTCCTTGAGCCCGGCGGGAGCGCCGCGCCCCTCCTCCATGCGCTTCAGCGACCGCTCCACGATCTTCCGCCGTTCCTCCCGGTCCATTTCGTTGAAGGACTGCATCATCTGCTCGAAAGCCCGGCCAACCCGGCGTTCCAGGAAATAAAGCTGCTCGGCGGGGGACATGTGCTCGAAGAAATCGCGCCGCGGGTTTTGTCCGGCCGTTTCTTCCAGTTCCCGAATCTCGGAGGGCTCGAGGCTGTTCAGCATCCTCGCGAGTTCCTCGATGATCCGCTTCCGTTCCTCCTCGTCCTGCACCTCCGATAGCGGGTGCTCCCGCACGAAGGCGATCACCTTTTCCGGGCTCGAACGGGCCGCTCCGGCCCAGCGCATCAGGCCCCACGCCACCCCCCAGACGAGGAGCAGAGCGACGATGCCCTTGAAAAGCAGAAGATTCCTTGGTGACATGGAAAACGGGAGTCCGGGGGAAAGACGGAGGAAGATCATCCGAGGTTACGTCCGGAGAGTGGTGAAAAGGTCCGATCTCGTCAACCGCTCTCCTCAAACCTACCCCAGCATCTCCCGGATCACGTGGCCGTGCACGTCGGTGAGACGGCGGTCGATGCCGTTGTTCCGCACCGTCAGCTTCGTGTGATCGATCCCGAGCTGGTGCAGGATCGTCGCGTGAATGTCGTAGACCGTCGTGGCATGGTTCCGGTCGGCCGGACGGAAACCCCACTCGTCACTCTCGCCGTAAGTGCCTCCCTGGATCCCTCCGCCACAGAGCCAATTGGTGAAGACGAAAGGATTGTGGTCGCGCCCGAGGCTGCCCTGCGAGCAGGGCATGCGCCCGAACTCGGTCGTCCAGAGAATGATCGTATCCTCGAGCATGCCGCGCTGTTTCAGGTCCTTGATGAGGGCGGCGGCGCCCCGCGCCATGCCGGCGGCGAGTGGACCGTGATCGCGCTTCACGTCCTCGTGACTGTCCCAGTTGCGACGGGGAAACCCGTTGTCGTTGCCGCTCCAGATCTGGATGAAGCGTACCCCCCGCTCGAGGAGGCGACGAGCAACGAGGCATTTGCGGCCAAAGAACTCGGTCTCCGCCTTTTCATTGATCGTCGTGTCGTCGACGCCCGGGCCTTCCAGGGCGAGACCGTAGAGTTTCCGGATGTGGTCCGGTTCGCCGGAAACGTCGAGGGCATCGGTCGCACTCAGCTGCATCGCGGCCGCCAGTTCGTAGGACCTCACTCTCGCCTCGAGCCGGTCGTCTCCGGGGCGCGCCGAGGCATACAGCGAATTCAGTCGGGCGAGGGCGGCGAGCCCGTCGCGATCGTTCTCCGGACGAATGAAATCGCTCTTCGGAGCGAACAGGTCCGCCACCGGAGTCTCGCTGCCGGGGCGAATGACCGTCCCCTGGTATCGCGCCGAGAGAAAGGCGTTGGCCCAGTTCTTCGCACCGTTCGAGGCGAACCCGCGGTGGTCCGGCAGAACGACGAAGGACGGAAGGTTCTCATTCTCGCTTCCAAGCGCGTACGACACCCAGGAACCCGCACTGGGAAAACCGGGAAACTGAAATCCCGTCGTCTGCAGGAGCGTGCCCTGGCTGTGCACGCCTGTCTTGCCGACGACATTGTGAACGAAGGCGATCTCGTCGACCACGTCACCGAGAGGAGCCACGATCTCGCTGACCGCCTTGCCCGATTCGCCGTAGGGACGGAACTGCCACGGGCTCGCGAAACAGGCTCCCGGCGTCGACTGGAAAAGTTCCACCGTCTCGCCCGGATCCCAGGGCTCGCCATTCTTTTTGTCGAGAAGCGGCTTGTGGTCGAACAGGTCGACATGGCTGGCTGCTCCGGCCATGAACAACTGCACGACCCGTTTCGCCCGCGGCGGATGATGCAGCGTGCCGGAGAGAACTCCGTCGCGCGCGAGCAGGTCAGAAAGGGCAAGACCGGAGAAGGATCCCGCGAGGGTGCCGAGAAACCGGCGGCGGTCGGAAACAAACCTCTTCATCTCTCGGGGTAGCCGCGACCGGCCCGGTCGCGAGTGGCTGCGCAGGGTTTCAACGGCGAATACAGGTCCGACTCCAAACGCGCGGGCCGCGCGTTCCTGCCTTTCCAAACGGAGCCGCATGTCTCAGTCCACATAAACAAACGCGTTCAGGTTCAGCACGACTCTCGCGAGGCTTTCCTCGCCGTGCTTTTTCAGGTATCCGGAGATTACTTCAAGCTCCTCCGCCGAGGGCGCTCGTCCGGCGGCAAGACGAAAGGCCAGTTCCACCTTCGCCTCGGGCGAGGCCGGGGCCTCCTTCCGCAGGCGTTCGCCGAAATGCCCCGCCATGACCTCGACGAAACGGCTGTTCCATTGCGTAAGCGCCTGCAGGGCGGTGGTCGACTCGTCGCGCGACGGAACGCTCGTCGAGGGATCCGCGCAGTCGAGGGTCGTCAGCATCGGCTGCGGCTGCGAGCGCACCACGAAGCGATAGATCGTGCGGCGGTGGGAGGCGGGGTCTTCGGGATCGTGGAGGTGATACTGATAATGCGGCGAGTGCTCCGGCTTCTCGATCACGAAATCCTGGAAGGGCTTGCCCCCGGCAAGGCGATCGAGTTTGCCACTCACCGCGAGGACGGAGTCACGGAATTCCTCGGCGGTGAGGCGCCGGCGGTTTCCGCGCCAGTGAAAGGCATTGCCCGCATCGATCGCGACATTGGCATCGTCGTGACCCGTGGCCCTTACATAGGCTTCGCTCGTCACGATGAGCCGGACGAGCGACTTGACCGATTGCTCCGGGTCATCGCGCAGGGCCGCCGCGAGATAGTCGAGCAGTTCCGGGTGGGTCGGTTCCAACCCGCCCCTCCCGAAATCGTTCGGGGTGCCGACGAGAGGAGCCCCCATGGTCCACTGCCAGATCCGGTTCGCGATCGAGCGCCAGGCGAGCGGATTGTCCCTCTGCACCAGGTAGTCAGCCAGTTCGGCCCGCGCCTTGCCCTCATCCCATGCCTCCGCAGGGAAGCCGGGAAAGGCTCCCGTCACTCCGGCCCACAAGGGCGGAACGCCCGGCGAAACCGCTTCTCCCGGGGCCTTCAGGTCCCCGCGATGGAGCACGTGGATGGCCCGGGGTTTACCGCCGGTAGGCCGAAACTGCCCCGCCTGCGTGAATTGGGTCGCCGCCGCGTAGACCAGCTCTCCCCGCGGGATCTCGTTCAACTGTTTCTCGAGCGGCGCGAGTTCCTTTCCAATCACCTCGATGCGCTTCTCGCTTTCGGGAGAACGGAGCGACTCCTCGATGCTCCGACGCTCGGCCTGCAGCGAGTGCAGTTCGGCGAGCGCGCGGTCGTCGCTCAGTTCACGATGGTAGATCCCGTCGACGAGGTTCGTCTTTCTCCACCGCTCCCCCGACTCGATGCTGTCTTTCGCGGAAACGGTCGCATCGCGCGCGAGGTTGGCCGCATCGGCCGCTCCACTGACCTCGATCTCGGCGAGCGCAAGAATGTAGTCGTTCTTGCGCTCGCCGAGCTTCGTGGCCGTGAGCCTCACGTAACGGAAGGCCCGTCCCTCCGCGGGTATGGCCACGGGCGAAGTGCGCGGATTGACCTCGTCCCGGTCCGAAGCCTTCTTCAGGACCACGACACCTTTCTTGAAGGAGGCATCGTCGGACACCTCGACACGGTAGCGGAGCGGAAACCCGAATCCCGCGCCGATCCCGGCATAGTCGTCGTAGGCCGGGCGCAGGCGGACTTCCGCGACCGGCACGGACCGTCCCAGGTCGAGCTGCACCCATTTCTCCTCGGCATTGCTTTTCGCGATCTGGCTGTGAAAGCCGTACTGGGGACGCAGGGAGGGGGCGCCGTGCTTCCCGCGCAGCTCCGCGATGCGCCGGTCGATACCCGATGCCTTCGCCGCGACGAGCTTCTTGTGCTCGCTCTCCAGCTTGCCTTTTTCGCCCTTCAACTGATTGACGCGCGAGGTCAGTTCGAGGCGTTTCTTCTCCTGCTCCGGCGGCAGGCCCGCGTAGACGCGGTCGGCGCGGTCGACGGCGGCAAAAACGGCGTGGAGGCGGTAGTAGTCCTCCATCCTGACGGGATCGAACTTGTGATGGTGGCACTGCGCGCACTGCACGGTCGTGCTCTGGAAGACGTTGAAGACCGCGGTGACCATCTCATCACGGTCGAGATGCTTCGCGATGCGACCGTCGAGCTTGCCTTCGCCCACCTCGATGTGCCCGATCAAGTCCCAGGGCCCCGCCGCGAGAAAGCCGAGCGCGACGACACCGTCGGGAGTGCCGGGAAAAAGGACGTCGCCGGCGACCTGCTCCCTGACAAACCGGCCATAGGGCTTGTCCTCGTTGAAGCTGCGGATGACATAGTCGCGATAGGGCCAGGCGTTGTTCCTCGGCTTGTCCTTGTCGTATCCGTGGGTCTCGGCGTAACGGGCGAGATCGAGCCAGTGTTGCCCGAATTTTTCTCCGAAGGCGGGAGAGGCGAGGAGGCGGTCGACAAGATGGTCGATCGCGGAGTGGGGAGGGATCGGCCCCTTCCGATCACGGGTCGATTCAGAGGTGAAGGACTCGACTTCTTCGGGAGAGGGAGGAAGACCGGTGAGGTCATAAGACAAGCGCCGAACCAGCGTCTCGGGATCGGCGGGTCCGAGCGGTTTCAGGCCCTTCTCGGCGAGTTTCTGGTCGATGAAAAAATCGACCGGATTCCGACCAGAGAGGGTTGCGTCGTCGACCTGACCCTCTTGGATTGGCTTCAGCGACCACCAATCGAGGTCGCGTTTCGGATTGTAGGCGAGCCGGCGGGACCCGGGCCAGGGAGCTCCCGCGGCGATCCAGGCGGCGAGGGTTTTCACCTCGGCTTCGGTGAGCGGCGGCTCCTCCTTCGGCATCTCGGGCTCGGGACCGGAGACGAGGTCGAGGAGGTCGGCAAAGGAGGTGTGGGAGCGTGCCTCCGGAGAAGAGAGGTCGAATTTGCCTTTCTTCGCGGTGGCATCATGGCAGAAGAGACATTTCGCCTCGAGGATGGGCGCGACTTCTTTCTCGAAATCCGGCGCGGCGTCCGCGGCAACGATCAGCTTCGCTCCTGCGAGACAGGCGAAGATTACCGGACGGAGAAAGGCGGGCATGGTGCCAAGCTCACGGATTTCGCCACGGGGTTCAAGCCACGAGAACGCGTCACGCCCCCACCTCTTCGCCCGCTCCCCTTGCGGAAAGCCGGGGAGAATGGTAAGGCGGAAACCATCCCGACCCGTGGATTTCCCGATCCTCCGACATGATCCGCAGCCGCGACGAACTGATCGCCCGCTACCGCGAGCGGCTCGCCCGCACCGGCGAAGCGGTCGACGAGCACCCGCTTTTTTTCAGCCGGCAGGACGACGGGATGGCACACCTTGAATTTCACGGAGACGGCTCGGTTTCCTCCGTCGTGACCGAACGCGGAGCGACGATCGCCTCGACCCGCTTCGACGACGACGACGATCTGCTCTACCACCTCGTCCGCGGCGCGATCTGGATGATGGCGTGCGAATACGAGAAAGCTCACCGGGTGGAGGGCCGGGATCTCCGGCGGGTGCTCTTCGCGCGCGATCTCGAACTGATGAACCGCGTTTCACCGGAGTGGGGTGAACGTCGCCGGGCCGAGATCGAGGACCTGCTGAGGCGTTATCCCTACCGCGACCGTCCGGAGCCGCCCGCCGTCGGGGTCGGGAAGACGGAGAAGATCCGCTCGTCATTCCAGATCGCTTTCCTCCGGAGTCTCATCGCGCTCGGGGCATTGCTCCTGCTGGGGCTCCTCCACCTGCCTCTTCTCCTGAAAACGCTCCGGCAGGAGGAACTCCGCAAAGAGGGCATCCGGGTCGAGGCGACGGTGGTGGATCGCAGCATCGTCGAAAACCGCTTCGTCGATCTTTACCGGGTGAGGTATCGATTCGAAGTGGACGGCGAATCGATCGAGCGCGCCGAAAGTGTCGGCGAACGCATCCACGACCGTGCCCGCGAGGGATCCCGCATCGACGTTCTCCACCTCCCCGACGATCCGCGAAAGGCCATGATCGACGGAAACGACGAAGCCTCGCGCCTCGCCTGGATCTGGGGAATGATCGACGTGCTGCTGCTCGTCGCGGCATGGCGGATCCGGAGATCCACCCGCGCGGGCGGAACGGACAACGGCGGCTGACCCTCTCACACCAGCCCCTCGCGCAGCGCCTTCGCCACGGCCCCACCGAGGGTGTTGACATGGAGCTTCCGGTAAAGGCGGCGCACGTAGTTGTCGACCGTGTGGATGCTGAGATCGAGACGGGCGGCGATTTCCTTTTTGGCGAGGCCGTCGACGAGCAGGCGCAACACTTCCTGTTCGCGGTCGGAGATCGCGACCGTCGCGGAGCCGGCCGGTATCCGGCTGAAACGTTCCACCAGCATCCTCGCGATCTCAGGCGTCATCGGTGAACCGCCCGCCAGCACTTCGCGGACGGCCGAGGCAATCCGTTCCGGCGGGTCCGATTTGAGAAGGTAACCGGACGCACCCGCGCAGATCGCTCCGAACACTTTCTCCCGGTCGTCGAAGACGGTGAAGACGATGATCTCGCACGCGGGAAAACGTTCCTTGAACCGCCGCGCCCCCTCGATTCCCGAGATGCCGGGCAGGGCGAGATCGAGAACAATGGCGTCGGGATCCGGCGGAGCGTCCGTGGCGAGTGCCGGTTCGCACGACGGAAAAACGGCGATATTCCCGACACCCTCCAGTTCCAGCACTTCGCGGAGGGTCTCGCGGAGACGGTCATGGTCCTCGACGATCCAGACCAGGGGAGTTTGATCATTGGTGTTCATGTCAGGATGGGTTCAGAGCGGCGTCTCGAGGCGGATCACCGTTCCGCTTCCGGGACAGGACTCGATGCGGCAGATCCCGCCGAGATTTCCGGCCCGGGTTTTCAGGTTCACGATTCCCCGCCCCCGTCCGGCCTCCGGCGAGTCCGGATCGAACCCCCGCCCCGTGTCGGCGACCTCGAGAATGAGACGGTCCTCCTCCCATCCGAGGAAGACGCGGGCATTCGCGCTGCCGGCATGACGGCGCAGGTTGGTGAGGGCTTCCTTGAGAAAGAGGACGATCTCGCGCGATCGCTCGGGGGGCGCGGGGGACTCCGGCGGACTTCCCTTCCGCTCGAACTCGTGGGAGAGGTCCCCGAGGAGACGGGCGCTCACCGAGGCGAGACGCGAATCGACCTGGCTCCAGGATCCGCAGGCCGGGTCGAGCAGCCAGACGGTGTCGCGCAGGTGGTCGAGTGTCTCGCGGGCCGACTCGGAGAGGGAAGCCAGGCGCTTTGCCAGGGGATCGTCCGCCCCGACCGTCCGCCGCGCCAGGTCGCTCTGGAGCGCCAGGTGGCTGAGGCTAGCACCGATCTCGTCGTGCAAGTCGCCGGCGAGGCGCACCCTCCAGGCCTCATGGTCGCGGGCGGACCGGTGGCGAACCGCGGCGACCATCACGAAGGCGGCAATCATGACGATCGCCACGGCCATTCCCGCGATCACGAGCCAGCGCCGCATCCGCTCTTCGCGTTCGTCGACGAGAATCGCCGCGAGTTGATCGTGCCGCGACTGCAAGGACTCGCGTTCGGAAACGGAGTCGAGCCAGGTCCGCCAATCGAGCAGTTCATGCCGGCTCGAATACCCGTCGACCAGCGCCTCCGGACGCCAGGAAGCGGTCGTGGTCGTGTCCCCGAAGGAGACGGGAACGCCCCGTGCGACGTTTTTTCCGGCGGAAATCACCTGCAATTCGCCGAGAGCGAAAATGAAATCCCCCGTCCGCTGCCACAATTCGAGCGCCTCGACCCGCACCCGTCGCACCGGAACGGCGCTCCCGGGAAAGGACACCGTCGCCGCCCCGGGATTCGGAAACGGGGTCGCACCGGTGTCGAAAAACGGAACCTCCCCGCCCTCTTCGGAGAATCCGGTGATGCGGAAACGGGGCGGAAATCCGAAACCACCGACGTCGGCGAAATCCCGCGGATGGGCCGGCACGAGCTGAAGCCCGTCGACAGGGAGATCCAAGCCGAGATCGACCTCGACCCATTTCGGCAGGTTGGTCTGGGTCCCGTCGATCGCGCTGTGGTAGCCGTTGGCGGGGGATCCGGCCCGGCCCGCGAAGGGCAGGCACCAGAGAAAGCCGTCGGTGAGATTCTCCACCTGCCAGCGGGGAGCGTTTTCCGTCGACGCCGTGGCCGAGGCGGGACGACCCAGGGCGATGTTGACGCCGTCTTTGAGGACGACGATCTCCCCGAGCGTGAAGAACCACCCACGCCCCGCTTCGCGCGGGCGGAACGCCCCGATCTCGAAAGTCAGGTAGCGTCCCGACGCCCCGTTTCCGGGGAGCCGGAGGAAAGGCAGGTGGTTCCCCGATCCCGTTCCGGCTTCGATCCAGCGCGCGAGCACGACCCGCCGGGACGAATCCGCCTCGACCGAGACCGCCACCGAAAGTGACGGAGGAAATCCGTTCGAGCCATCTCCCGTCGCGGTCCCCGTGGGAAGCCGCGCGGGAAACAGGACGACCTCGTCGGGGACGACCTCGCTCCCAAGATCGACGGTGATACGGGCCGGCTCGGCGCCCAGTCCGTAAAACCCGAGACGTCCGTGGGATTGCTCCGCGGCGATCGGGGCCGGCAGGGCATCGATCGCCGCGCGAAGATCGCGTAAGGCCTCGTCGTCGGCGCGGGAGACGGCGACGGCGGCGAGGAGGAAAAGACAGGCACGCGGCTTCACGGGGACTCCGGGAGCATGCGTGCGGAGACCGGTCCGGTCAATGCCATGCCCTCCGTCCCCGGCGCGACGAGATCGCGTCACTCCGCCTTCGCGAGCGGCTCGAGAAACTCCCACGCCTTTTCCGTCACCTTCACATCATCGTCCCGGCCGAACCACTGGTTGATTTCGCCGTGGTTGCGATCGGTCGCGGCGACGACTTCGGCGGCGATGCCGGCCTTTTCCAAAGCAGCCCGGAAAGCCTCGGCGGCGGCGGTGCGCACGGGTTCGGCGCGTTCTCCCATGCCGCGCGAGTAGCAGAGGAGGAAGGGCGGGATCCCCTTGCCCGCGGCGACGTGGAGCTGGGGAGAGGCGTCCTTCAGCACCCCTTCTTCCGTGCCGAAGACGGAGTCGTAGAAGGGTTTCATCGCCGTGCCCACGAGGGTGGGCAGGTCGTAGGCGTTCGTGTCGAGCGAGATGACCCCCTTGACGATGGAGAGCGGTTTGCCCGCGGTTTGGAGCGGTTTCGGATCGGTCGCGACCAGCGAGGCGAGGTGGGCTCCGGCCGAGTGACCCATCACGAAGAGGCGTTCGGGATCGCCGCCTTTCTCCGCGATGGAATCGTGCACCTTCGCCACCGCGAGCGCGACATCGTTCACGTTAGCGGGATGCTGCCCCTCGGGAAGGAGGCGGTAATTCACGCTGACGAAGATCCAGCCCTTCGCGTTGAAAAAAACCGGCTTCAGCCCGACCGCCGCCTTGTCTCCGCGCCGCCAGCCACCTCCGTGGATGTAGACCATGACGGGAGATTTGACCGGTTTGTCAGGAAGATAGAGGTCGAGCTTCTGGAGCGGGTGGTCGCCGTAAGAGACATCGCGTTCCGACGTGCCTGCCGAGGAAAGGAGGGGAAACAGGGCCGGTAGGAAAAAGAGCAGTCTGCGCATCGCCGGATAAAATGCCGGAAAGGACCTGGGGTTGCACGGGTTTTTCATCACCTCCCTTCCCGATACGGAAGTACGGCATTGCCAGCGCCCGGCCATTGCGAAATCCTGAAACGATGAATCCCCTGCGCCCGGTTCTCCTTCTCCTGCACGTACTGCTGCTGCTTCCCTCCCTCGCTCCAGCGGGCCTCGTCAGGGTCGAGGTGAAAGAGCAGGTGCCCTTCGCGGGCGGGAAATCCTTCGGACGCAGCGGCAGTTACGAACTCGTCGAGGGACGGCTCTTCTTCGAGGCCGATCCGAAAGATCCCGCCAACGCCCGCATCGCCGATCTCGCCCTCGCCCCCGTGAACGAGCGGGGTCGGGTCGAATACTGGGCCGATTTCACCCTGCTCTACCCGACCGATCCGGCGAAGGGCAACGGCACCCTCCTCTACGACGTGCATAACCGCGGCAACAAGCTGGCCCTCTGGACCTTCAACGAAGGGCTCCGGACCAACACCCCTCGAGAAGCGGAACACGCCGGTAATGGTTTCCTCATGCGCGAAGGTTACTCCGTGCTCTGGACGGGCTGGAGCGGGGAGATTCAGGACGATGGCACCGGGCGCCTCCTCGGCGGTGTGCCGGTGGCGAAGAATCCGGACGGATCACCGGTGACCGGACGGAACCACGTCGAAATCACCGTCGATGATCCCGTAAAAAGCCGCGCCTTTTTCCAGAGTCCCTGGGGCACCTCCGAAGCCTATCCCGCCGTCTCCCTCGACACCGCCGACGCGATCCTGATGCGGCGCCCCGATCGCAACACGCCCTCCGTGGAGGTGCCGCACGAAGACTGGGCCTTCGCCCGCTGGGAAAACGAAACCGTGGTGCCCGACGCGACGAGCCTTTACCTCAAAGACGGCTTCCAGCCCGGCTGGACCTACGACCTCGTCTACACCGCCCGCGATCCCCGCGTCTCGGGACTCGGGCTCGCCGGGCTGCGCGACACCGTCTCCTTCCTCCGCCACGAAGAAGGCGCCCCTGACGGAACCGCCAATCCTCTCTTCGGTCATCTCGACCGGTCAATCATCTTCGGCGTCTCGCAGTCGGGACGTTTCTGCCATCAGTTCCTCCACGACGGCTTCAATATCGACTCCGAGGGACGCAGAGTCTTCGACGGGGCCCTCATCCATGTCGCAGGAGCGGGAAAAGGACTGTTCAATCATCGATTCGGCATGGCCACGGTCTACGGCAACTTCCGCGAGGGCAGCCTCTCCCCCATCGACACCTTCCCCTTCACGCCAGTGGAGCAGACCGATCCGCTCACCGGGGAAACCGGGGAATCCTTTGCCCGGCTCCGCGGAACCGGAGGGGTTCCGAAAACGATGTTTGTGCAAACCTCCACGGAATACTGGGCACGCGCCGCCTCGCTCCTGCACACCGACGTCGAGGGTCGGCGCGACCTCGAGCTCGATCCCGAGATGCGCGTTTATCTGATCGCTGGCACCCAGCATCTCGGAGGCAGCGACGACGTCTCCGCGAAGAAACCCTGCCTTTACGAACTCAATCCGATCAAGCACCGCGGTCCCGTTCTGCGGTCCCTTCTGAGCGGCCTGGATCGGTGGATCCGCGACGGCACCGAGCCGCCCGTGAGTGTTTATCCCCGCATCGCCGAGGGCACCCTGGTCCATCACGAAACCTTCCAGGCGAGTTTCCCGAAGATTCCTGGGGTCGAGTCGCCCCCGGATCTCTATCGTCCGCTCCGCCTCAACCCCGGACCGCGCTGGAAGTCCGAAGGGATCGCCGACGAGGTGCCGCCGGAGCCGGGCGAGCCCTACCTTACCCTTGTCCCCGCGGTCGACGCCAAGGGCAACGAGCTCTCCGGCATCCGCCTGCCCGAGATCGCCGTGCCCCGCGGCACCGCCACGGGATGGAATCTTCGCGACGAGGCCTTCGGCGACGGCGGAGTCCTCGCCGGTCTGCAGGGCGCGTGGTTTCCCTTTGCGAAGACGCGGGCGGAACGCGAGGCGAAGGGCGATCCGCGACCCTCGATCGAGGAGCTTTATCCGGATCGGGGCGCCTACCTCGAGGCCGTGACCGCGACCCTGATCGGCCTGAGAGAAGGTGGATACCTCCTCGACGAGGATGTGACGCGTCTGTTGAAGCGGGCCGCGGAAGCGGAGTGAATCCCGCTCATTCGCCCTTCTCCCCCGCCTGCACCGCGCCGCCGCTGTCCCTGACGATGGCCGCCAGCTCCGGCGAAGGTTCTTTCCCCAGCGAGCGGATGTAGAACTTCACGGCCCTGCCCCTCCCCCGCTCGAGGTGAAGCAACTCGCGGAGACGGGCTAGCCCGGCCTCCGTTTCACCATCCTGCAGGTCGGAAAACCAGTAGAGCGCATCGACCCGCCCGGCGACCACGAGCATCTCGACCGCCTCGACCACAGACGCGGCATCGCTCCTCAATTTGACCTCGCTCCTCTTTTCTCCGTCCGCATCCGCCGGCTCCGTCCAGTCGACGCGGCAGCCCTTGACCTCGACCGCCTTGGCATCCTTGAAGGCCTTGCGCACCTCGCGTTTCACCTTGGGCAACTCTTCCTCCATGCTGCCCGAGACGTCGAGGATCAGGCCAAGCTGCTTCGCCTTCACTGTGATCTTTCCGACTTTCATCGAGGCACCTCCCGTCCCCGCCGTCCCGGATCCGAACCCGCTCCCGAAACTGCTGCCGATTCCCGCAAGTCCTGAAATTCCGTCGTCGAAGGAGGGAAGATCCGGAAGGGTGAGGGAAAGGGCGCTCGTCGTTGAAGTGACGATCGCCAGATCGAGCGCAGCTGGGGCACCTCCGCTTTGAACCGAGGGCTGGGGTCGATCGGGTTCAGGCGGATCCACCGGGGGGGCGGGATCGGCCGGCACGACCGCAGCGACGATGCCCGGGGGCGTTTTCCGGGTCTCGTTCACCCTCACAAGGAGGAGCGACGCGAGGATCAGTGCGTTGAGCAAGATCGCAGTCAGGAACGAAGCGACGGCTGCGGGCCACCGACGCTCGCGGGCAGGTTCGGGGGGAGGAACGGGAGCGGTGAGAGGCTCGTCCATCGCAGGGTTCGGAGACATGAATGGTTGACCAGATTCGATGACCTTGTGACAAGGAATGTGGTTTCGATTTCAGCCGGATCTGGCTGATCGCCGATCACCGGGCGGCCGGGAAGGACGCCGATTGCCTCTCGACACCTCCTCCCCCTTTCGTTAATCTTCCGGGCGATGAAGCTTCGCACGATGTGGATTGCCTTGTTCCTCGCCACATCCATTCCGCTTGGCGCGCAGGACTCCGATCTCACCATCGTGCGCGATCTCCTCGCCCCGCCCTCTCTCTTCGAAAATCCCCGGAAAGGAGATCCCGTCGAACCACGGGAACGGCTCACCTCCGAGGGCATCACCTTCGGCAAGGACGAAAGTATCGCCTACGATCCCGTCTCGATGCGACTGTTTGTCCGGGCGAAGACCGGGACGATCTATCGGATCCAGAAACTCATCGAGGCCGAGATGGCGCGCTCCTCCATCCAGGTCTCGCTCACCTGCCGGATTCTCGAGACGCGCGAGCCGCTCTTTTCAGCGGCGCCAGCAAACCGTCCCTCCCTCGTTTCCACCCGTGTCCTCACCACCGACGACGAGGTCGAGTCCCTCGTTACCCGCGCCGGGGAGACTTCTTCCGGAACCGCCATTGCCAGTTCTTCACTCACCGCGAAGACGGACGAGACGACGGAAGTCCGGATCGGGGATCACCTGACCAGGAGCGTGATGTCGGTCTCCGCGGACCATTCGACCGTCGATCTTGCCGTCACCCTTCTGCAGATTCATGCCGGGGACAAACCTGAGGTCGTCGGGGAAACCAGGGTCGCGATTCCCTCCGGCAGTTCCCTCGCGCTCGAGGAGTGGCGCGCCGAGAACTCCTGGCGAACCCATATTCTAACCGCCCGTCTTGTCGACGCATCCGGAGCCCCGGTTTCTCCCCGGGAAAGCGACGACCTTCCCGGCGAACAACGCCTCGGGCTCGGAGGGTCCCTTTTCCCCGGTCCCGTCCCGGTTCCCGCTCTCGAAAAGGTGAAGACCATCATTCTGCCCTCCGTCGAGTTCGAGGAAACCCCTCTGCTCGAAGCGATCGAGATCCTGAAGAAGGCCGGTGCCGAAAACGACCGGAGCCTGCCCGAGACCGGGCGGGGCGTCGACATCCGCTACTGGTATTCGAGCCGGACCTCGCTCGCGGAAAAGCCGCTCACGCTGCGTCTTTCCAACGTGCCGCTGATCGAGGCGATCCGCTACACGGCCAGTCTCGCCGGTTGCGACTACCGCGTCGAGGGAGGCTCTGTCCTCATCGGTGCCTTTCCTCCCGCGACGGAGATGAGCGGGGCCGAGGAGATCTGGTATGCCGCCTTTCTCCGCGGCCGCGAGGCCGACGAACTGGAAGGGGCGGGAAAAATGGACGAGGCGAAAACCAAACGTCTCCAGGCGCTCAAGCTGTACGAAGCGCTCCGGGAGCGGAATCCCGAATTCGCCTCGAAAGCGGTCGAGGCGCAAATCCAGCGATTGAACGAGACACTCTCCGAGGAATAGGAAAGCCACAACACGGCTCTTACGAATTCCTGACAACTCCGCCCTCCCCTTCGGCGGGGCAATCCGATAGGTTGGTGCCATGAATCCTGACCCGGGACCTTCCGACGGCTCAATGCAAGGCCACGGGAAAAAATCTTCACTTTTTTCCAAGAAATCCTCTTCCCGCGTGTCCAGCCTCATGAGGAGAGATTCTTTCTCCCGGCCATGAACCCCGAACGCCAACAGCCGGACCCCGCCGCTTCGCTCCGCTTCATGCCCTCGCCGACCCAGAACGAAAACTCGGTTGGCAAAGGAAAGCCGGACCTGATCGCGCTGTTCGAGAGCGAGGAGACTCCCCTCTTGCGCTATGCCTTTTCCCTCACCGGTCGCCGAGCCATCGCCGAGGAAATCGTGCAGGAAGTCTTTCTCCAGCTCCACGCGAACTGGGAAGGCGTCGAGAATCCCCGAGCCTGGCTCTTCCGCAGCGTGCGGAACCGGTCCTACAATCACCAGCGCGACGGGCGGCGCGAGGTTGGCGAAGACGAAAAGAGCGTCGCGGCGGCCTCATCGGAGGACGACACGCCCGAAGAACTGCTCCAGCGCATGGAGGCCGCGGGGTTCCTGCGCCTCCTCCTCGCCGAACTCGAGGAGGCCGACCGGCGCCTCGTGCAACTGAAGTATTTCGAAAACCTCCGCTACCGCGAGATCGCCGAGCGGACGGAAATGAGCATCGGCAACGTCGGCTACCGGCTCCACCACATTCTCAAGCAGCTCGCCGACAAGCTGCGCCACCTCGGCATCGACGGCATCTCATGAAAACGGAAGACGGCAACGACGCCCTCCACCCCTGGATCGAACCCGAACTCGAGGCGCGACTCACCGCCCTCGTCCTCGGCGAAGCCTCGGACTTCGAGCGCGAGGAGCTCGAAAGACTCGTCACGGAGCGGCCCGAACTGGCGCTCTACCAAAAGCGGCTCGAGGCCATGCACCACCTGCTGCGGGAAGTGGCCACGGGGGAAAGTGCGGAGGAGCAGGGGGATTGGAAACTCGCTCCGGAACGGCGGGAAGCCCTCCTTGCCCGCCTGGGCGCGGACCCGGAACGAAACGAGACCGTGGTGCCCATCCCGCGTCCGAAGAGCCGGACACGCTGGGGCATGCTGATCAGGCTCGCAGCCTGCGTCGCCGTGTTGAGCCTGTTCCTCGGATTGATGTGGCCAGCGTCGACAGGGATTCTGCGCAAGGTCAAAAGTCCGGCCGACGGCGCGGCGACCTTTGCCTTCGAGCTTCCCCGGGAAGAATTCTCGGACCGTTACGGCCGCAGCCTGCGGACGGACCTCGAAGCGACCAAGAGCGAATCGAGCGGCGGCCTCTCCGTCATTCGAACCGCCGGGACCGAGTCCCTCGCCGCCGTGAATCTCGGTGATGATTTTGCCGCGGTGACGACGACTCCGGCACGACCCGGCAAAGCTGTGGAACTCCAGCAATCAACCCAGGAACTCTCTTCCAACGCGACCTCCTTCTTTTCGGTCGCGGCAGACTCGCCTCGCCCCCCGGAAGCGGTCGACGACCTGCGCCGCGGCGTCCGTCTCTCCCTAGCCGAGCCCCCAACCACCCGTTTGCCTTCATTGGCCGCCGTGGATGCCGATGGAGACGCCGAGACGAGGGGCTTCCGCGCAAAAACCAACGAGGCAGCTCTCGGGGAATTGGAGGAACGCGAGCTTCGTGAACTCAATCGCGCCGACCGAGGTGTCTCCAAGAAGGAAATGCGGGACGAGAAGCGGCAGGAGAGTGAAGATGCCAGGGTTTCCGTGAGCAATGGGGGCGTCGCCCTCGGCCTGGACTTTACGGCACCGCCCGCCGCCAAACCGTCGGATCCCGCCCCCGTTTCCGGCCTGGCGATGGCCGGGGAGGCGCTGGTCGAGCAGAAAGCAAAGGTCGTCGAGTTCGACGGGTTCATCGACCTTCAGAAACTGGATGAATCGAAAACGGCGACGCCGACGACAGCCTCACCGGCGCCCGCAGCCGCTGGAAGACCCGACTTCGCGCAAACCGGCCATGGAGGCGCCGGTGGCGGTTCCGCGGACAAGGAAGTCAATGGTGTGCGGATCTTTGGTAGCGGTGGAACCGTGGGTTTGGGTGTAGCGGGAGACGTGGTGTCCGGAAGCAACTTCGCTTTCGTCCCCGTTCCCGACTCGGCCGACTTGAAAGACGCCGAGGCCGGAAAGCGGGAGAAGGTGACGCAACTGGATCGCTTGTCCGAAAGGGAAAAATCGGTGGAGGAGACTCCGATGCAGGCAGCGAAAGGCGATGGACAATTGTTTTCGCGGCACTTTCTGGGAGGAGCCGACAAGCTTCGCGGGTTCGGGGATGGCGAAATGGACCAGCGTGATAAGACCGATCAGTCCGTGAATGACATCCTCGCGCTGACGCCGCAAGTGGGGCAGGGGCAACGCCCCGACCTCAACGCAAGCTCGGGTTCCGGTGGTGCGATGGGGTTCGGCGGCGGACAGATGGCCGCGGAGGCCGGAACCGTGTCCTCTCTCGACTTTTCGGATCATGAGTCTCTCGAACGGCAAACCCCAGCCGCAAAGGGATTCGGTTTTGACCTTCGCTATGCCAACCGGCCCGACGAAGGAAATGTCAGTTCCCTGAGCACGACCTTGGGATCCTCTCCCGTCGCCACACTCAGCTCAGACCTTCTTACCCAGGTCTATCAGGTGCCACCGACCTTTCTCTCGTCGACAACCGACGAAGCAAACATCGGCGATCCCTTTGCGAGTCCGGTTTCCGCGGGTGGGTCCCCCGCTCCGGCGGGTCCTGTCACGGCGAAACAGGTCCTCGAGAGCGCGGGAATCTCATTTCCTGAGGGGTCCACCGCGATCTACAACGCGGAAACCTCGCAGCTGATCGTTCGGAACACGAGGGACCAGATCGAACTGGTCGAAGCCCTCACCGACAGTCTCAGGAGCGATGATCTGGAAAGGGAAGTTTTTGTCCAGAGCAAGTTCGTCGTTCCCGCCGCCCTCGAGGAAACCTCGACGGAGGCCGAGCCCTTCTCGACCTTCTCGCTCCACGTCAGCGACGTCTCCTTCCAGCTCGCCAAAGCGGCCCTGGCCTCCGGCCAATGGCCCGAAGCCGAAAAGATCCGCATCGAGGAATTCATCAACGCCTTCGACTACGGTGATCCCATGCCGGGGATGGGAGAGCGGGTCGCCTGCCGCATCGACCAGGGCGCCCACCCTTTCCTCCAGCAGCGCAATCTCGTCCGTATCGCCCTGCGCACGGCCGAGGCCGGAAGATCCTCCGGCACGCCCCTGCGCCTGACCCTGCTCCTCGACAGCTCGGGCTCGATGGAGCGCCCCGACCGCCGCGAAACGGTGCGCCGCGCCGTCGCGACCCTCGCCGGCTTGCTGGGAGAGAACGACCGCATCACGCTCGTCTCCTTCGCCCGCCAGCCGCGCCTCGTCGCCGACGCGGTGCCGGGGAACGAGGCCATGAAACTCGCCGAGACCGTCGCGGCGCTGCCGAGCGAGGGAGGCACGAATCTCGAGGCGGCCCTCGAACTCGCTTTCGAAAAAGCCCGCGAACACCAGAACACGAACGCGCAGAACCGCATCGTCCTGCTCACCGACGGGGCCGCCAATCTCGGCGACGCCAAAGCCGAAAGCCTCGGCACGCGCGTCGAGATGATGCGCGAGTCGGGCATCGCCTTCGACGCGGCCGGCTTTGGGGCCGAGGGGCTCAACGACGAGATCCTCGAGGCCCTCACGCGCAAGGGCGACGGACGTTATTACCTGCTCGACCGCCCCGAGGATGCGGAGGACGCCTTCGCCAAACAGATCGCCGGAGCCCTGCGGCCCGCTGCGAAGAACGTGAAGGTGCAGGTCGAGTTCAACCCCGACCGGGTGAAATCCTACAAGCTGCTCGGCTTCGAGAAACACCGCCTCGCCACCGAGGACTTCCGCAACGACAGCGTCGATGCCGCCGAACTCGCGGCCGCCGAGGCGGGTGTGGCCGTCTATCAGGTAGAGCCCGATCCGGCCGGCGAAGGCGACCTCGGCTCGGTCTCGGTCCGTTTCCGCGACCTTGAGAGTGGCGAGATGATCGAGCGCCGCTGGGCCCTGCCGCACCTGGCCACCGCTCCGGCACCGGAACAGGGCGGCGATGCCATCCTCCTCGCCACGGTGGCCTCGCAGTTCGCCGCAATACTGGCCGGCGGTCCGCTCGGCGACGTCGTCGATCTCGACGAGCTGGCGAGACTGGCGGCGCAGTTGCCGGACAGCGCCCGTGTCCAGGAACTGCGGACGATGATCGAGCAGGTGCGCGGTATCGCTGGGGGATTCTGAAGATGAAAACTGACCCGATACCAAGCTCGCCCAACCCGCGACCGGGCCGGTCGCGGCTAC
>JAGRPC010000582.1 GCA_020439925.1 Verrucomicrobiia bacterium | reverse complement strand
CCCGTCACCTTCGCCAGGCGCTCGAGGACGGAGGGATCGGGTCCCAGGTGGGCGAATTCGGCGGCTTCCGGATTCAGGGATCTCGCGGCCTCCCCGGCCCCGATCTCTTCGCCGTTTCCGTCGATCACCTTCGCCTCGATCCGGTAACCCTCGCTCTCCTCGGAAAGGTATTCGGCGGTGAAAAGGCCGGGTTCCTCAAGCGAAGGCTCTGCCGTGAGGTTGCGGCTTGTCCCGTCGAGATCCTTCACCGTTACAAGAACCGTGGCATCGTCCTGGGGATCGTATTTCAAATCCCGGACCCGCACCGACAGGCGAGTGACGGGGATCGCCCCATCGTTGGACTCCTCCTTCGTCAACTCGACGCGTGCGGGTACGTCGGTCACGGTCCAACGAAGAAACTGCCGCCACATCTTCGCGAGTTCGGCCTGTTGCTCGGTGTCCTTCATCCCCCAGCGCCAGAAGTCGGCGACGGCCAGGGCGCCCGCGCGCCCCTCGCCATAACGCTGCGTCACCAGGGCCGGCAGGACTCGCCCCTCGCTGTCGGTCACGGTCGAGAGGATGCTCGCTCCGGGCTTGATCGTGGGAAGCCGGTTGATGGCAAAAAAGGGTGGCATGTAGGCGAGGCGGATTTCCTCTTCATCCTGACCGGCACGCAAGCGCATCCAATCCTCGAGCCATCCCTCGCGGGTGAGGTTGTAGGTCGCATCCAGGGCGGGGCCGCCGGGTTCCTTCTGGTCAAGGTAGACGGGGAGGAGGCGGCCGGTCGGCGTGTTGTCCCATCCGCCCTCCTGAAACGATTCCTGCCCTCCCAGCATCACCACCGTGCCCCCGCGTATCGAGACAAACTGCTCGATCAGTTCATGCTGTTCCGCGGTGAAGAAATCGGCCTCGAGGTCGTCAATGATGATGGAGCGATAACGGGTGAAAAGTTCCTCCGCCGATTTGGGAAACCCGTCGCGAAGTTCCTCGGGGGTGGCCGTGTTGAGTCGGACGAGGACGGGCTGGTCGTAACGCTGGGTCTCCTCCGGGATGTCGCGGTTGAAGCCGCGGAAGAGGGGGTTGCTGCTCTCGCCGCTCCGTCCGCGCCATTCGAATTTCGGCTCGCGCTTGGCGATGCGGATGAGTCCGACGAGATCGAGCTCCGCGTCTCCGGCGACGGATCGGCGAAGAAACTTGTATTCCCAGTTCGGACGTCCGCTCAGGTAGAGGATGCGATAAGGGCCTCGGCCACGGTTCACGGCGACGCGAACGCGGTCGTTCTTCTCGGTCAACTGATCGAACGGACTGTCCGCCGTTTGCCGGATCCCTGCGGTGAGAAAGGAGACGCCCGGGGGAATGCCCGCGAGCCGGAGGCGGACCGGAACGCTGCGACGCTCGCTTCCCGAAGGAAAAACGAGTTCCTTCCTGGCGAGCTCCTCGCCCTTCTCGTTGAGGACAAAAACCTCCACGGGGCCGGGAATCTCGCCAAGTGCAACCGCCTCGACATCGAGGGTCACCTGCGCGTCTTCGAACTGGGTCGTCGTGGCATCGGCGCGGGCGATGGCCAGATCGCGGGCGGAGGGATCGAGCTCGCCGACGATGACGGGAAAAACGGGAACCCGTTTTTCCGGAGGAAGCGCCTCCTCCTTCGCGAGAAGCGCCTCCAGCCCAGCCCCGTCGGTGGCATTTCCGTCGGTGAGCAGCACAGTCGCGGCGAGAGGCCTCCCGCGGAAGCGAGTCGAGATGTTTTCGAGAGCGGCGCCGAGGGTGGAACTGTTGCGAGTGAAATCGAGTCCGGTGAAATCACCGGTCTGACGCAGTCCTCGATCCACCAGGAAGGGCTGCACGCGAAAGGTCTCGGCGATCCCTGCGATCCAGCCGGGCGGTTGGTCCGGTGCCGCTCCGACGAGGGCGGAGCGCATTTCGGCGGACGGGGCTTCCTTTTCCGCGCCGAGCGGGATCGCGAGTCCTGCGGAATTATCGGCAAGGAGGGCCACATCGTTGGCGTGTTTTTTCGGCACCTCGTCGAGATGCACCGGTTCCATGAGGGCGAGGGCAAGAAGGACGAGACCTAGGCCCTTGAGCGACATGGCGGCAAACTTGGCGCCGCCGCGGAGGCTGGAATTCCGGTAGGTCAGCGCAAGCACGAGAATCGCCCCGAGGCCGAACAACAACGCGACCCAGGCCCACGATTCGTTGGCGAAGGTCAGGGAGGCGCTGAGAAAGGGGCAGGTCATGCGAAAAGAAGGATCGTGCATCTGAGACCGACGGACCCGATTCCGGAGTTTCCCGGATGGAGGGCCGAAGAACGGCGACGGGGCCGGCAGAATACGCCGTGGCGGGTGGAACGGAACCTCATCATGCACTCACTTCCCGGCACCCAGTTCCTCGTAATAACGGCGCACCAGATCGCGGAACTCGCTCGGGACAGGGTCGCGGTCGATGGGGGCGACCGGATTCTCGCGGTTGAGCTTTGCCAGTTCCTCGCTCACGCGCTGGCGGAGTTCGATAAGGGGCTCGGTGATACGCTGGTTGATGCTGTCCGCCCCGGGAGGAAGGTCGTCGCGGCGGAAGTCGATGCGCATCGCCCTCGCATCGTCTCGGACCCGGGCGACGGAATTGCGAAGTTCCTCGTCCGGCAGCATTTCCTCGAGATTTCCGAGACGGTCCGCCCACTGTTCGTAGTCCTCTCCGGTAATGGGCCCGGGACGGCGTTCCTCGGAGGAATCGTCGAAGAAGAGCGGACCCGAAGGGGGGGCGGTGGGGAGGCCCTCGTTGCGGTCGTCACCTCCGTTGTTGAGCACGCCGTCTCCACCGGCATTGCCGCCGCCCGCGGCGAGTTGGTCTGGGCCTCGGCCCCGAGCTTCGCTTTTGCCTTCGCCTTCGCCCTCCCCCGGGGATTGTCCTTTACCTTTGCCTTTCTCGCCGAGGGACTGGGACTCGCCCTTGCCTTCACCCTCGCCCTC
>JAGRPC010000581.1 GCA_020439925.1 Verrucomicrobiia bacterium | reverse complement strand
AGGGTCGGGTCATGGAGTCAACAGGGTCGAGTGGGGGGCGAACTCGAGAAGCCGAGAGTGGCAGATCGGGCAGGTTCGGGCAAGAAACGGCAGGAGGAAAAACGGGCGAATCTTTGGAGGGATCGGGCGGTCGGCGAGGGGGGCTCCGGTTCAGGCAAAAACGCCCCGCCGGTAGGCGCTCGGAGTGATCCCGGTGACCTTGCGGAAGCGTTTGGTGAAATGGCTCTGATCGTAGAAGCCCGTCGCCGCGGCTATTTCGCCGAGGGAGAGGCCGGTGGTCGCGAGGAGTCGCTGGGCCTCCTGCACGCGGAGGGAGAGGACGTATTCCATGGGCGAGAGCCGGAGGACCTTGCGGAAGAGCCGGTTGAAGTGGGGCACGGAGAGCCCGGCGAGTTTCGCGAGTTCCTCGGCGTCGATCTCGTCGATGAAGTGGGTCTCGATGTGGGAGATCACCTTTTGCAGGCTGCCGAAGTGGGCTCGTTGTTCCTCGGGGGTGTCGATGGGGGTCATGAGTCCCAGCAGCCCGATGACGACACCCTCCTGATCGCGGATGGGGCATTTGCTAGCGAGGAACCATCCGGGCGTGCCGCGGATGGTGGGCACGAGCCAGATCTGGTTGACGATGGTCGAGCCGGTCGCGAAGACGACGCGGTCGTTGGCCTCGTAGGCATCGCCGAGGAGGGTGGGAAAGAAATCCCGGGCGCGCTTTCCGACGAGTTCGTCGGAGGGGATGCGGTCGTAGCGGATGCGGTGGAAGTCGTTGTTGTAGACGTAACGACTCTCGAGGTTTTTGACAAAGACGGCCACGCCGGGCATCGCCGCCATGAGCTCGATGGGCTCACGGAGACCGGGACAGAGGGCGAAAAACTCCTCCTGGAAGCGTTTCGGATCGAAGGGCGTCATGATCGAAACATACCAAAACCCGGAATCGCGTTACAAGACGCCACGTAACATTTTCGATAGCGTAGGACATTCACCCCTTGAAACCGGGAGTCACTCCCACCCCGAGCCATGTTCGACTTCCTCGCCGAAACCTCCGGGCCGCTCTGCGGGCCGAAACGCACCCGCCGCGAGTTCCTCACCGTCGGGGCTCTCGCGCCCATCGGGCTCTCCTTGCCGCAGTTCCTCGCCGCGAAGCAGAACGGGAACGTGAAGGGCGACGACGCGAAGTCCTGCATCCTCATTTTCAACCTTGGCGGTCCGAGTCACCTCGATCTGTGGGACATGAAGCCGGACGCGCCGAGCGAGATCCGCGGCCCCTTCAATCCGATCCGCACCAAGTCGGACGCCTTCGAACTCTCCGAAATCCTGCCGAAACACGCGCAGATCGCCGACAAGTTCTCCCTGATCCGCTCCTGCCATCACGACGGTGCCGCGGTCCACGATGCGGGCTGGCAGATCATGCAGACGGGCCGTCGCTTCACGGGCGGGATCGAGACGCCACACGCGGGGGCGGTGGCGAACTTTCTCATGCACGCGCGGAACGACCTGCCGCCTTTCGTCGTCCTGCCCGAACTGATGGGCCGCGGCGGGGGCAACCTGCCGAACGGACAGGCCGGCGGATTCCTCGGCAAGGCCTACGATCCCTTTGCGCTGATGGCCGATCCTTCGAAGCCCGACTTCAAGGTGCCGGATCTCCTGCCGCCCGACCAGTTCGGCGCGACTCGTCTCGACCGCCGCCAGAAGATGCGTGACCTCGTCGACCAGACCGTGAAGTCCTTCGAGGCGAGCGAGGATGCCCGACTCCTCGACGACAACTTCCACTCCGCCTTCCGGCTCATGACGAGCGAGTCGGCTAGGGCCGCCTTCGACCTCTCGAAGGAGCCGAAATCCGTGCGCGAGCGCTACGGGATGAACCGGGTGGGGCAGTGTTTCCTCCTCGCGCGTCGTCTCGTCGAGAACGGGGTCCGTTTCGTGACGGTGAACACCTTCCTCACCGTGTTCAACGAGCTTTCCTGGGACATCCACGGTTCGAAGCCCTTCATCTCGGTGACGCAAATGAAGGACGAGGTCGCCCCGATGTACGACCAGGCCTACTCCGCCCTCATCGAGGACCTCCACCAGCGTGGCATGCTCGACGACGTCCTCGTCGCGGGCTTGAGCGAGTTCGGGCGCACCCCGAAGGTCAATCCGGCGGGAGGCCGCGACCACTGGCCGCAATGTTTCACCTGCACCTTCGCGGGTGGCGGGGTGAAGGGCGGCCGGGTCGTGGGCAAGAGCGATCCCATCGGCGGCTTCCCCGCGGAACGCCCCGTCTCGCCCGGCGACATCGTCGCGACGATGTTCCACGCCCTCGGCTTCGATCTCGAGACCCACCTGCCCGGCCCCTCGGGACGGCCTTTCCCCATCGTCGATTTCGGGAAGGAGCCGGTGAAGGAACTTTTTGCGTGATTGTCAGGATGAAATCCGTCTCCTTTCTTTCTATCCTTCCGCTCGTGGCCGGCATTGCCTCCGCGAACGAACTCCGCATCCTCCCCGAGGCCATCCGACTCGACGGACCCGAAGCGATCCAGCATGTCCTCGCCCTGCGCTCGGAGGACGGGAATTTCCTCGGAGAGGAATCCTCCGTGCAGTTCACCATCGCTCCCTCCGGGGTCGCCGAGTTCGTCGATGGCGTTGTCTATGCGAGGGCGAACGGCAAGGCCGTCCTCACCGCGAAGTCCGGCGACCGCGTGGCGACCCGCGAGATCGTCGTGGAGAATTTCGACCAGCCCTTCGCCTGGAGTTTCAACGGTCATGTCATGCCCGTGCTGACGCGCCAGGGTTGCAACATGGGAGCCTGCCACGGTGCCGTCGCGGGCAAGGGCGGCTTCCGCCTCAGTCTGCGCGGCTACGATCCGCCCCGGGACTTTTACACGATGACCCGCGAGGCGCGGGGACGCCGCGTCGATCCGCTCGAGCCTGCCAAGAGCCTCCTGCTCACCAAGCCGACCATGGCCACTCCCCACAAGGGAGGCAAGAAGCTCGATCCCCGCTCGCGCGAATACCGCATCCTCGCCGAGTGGATCGCCAACGGCAGCCCGGCGCCCTCGTCCGATGACGTGGCGGTCGTGTCGATCACCGTCGATCCGCCGCTTTCGATCCTGAAGAACGGCTCGAAGCAGCGTTTCCTCGTCACCGCCCACTACGACGACGGCAGCAGCCTCGACGTCACCGACTGGGCGAAGTTCGCCTCCGCCGACGAGACCGTCGCCTATATCGACGAATCGGGCACCGCCGAGGTCATCGGCCATGGCGAAGGGGCGGTGACCGCGCTCTTCGCCAGCAAGGTGGCGATCGCGAGGATCCGTTCGCCCTTCCCGAACTCGATTCCCGACGAGGTCTTCACTTCCGCGCCGAAAGCGAACCGCATCGACGAGGTCGTCCTCGCGCAACTTCGTCAGCTGAATCTGAAGCCCTCGGGGCGCTGCAGCGACGAGGATTTCGTTCGCCGCGTTTTTCTCGACACCATCGGCAAACTCCCGACGGTCGAGGAGACGCGCGCCTTCCTCGCCGACGCTGCGTCTGACAAACGCACCAAACTGATCGATTCCCTCCTCCAGCGCGAGGAATTCGTGGACTACTGGAGTTACCGGTTTTCGGACATCTTCCTCGTCAACGGCGGCATCCTCCGCCCGGCGGCCGTGAAGGCCTACTACGACTGGATCCGCGGCAACATCGCCGTGAACCGGCCCTGGGACGAGATGGTTCGTGAGGTCGTCACCGCGAAGGGGCTCAGCACGGAAAACGGAGCGACCAATTTCTACGCCGTGCACCAGGATCCCGAGACTCTCGCCGAGAACACCGCCCAGGCATTCCTCAGCCAGTCGATCAACTGCGCGAAGTGCCACGATCATCCGCTCGAGAGATGGACGAACGATCAGTACTACGCCTTCGCCAACCTCTTCTCCCGTGTCCGTGCGAAAGGCTGGGGCGGAGACACGCGCAGCGGCGACGGCATCCGCACGCTTTATGTCGAGCCGAGGGGAGATCTCATTCAGCCGCGCACCGGGAAACCCCAGGTCCCCGCGCCGCTCGACGGCGAACCCCTCGATCCGAACTCCACCGAGGATCGCCGCGAAGCGCTGGCCGCCTGGCTCACGGCTCCCGACAATCCGAATTTCGCCCGTTCCATCACGAACCGGATCTGGGCGGCTTACTTCGGTCGCGGCCTCGTCGAGCCGGTCGACGATCTTCGGGCATCGAATCCGGCGAGCAATGAGCCGCTCCTCGAGGGCCTCGCGGAATATCTCGTCGAAAGCCGCTTCGACCTGAAATCCCTGATGCGGGCCATTCTCCAGAGCGAGACCTACCAGCGCAGCGGCGAGGTGCTCTCGGAAAACAGCGACGACACCAAGTATCTCTCGCGGCACCAGCCCCGGCGGCTCATGGCCGAGGTCCTGCACGACGCCATCGCCGACGTCACCGGCGTGCCCGGAGTCTTCGACAAGGTGGCTCTCAACGATGGCAGTTCCGAGAAGACCGACTTCTACAAGGAAGGCACCCGCGCCATCGAACTCTATGACTCGGCGGTGCAGTCCTATTTTCTCAAGACCTTCGGCCGCAACGACCGCGAGATCACCTGCGAGTGCGAGCGCTCCAACCAGCCGAGCATGATCCAGGTGCTCCACCTCGCCAACGGCGACGCCCTCAACAACCGCCTCGCCTCGAACAAGAGCATCGTCGAGAAGTTGATCTCGGAAAAGGCCGACGACGCCCGCATCGTCGAGGAGGCCTGCCTCGCGACTCTCTCGCGCCTTCCGAACGAGCGAGAGCGCGCCGGGTTCCTGGAGTTGCTGGGCTCGGCCGGCGAAGGCGAGAAGCGTGCCGCGATCGAGGATCTCTTCTGGGCACTGATGACGTCACGGGAGTTCCTCTTCCAGCATTGATTCCTACAAGATCCCTTTTCATGAACGTGAAACTCCTTGCTGGTTCCGTCGCGATGGTGCTGTTCGGAAAGTCCCTTTCCAGCGCTCCTGTCGACTATCATACCGACATCGCCCCGCTCCTGCGCGACTACTGCGCCGGTTGCCACAACGAGGGCGATTACGAGGGTGGCTTCTCGGTGGAAACCTTCGCTTCGCTCATGGAAGGGGGAGAGACGGAAGGCAAGACCATCGTCGCCCCGGGAAAACCCGGCGAGTCCTACCTGCTGCAGACCGTCCTGAAGAAAGCGAAGCCGGCGATGCCGCCGAAAAAGGAACCGCAGCCGACTGCGGATGAAGTTGCCCTCCTGGGCCGCTGGATCGAGGAGGGGGCCAAGGGACCCGCGAAGGAGCACGACATTTCCCTGCTCTCGACCCTCAATGTTCCCGAGATGGCCCCGTCCGCCGCGGTGAAGGAGTCGGTCACCGCCGCGGCCTTTGCCTCCGACGGATCGCTCCAGGCTTTCGCGAAGCACGGCCGCATCGAACTGCGGGATTCCGATGGGAAAGTCCTTCGAACCTTGGAAATACCCGAGGGCAAGATCAACGCCCTTCACTTTTCCGCCGATGCCACGCGCCTGGTCGCGGCGACGGGGATCACCGGGTTGAAGGGGGAAGCCATCCTCTTCGATACGAAAAGTGGCGGTGTCCTTGCCACGATCGGTGAAGGCTCGCACCGAGACATTCTCTTCGACGCCGAGATTTCCCCCGACGGCAAACTCCTCGCCACGGCGGGATACGACCGTGCCATTCATCTCTGGGACCTGGCCTCGGGTAAACTTCTCCGATCCATGACCGCCCATAACGGTGCGGTCTATGATCTCGCTTTTTCGCCCGATGGCAGCGTCCTCGCGAGTGCAAGCGGCGACGGCACCTGCAAGATCTGGCAGGTGGCGACCGGCGAGCGCCTCGATACCCTCAACCAGCCCGAGGGCGAGCAATGCCGTGTCGCCTTCACCCCCGACGCCCGGCACATCGTGGCGGCGGGAGCGGACAACCGCATCCGTCTCTGGCGCTTCGTTTCGAAGACCGCGCCAAAACTGAATCCGCTTCTCGAAGCACGCTTCGGGCACGAGGACGCCATCGTAGACCTGGCGATCTCTCCGGACGGCAAACAACTGGCGACCACCTCGGCCGACCGATCCCTGAAACTCTGGAGCCTCCCGGCCCTCGAGATGGTGAAAGATTTCGGACCGCAATCCGACGTGCTCGCGGTGCTGACCTTTGCCGGAAAAAACGACGTGCTGTTCGCTTCTCGTCTCGATGGGTCGGAGGACCGCATCGAGCTGGTTGAGAGAATCAAGATCGATCCGAATGGGAAAACGGGATCTTTCATCACTCGCCGAACTTCGGCTGCTCCAAACGCCGCCGATGTCGAAGTCGAGACCCTGCAGCTCGCCGAAGCCGCTTCCGGCACCAATCCGAAACTGATCCGACGCAGTGAAGCCAAGGGGAAAAT